>JBNKKA010000129.1:0-12966 GCA_050291585.1 Desulfobacteraceae bacterium
CCAGCGCCGCCCAGGGCTAGAGTCGCCCTTCGTGGCGTAATTCCTCGGTACAGTCGGGGCAATAACCGGTAAAACAGGCACAGGCACTGACCACGCTCACGCCCTTGCGATCCACCAGGGCGCGCACCTTGACATCGCCCCCATCGGCCGCCCCCGCCTCGGGCAGCCAGCCATTGCCGGTAAAAGCATGGCCGATCAGCAGCAGGAGCACGACAATCAGATGGCGTGAGTGTTTTACCAATCTTCCTCCACTTCCCGGCCCTGATAGGCGGGCATAAGAGCCCGCCCCGGCTTGTCTTCGAGGCGGTTGAGCATCTGCTCGGCGAGCTGGGGGTCGATCCCCTCGGCCGCCTGACCCGCGCCTTGGGAGGCGGCCTGATCCTGATTCGTATCGGGCCCTGAGGCTGAGGTGCCGGCGGCATTGGGATCTTTGTTTGCGTCCATCTCCTTGCCGAAGCTGCTAGGCTCCCCTTGTTTTTCTTTCTGGTCGCCGGAGGATTGCCCCTGCTGGTTCCGGTTTCCCGAAGCGTCCTGGGATTGGTCCTCCCCGCCGGAGGGATTCGAGTCCTCCGCCGGGTTCTTCTGGTTCCCCTCTTGGCCGCCCTGCTGCTGATCCTGCTTGTCCTGCTGGTCCCCTTCTTTGTCGCCATCCTGGCCCTGGTTGGGTTTTTTCGGTGGTGGCGGTTGATTCATCACTTTCTTGACAAACGCGAGATTTTCCTGGGCTTGGGTATCCTCTGGGGTGAGTTCGAGGGCCTTTTGATAGCTTTCCACGGACTGGGGATATTGACCTGCACGAAACTGGGTATTGCCCAGGTTATAATGCAGTTTGGCGGCCAGACCGGCATTCTCCTCGGGCGAGCCGAGTTTGTCGAGGGCGTCTTTGTATTGTTGGCCGGCGGCGGCGAAATCACCATTTTTATAGTAGGCGTTGCCCACGTTGTAAAGTACCTCGGGATTGTCGGGGTCATCCAGTTGGGCGTCGATGAATCCCTTCAGAGCGGTCTCGTATTCGCCCGCTTTATAGGCTTCGACCGCCTTTTTGGCGTCGGCCGCCCAGCCCGGCTGGGGCAGAAGCAGGCCTCCGCACAGAAGCATCACGGGAATTACTTTCAGAGCCAAAGCCCCTTCCCGGGCCGCCCGTCCCCGGGCCACCCTTCCCCGGACCGCCGCCGGCAGAAGCATCTCGAGCACCAGGAGGGCCAGGGCAAGCCCCAAGGCCCACTGATAGCGATCCTCCCACACCTGACGCCTGCTGGATGTGAGGGTCTGGGCCCTCATCTCTTTGCGGATCTGCTGGTGGTAGATGGCGTCCAGATCCATGTCGCCGGCAACCGAGCGCACATAACCGCCGCCGGTGGCCAGGGCCATCTGCTTGAGCCCGTTCTCGTCCAGACGCGACAGCACGATCTTGCCGCTACGATCCTTCTTGAAGCCCCCTTTGGCGGCGGGCACGGGCACCCCGCTCTCACCGCCAACGCCTATGCAGAACAGCTTGACCTTGGCTTTTCTGGCCGCATCCACCGCCGTCTGCAGGTCAGCGCTGCCCGTATGGCCGCCGTCGGTGATGAGAATCACGGCCTTGTCGGTGGCTGTCTCGGGGTCGAAACTCTGGGTGGCCACCGTCAGGGCGGCGGCCAGGTCGGTGCCCCCCACGGGCAAAAAATCGGGGCCCAGATGCTGAAGAAAAAGGTGAAAGGCTTCATAGTCCACCGTGAGGGGACACTGCAGAAAGGCCGTGCCGGCAAAGGCCACCAGCCCCACGCGGTCCCCGGCCAGCATCTTCAACAGATCGACGATCTCCCGCTTGGCGCGGTCCAGGCGACTGGGTTTGATATCCTCGGCCAGCATGCTGCGCGAGCAGTCCAGGGCGATGACCAGGTCCACCCCGCGCCGTTCCACCGCCTGCCAGCGATAGCCGTACTGGGGGCCGGCCAGGGCGACGGCCAGGAGCAGAATAACCACCAGAACCAGGATGGCCCGGGGGCCCCGCCGGGGCAGGGCGGGAGGCAGGATCGCGGCCAGACCCGGCGGCTTGGCATACCGCTTGAGAATCCGCTGGCGGCTGCTGTGGCCGTACCAGAAAAGCGCTGCCGCCAGGGGCACCAACCAGATCAGGTAAAGCATGTAGGTTTGGGCGAACTTCACGGCACCTCCAGAAAGCGGGTGTTGATCAGCCCCATCCACAGAGTTAGAAGGGCCAGAGCAGGCAGGAGGGCATAAATGTAAAGATCATTGTACTGGTCATAGGTTTTCATCTCCACCTCGGTCTTCTCCATGGCGTCGATGGTGGCATAGATCTGCCGCAGCCCCTCGGTATCCTCGGCCCGGAAGTAGAGGCCCCCGGTATCCTTGGCGATGGATCCCAGGGTCGCCTCGTCGATATCCACCTGCTGGTAGACGTAGCGCTCCCCGAAGAGGGGGCTCTTCACCAGGAAGGGCACCTTTCCCTTGGACCCTACCCCAATGGTATAAACCTTAACGCCTTTGGCTTTGGCCGCCTGGGCGGCGGCCTCGGGGCTGAGGCTGCCGCTGTTGCTGCGCCCGTCTGTGAGAAGCACGATGAGATTGGTCTTACTCTCGATGTCGGCCAGGCGCTTGACGCTGATGCCGAGTGCATCCCCGATGGCCGTGCTCTTGCCGGCAGCGCCGATCTCAAGCCGGTCGAGAACCTGGATGAGGGTGTCGTAGTCCCGGGTGAGGGGTAGCTGGGTGTAGGCGTTGCTACCGAAGACCACCATGCCGATGCGATCTCCTTGACGACCGGTGATAAAGTCAGCCACCACTGTCTTGACCGCTTCCAGACGATTGATCACCTTGCCCTCGTGTTTGAAATCCAGGGCCGCCATGCTCTCGGACAGATCGATGGCCAGAACGATGTTGACCCCCTCGCTGAGAACCGTGTTCTGGCGCACCCCCCACTGGGGTCTGGCCAGGGCCACCACCATGAGTACGAGGACCAGCCATTTGAGCCAAGGGATCACTCGCCTGAAGCGCAGGGCCAGGGTGGGCTTCAGCCCGGCCACGGCAGTCAGCCCCGAATGGGCCAGGACGGCAACCGGTCGCCGGTTGCGCAGCCAGACCATCAGCGGCAAGAGCCCCAGAAGCAAGAGGGCGTATGGTGAGGCGAAGCGGAACATGATTTCAGCCCCCCCTCTGAGAAACGGGTGGCGGACCATTATCTGGTGCAGCTGCGGGCGCCGCCTCCTCTGGAACGCGCATGGCTGCAGTTGTCACTTCCACAAAACTGCGCATCTGCTCAAGGTCGGCCATCATGTCGTTTTCCAGAGCCACGCGGCCGGCGAACTTGACCGGTTCGCTGTGGGACCAGAAAGCATTCAGCACGGCCCTCTGACCATCAGGCAGATCCAGGCGTGCCACCAGGGGCTGGAGCTCCTCGGGCGTCATCTCGGGGGCCCCGATGGCGTATCGTTCGAAGAGATAGCGGCGCAGGATCTCCGAGAGGCGGAAGTAAAAACGGCGTCCATCCACGAGACGTTCGGCGGCCAGGGCGTTAAGGGCCAAACGTGCGTTCTCCTCAGGGGGCAGCTCGGGCGTGAGGGTGGGGATCTCGCCCTCTTTTTTACGCCGTCGCCACAGGTAGCGGCCCAGCAGTAAAAGCAAAATGAGGACCAGCGCAGCCGCTGCGATCCAGAGGGCCGTGGTGGGAAACTCGTCGGGTGGGATCACCGGCTTGATATCGTGAATGTCGGCCATAGCCCCGCTGGGGCTATGGTTTGGGGGAATCCCTCCGGAACTCCCCGGCCCAGTCCGGTCGGGGTTTGTCGGCGCCGGCACCACCTGGCCGGCGGCGGGCGGCTGTAGTTGAGTGTCGGCGAAAGCCATCGCCGGCACCAGACAGAAAAGGAGGGTCAGCAATAGAAGCGGCCGCCTTATGAAAGCATGGGTCTTCATCGCTTGCGCCGCTCCCGCATCCGAAAATAGCGCACCAGGGCGTCCGCCGGTTCGGTGCTGGTGCTCAGAGCCACTGTGTCCAGTTTAAGGGCGGTCAGCTGGCGCCGGGTGGCGCGCTGGGTCTCGCTCTGACGCCGGGCAAAGGCCTCGCGACTACGGGCATCGGCGCCATCGAAGGTGATGCGCAGGCCGCTCTCCAGGTCCTCGAAGGCCACCATGCCTCCCCGGGGCAGTTCCAGTTCCCCCGGATCGGACACCATCAGGGCGATGAGCTCGTGGCGACGTCCGCCGGATCGCAGTCGCCGGCGTAGTCCCTCATCCTCCGCCATGGCGGGCACCAGAAAGTCGGAGATCAGAAAGGTGACGCTGCGCTTGCGGCAGACCCGTCCCAGAAAATCCACCGCCGCGCCGATCTCGGTCCCGCGCCCCTGGGGGCGAAAGCTGAAGATCTCGCGGATCACGCGCCACACGTGGGCGGAGCCTTTTTTTGGGGGAATATAGTGCTCCACGCGGTCGGTAAAGAGGATGGCGCCCACCTTGTCATTGTTGCGGATGGCGTTGAAGGCCAGGATGGCGGCCGTCTCGGCGATGGTATCGCGTTTGGTGGCCAGCGTCGTGCCAAAGCGGTTGGAGGCGCTCAGGTCGATGAGGAGCATGACGATGAGCTCGCGCTCTTCGCGGTAGCGTTTGACAAAAGGGCGTCCCAGGCGGGCGCTGACCTTCCAGTCGATGCTCTTGACCTCGTCGCCCGGGGTGTACTCGCGCACCTCTTCGAATTCGATACCGCTGCCGCGAAAAACCGAGCGGTATTGACCGGCCATGAGGGTGTTGACCTGGCGGCCACTCTTGATGTGGACCTTCTTGATCTTGGCGATGATCTCGGCTGAGAGCATAAGGGATTGGCCTGTTGATCTGGCTGCGCCTTAAAAAAGCTTAGGGCACGGGCACAGCGTCGAAGATGCGTTCGATGATGACGTCGCTGGTCAGATCCTCGGCCTCGGCCTCGTAGGTCAGGATGATACGGTGACGCAGCACGTTGGGGGCCACGGTCTTTACATCCTGGGGGGTCACGAAGGCGCGCCCCTGAAGAAAGGCGTAGGCCCGCGCCGCCAGACTGAGGAAGATGGTTGCCCGCGGCGAAGCGCCGAACTGGATGTAATTGGCGATATCGATGCCGTACTCCGCCGGACGGCGGGAGGCGAAGACCAGATCGACGATATAGTCGCGCAGCTTCTCATCCATGAAGATGCTGCGGATCAGGGCGTGGATCTCGTCCAGCTCTCCGGGGGTGAGGACCTGGTTGACCTCAAGATCGGCGGCGAAGCCCACCCGCTGCATGATCTCCTTCTCCTCGGCCTTGTTGGGGTAGTCCATGAGGAGTTTGAGCATGAAACGGTCAACCTGGGCCTCGGGCAGGGGGTAGGTGCCTTCCTGCTCGATGGGGTTCTGGGTGGCCAGCACCAGAAAGGGCGGCGCCAGGGGAAAGGTGGCGTCGCCAATGGTGACCTGCCGCTCCTGCATCGCCTCCAGGAGGGCCGACTGCACTTTCGAGGGCGCGCGGTTGATCTCGTCAGCCAGGATGATGTTGTTGAAAATCGGTCCCTTTTTAATGGAGAAGTCGCCGCTCTTGGGGCGGTAGACCTCGGTGCCGATGAGGTCCGCCGGCAGCAGATCGGGGGTGAACTGGATCCGTTTGAAATCCGCCTGGACGGTATCGGCCAGGGCCTTGACGGCGCTGGTCTTGGCCAGGCCGGGGACCCCCTCGATGAGGATGTGACCCTTGGTGAAGAGCCCGATGAGGAGCCCCTCAACGAGGCCCTCCTGACCCACCAGCACCTTGGCGATCTCCGCCTTGATGGCGTTGACGCGGTGGTGGGTGGCGACGATCTGTTCCCGTAGTTCTTCCAGCGCTGTCATGCATCAACCCTTGTTTGTGCGATGGTTGCAGGGCGCCCATAGTGGGTGGACACCCCGTGGAGCCGGTGTGAAATCGGTCTGTTATTACCGGCACTAAGGTGATCTTTGGGGAATTTGACGAGCTAAAGTAATCTTCCCATCCTAGCTTGTCAAGCGCTGCTGCCGAGGGCTAAATGTGGATTTTGTGCTTGCCAGCGGCCTCAGTTCCCGCTATTTACACAATCATAAATATGAATGGCCATTCATTTCTTCTCAAACCCGAATCCCCAGGCCCCCATGAGACAGCGCCCCGCTCTTCAGCGCGGAAAACCGGCCATTGCCCTTGAGGCAATCGCAGACCGCATCGCCCAGACCCAGTTGGACAACGGCGCCATCCCCTGGTCCGAAGGGGACAAAACCGACCCCTGGGATCATGTGGAGTCGGCCATGGGGCTGGCGGTGGGGGGCCGCATGGCTGCGGCTCGGCGAGCCTATGACTGGCTACAGGCGGCGCAGCTGTCCGACGGCAGCTGGTATGCGGGGTATAAGCACGGCGCTCCCAGCGACAAGACCCGTGAGACCAACATGGCCGCCTATGTGGCCGTGGGCCTCTGGCACGACTACCTCATCACCCGCGACCTCGATCAACTGAAACAGATGTGGCCCACCCTGGAGCGCGCCATCAACTTCGCCCTGGGCCTTCAGACCGCCGAGGGGGAGATCTACTGGGCCATCAGCCCCCAGGGCCGGGTGGACAAGATGGCTCTTCTGACCGGCTGCAGCTCCATCTACATGAGCCTCAAATGCGCCCTGAGCGTTGCCCGCCTGCTGAACTGCGTGCCGCCCCACTGGCCCCAAGCCCTGGAACGCCTGGGCAGCGCCCTGCGCCACAAACCCCACCGCTTCAACATGACCAAGGCACGCTTCTCCATGGACTGGTTCTACCCCATCCTCTGCGGATTGGTGACCGGCGAGGCGGCCCAGAAGCGCATCGAACGCTACTGGAAGAAATTCGTCGTGGAGGGATTGGGGGTGCGTTGTGTCAGCGACCAGCCCTGGGTGACCATCGCCGAGAGCAGCGAGCTGGTGCTGGCCCTGTGCGCCATGGGCAACACCTCCCTGGCCCGCATCGTCTTCAACTGGATCTGTGACCACACCTATGCGGACGGCTCCTACTGGTGCGGCTTCACCTTCCCTGACATGACCATCTGGCCCGAAGAGAAGATCGCCTGGACCAATGCGGTGGTGCTCCTGGCGGCCGACGCCCTATACAACCTCACCCCGGCCGGCACCCTGTTCAGCCACCGCTTCTGGGAAGAGATGGGGCTCAACTCATAGGGACCTAAGTCCGTGCGCAAAGATCACCGCCCCTGGGCCATCAAACGTGCCTTCATCAAACTGGAGAAGCGCTACACCTGCCACTTCATCCAGCCCCAGCTGGAGCGCCTCGGCAAAGGCCACCGCTTCATGCGCCCCTGGCACGTGGAACTCTTCGGGGCCCCCATCGAGATCGGCGCCTGTGCAACGGTGATCGCTTGATCCGACGCCAAGGTGCGCCTATCGGTATGGCCCCAGGCGACCGGAGAGGGCAGCATCCGCATCGGCGACTACTGCCTGCTCTGCCCCGGGGTGCGCATCAGCGCCGCCAGCGCCGTCACCATCGGCGACAACTGCATGCTGGCAAACGGGGTCTACATCACCGACAGCGACTGGCACGACATCTACAACCGCCTGGCCATGGGGCAGGCTGCCCCGGTGACCATCGGCGACAACGTCTGGATTGGCGACGGGGCCATTGTCTGCAAAGGCGTCACCATAGGGGCGAACAGCATCGTCGGGGCCGGCAGCGTGGTGGTGCGCGACATCCCCGCCAACGCCGTTGCGGCGGGCAACCCCGCCCGGGTGGTCAAGGAGCTGGACACGGCCAACGGCTTCGTCACCCGCGAGACCTGGTTCGACCAGGCCCATAATCTGGCCGGCGAGTTCAAAGCCTGGGATCAGGCCCTTCTCAAAGACAATACCCTCCTGGGGTGGCTGCGCGCCACCCTCTTTCCCACAAAAAAAGATTGAACCAGCAAGCGCTCACGCCTCCGCCGGCAAACCCCGCTGACCCCAGATAAGCACACCGCCCAGGAAGGCAACGAAGCTGCTGGCGCCAAAGAGCCCCTGGGAGCCCAGCACCTCGTACCCCCAGCCGCTGAGGAAGAACCCCACCATTAGGCCCAGACCGAAGGTCACCGCATTGTTGATCGCCTGTCCCAGGGTTTTGACTTCGGAGGGCGCCAGCTGATCCATGTAGAGAATGCTGGCGATGTGGAAACTGCCATAGGTGAAGGCGTGCAGCACCTGGGTGGCCAGGATGGCGGGGGCCGAGGTGACCTGCCAGAGGAGCAACCAGCGAAGCGTTGCCATGACAAAGGAGAAGCGCAGCACGCCGGGATAGGAGAAGGCGCTAAGGATACGATCGGAGTTGAGCATCACGAAGATCTCGGCGCTGGCCGCCAGGGCCCAGGCGGCCCCGATGAAGCCGCGTCCCAGGCCCAACTCCTCCAGGTGGATGGAGAAAAAGCCGTAATAAGCCCCGTGGCTGACGAGCATGAAAAAAGCCGCCGTGAGAAAAACGATTACCCGCGGCCGCAGCAGGTGGCGAAAACCGGTCCCGAACTGACGCCCTGTGTCCGTCGGCCCGGCCGGGATCCAGAAGCTCAGGAGGGATTGGATCCCCAAGCCCACCAGGATGAGGATCACCACCCAATGCAAGGGCTGGCGTTCGAGGAACTGCCCCAATACCAGCACCACTAATATAAAAGCCAGTGATCCCCACACGCGCATGTGGCCGTAGCGCCGCTTCTGGTGGCCGAGGGTGTCCATGGTGAAGGCCTCCAAAAAGGAGACCAGGGGGGCATAGAAAATGGTGTAGGCCACGGTTACCGCGGCCATGGCGCCAAAGCTGCTCACGCCCAGGATCAGACTCCAGAGGAGGGCGCTACCGAGATTACAGAGGATGAAGAGCTGTCGGCGGGCGTGAAACCGATCGGCCAGGGCGCCCCAGGCCAGAGGCATCAAGACGAGGACCACGGAGCGCAGCCCCGAGAGGGTGCCGATCTGGGTCCCGCTGAAACCCAGGTGATAGCAGTAGAGGTTGAAGTAAGGCAGAAAGATCCCCACCCCGCCAAAATAGACGAAGTACTGGGCGGCCAGAATGCGGCGGGCAATGGTGTTGGACGGCGTTTTCATGGGCCGCCACCATAGAGGAAAAGGGGGGTAGAAGCAATGCTTGGGTGAGCCGGTCCGCTTGTTGATCGTCAGGTAGTTCGCTTCGCTCACAACCTGGCCTAATTTGGTTCGTGGCGCTCAATTGGCACGGTTAGCCGTAAGTCAGGTTGCGCAGAGCGTGGCAAAGCCTAAGCCCGTGGCAAAGCCTAAGCCCGTTACCTAGTGTCCGTCCAGAAATGGTGAATCTCGCCCGAGTTCAAGGCGGGCGACAATTCCAAACCGGAGGAATATTGTTAATATTTCGAGGATTTGGATTTGTCGCCCAACGCAGCAAATCGGGTGAGAGGTGCCGTTTCTGGATGGGCACTACCTAATCAGCTCAGTCGATGTTCACTTTCACCTGCCGCGGCACATCCGCCTCCGGGTGGGGCAGCCTCACCGTGAGGACCCCGTCCTTGAAGGTCGCTTTGATCTGATCCGGTGGGATGGGGGCCTGGAGGGTGAAGGCGCGGATAAAGTTACCACAGGTGCGCTCGCGGCGGTAATAGCGGTTCTCGGGCACCTCAAGGTCATCCTGGCGCTCGCCCCGCAAAGTCAGCAAATTGTCTTTTACCTCCACGGAGACATCCTCTTTGCGAACCCCCGGAAGATCGACCTTTATCACCACGCCACCTTCGGCCTCGTAGATATCCACATTGGGCCGCCAGGCGCACACGGCCATATCGTCCTCGACGCCCTGAGCATGCGGAAAAGAATCCTCAAAGAGTCGATTGATGCGCTCCTGCAGGGTGGCCACGTTTCGGAAAGGGTCCCACTTGACCAAGGGCATGATGCAACCTCCTGAAAAAATATAATGAAAATGGAGTGAGAATTGGACACCCCATACTAAGCACCGCTGATTGCATGTCAACCGCAGGGCAAGGGGCCTTCAATACCCGAGAAGGTGAGACAAAAAAACACCTTAATTACAAGTACTTTCATCCCAATTCCGAAGGGCGCCGACCTTTACAAAACGACCTACCGGTGTTAACTTGTTGCCGGTCACCCAGTCCCCACCCAAACCTAGGGTGACCGATAACGTGTGTCCTATCCCCAGGAGCCGAATATGGATTACATTAAAATCAGGTTTGGCAGTGACTTTGATCCCATCAGCTCGCGCATCGAAAAAACCATTGAGGATATCTTCCGGCCGCGTCCCATCAGCCCCATGTTCTCATCCCGGGAGCACTGCTGGACGCCCCAGATGGATATCTACGACAGCCCCGAGCAGATCATCGTGCGCGCCGAGTTGGCCGGCGTGGACAAGGAGGATCTGGTGATTGAGATCAACTCCAAGGCGGTGCGTATCCATGGCCAGCGCAAGGAGTTGCCGCGGGTGCCCGAATCCAGCTACCGCCTGGCCGAGATCCAGTACGGTCGCTTCGAACGGGTGGTCTACCTGCCCGGACCCGTTGACACCGAGGTGGTATCCTCCAGCTACGTCAACGGTTTTCTGGAGCTGCACCTGGCGAAACGCCCTCAGGACCAGACCTTCAGCATTCCCATCACCGAAGAGTAATCTCCAAAGTGACGCAAGATCATCGGCGGGCATTTCCCGGCCGACGGATACAACCGCACCGCTTAATAAATAAAGAAGACCATGGAGGCCTTCATGACGGACTCAAATACGCCATCAGTACCCGTGGATACCGAAGACATGCCGGAACTGCTGCCGATTCTGCCCCTTTACGACGCGGCCCTCTTCCCAAAGATGGTGCTGCCCTTGGTGGTGATGCAGGCCGAATCGATCCAGCTCATCGATGAAGCCATGACCAAGGACCGCATCATCGGCCTGCTGGTGTCCAACAAGCAGGAGAACGTGCGCCCCGATCCCGAGGGCGACCTGGCCTCAGTGGGCTGCAGCGCCCTGATCCTAAAAATGGCCAGGTCGGAGGATAATAAGGCCCAGCTGCTGGTCCAGGGTCTCAACCGCTTCAAAGTCAAAGCATTTGTGGAGGCCGAACCCTATCTCCAGGCACGGGTGGCGCATCTCGTCGACGACGATCCCAAAAGCGACGAGATCGAAGCCCTGATGGCCAACGTGATCAAGCAGTTCACCCGCATCGTCGAGCTCTCGCCGGGTCTGCCCCAGGAGATCGGCGCCATGGCCAACTCCATCAAGGAGCCGGGCACCCTGGCGGATATGGTGACCTCTACGATCAACTCCAGCACCGAAGAGAAACAGGCTGTCCTGGAAAACCTCGACGTAATCAAGCGCCTCAAGAAGGTCACCAAACTGGTCAACCATCAGCTCGACATCCTGGAGTTGGGTCACAAGATCCAGAGCCAGGTGAAGGGTGACATGGACAAACGCCAGCGCGAGTACTACTTGCGTCAACAGCTCAAGGCGATCAAGGAGGAATTGGGCGAGACTGACGAAGCCAGTGTGGAGGTGGACGAGTATCGCGCCAAGATCGAGGAGGGCAACCTGCCCGAAGAGGCGGTCAAAGAGGCCGAACGCGAGCTGGAACGCCTGGCCAAGATGCACCCCTCATCGGCGGAGTACACGGTGGCCTCCACCTATCTGGACTGGCTCACCGAGTTGCCCTGGAACGAGGCCACAGAAGACAACCTGGACATCAAAAAGGCCCGCAAGGTACTCGACGATGATCACTTCGGCCTGGAGAAAGCCAAAAAAAGAATCATCGAATACCTGGCCGTGCGCAAGCTCAAACCCGACTCCAAGGGCCCCATCCTCTGCTTCGCCGGCCCTCCCGGCACCGGTAAGACCTCCCTGGGAAACTCCATCGCCCGGGCCCTGGGACGCAACTTCTATCGCATCTCCCTGGGGGGCGTCCGCGACGAGGCCGAGATCCGCGGCCACCGTCGCACCTACGTGGGCGCCCTGCCGGGGCGCATCATCCAGGGCATCCGCCGGGCGGGTTCCAACAACCCGGTATTCATGCTGGATGAGATCGACAAGGTGGGCAGCGACTTCCGCGGCGACCCCTCCTCGGCCCTCCTGGAGGTCCTCGACCCGGAGCAGAACTTCTCCTTCTCCGACCATTACCTGGACGTGCCCTTCGACCTTTCCAAGGTGATGTTCATCTGCACGGCCAACGTCCTCGACAGCATCCCCTCGGCCCTGCTGGACCGCATGGAGGTCCTCCAGCTGCTGGGCTACACCGAAGACGAGAAGGTCAAGATCGCCAACCGCTACCTGATCCCGCGTCAGCGCAGGGCCCACGGCCTCAAATCCGACCAGATCAGCATCACCAAGGGGGCCGTGCGACGCATCATCTCAGGCTATACCCGCGAGGCCGGCCTGCGCAACCTGGAACGCGAGATCGCCAACATCTGCCGCGGCGTGGCGGCGGGCATTGCCTCGGAGGAGATCGAGGGTGCGATTATTAAAGTGGTCAACGTGGCCAAGTATTTGGGCCCGGTGCGCACCATGCCCGAGGCCAAGGCGCGCCGTATCATCCCCGGAGTCGCCATGGGCCTGGCCTGGACGCCTGTGGGCGGGGACCTGCTTTTCATCGAGGCGACAGCCATGCCGGGCAAAAAGGGGCTCACCCTCACGGGCCAGCTAGGCGAGGTGATGAAGGAATCCGCCACGGCCGCCATGAGCTGGATCCGGGCCCACACCAAACTGCTGGGCATCGACGACGCCTTCTTCGATACCCACGATATCCACATCCACGTGCCGGCCGGGGCGATCCCCAAGGACGGCCCCTCGGCGGGCGTCACCATGCTCACCGCCCTGGTCTCCCTGATCACCGACAAGCGCATTCACAAGGATCTGGCCATGACGGGCGAGATCACCCTGCGTGGCCAGGTGCTGCCCGTGGGGGGCGTCAAGGATAAGGTCCTGGCCGCCCACCGGGCCGGCATAAAAACTATTTTACTGCCCAAGTGGAATGAGAAAGATCTGGTGGATATCCCCAAGAAGGTTCAGAG
>JBNKKA010000130.1:0-12944 GCA_050291585.1 Desulfobacteraceae bacterium
CGTGGAGCCGGAAGCGGAGCTCGTCGACGGACGCTTTGACATTGTGGTCACCGCGGTGCCTGGAGAGGACGCGGCCTGTGTCTACACACCGCTTTTCGAGGACCAGCTGGCGTGTATCATGCCCGGGGATCATCCCCTGGCGGGCGCTGCCTTTGTCCCTTTGGCCGCCTTCCGCCAGTATAAGCTTATCAGCCATGCGTCGAGGCGGCGCAACAGGTTCTATCGCCAGGTGCTCAGGCCCAAGGGAATCGAACCCGCCGGTCTGATGACCGTGGGCGCCTCCCACGCCATCGTGGCCATGGTGGCGGCCGGTTTCGGTCTGAGCGTCATTCCTGCCTGGGCCGTTCGTTCGACGGTCGAGGCAGGCGTCATCCTGGCGCGTCCCATCACCCGGGGTGGTCTGCCCGTTACCTGGCGGGCGGTATACCTGAAAGAGAGCCGCCTGCCGGTCTATCAGCAGGCCTTCATTCAGATCATCACGCGTCTGAACGTGGACGGCATCCGAGCTTTGCCGGATGACCCCGCCTCAGCGGTCCGACCTCTTTCGACGATCAGCGTCTCGTCCAGGTAAACTGGTGAGGGAATTCGTCTGCGCTTACATTAGCCGGCAAAGCCGTATGGCACACAGCGCAGGCTGAGCGCCGTTTGGGATTGGTGCCGGCATGTTCTTCCCTGAATTCCGACAGATTGCCTCCCTCGGGCTTGGATGAACCGTGGCAGGCCGCGCAGCTGGCGATGGTTACCGAAGCGTTCTGGTATTGCTGGGCCTGGTAGTTGTCGGTGGCCTCTCGGGAAGGCACCATGGCATGCGGGCTCTGGTGGCAGCCGGCACAATACAGGTCACCGTGTCCGGTGGCATTGCGGTACAAGGTGCTGCCGGTATCCACCTCCGCAACACCGCTGTGGCAGGTGCTGCATTGGGGCTCGTCCACCCAGGGAATCCTGGCGTTGTTGGTAATCGCTGCGGCCACTGCGCTCATCGTCCCGTGGCAGGTGGTGCAGTTGCCATCAGAGGCGGTATGGGCGAGGGAGCGGTTGCACTGGGTGGTTTGTCCTGGGTGGCAGTTATAGCAGGCGATGGCACCGCCGCCGGGTGCGGTGCGACCGGTATGAAACCCATGGACGGCTTCGGACAGGTAGAGACCGGAGCTTCCCCGGTCGTTGGCCGCAGAGCCCAATACCGGGCTCCCGTGGCAGGAAGCGCACAGGACGGGGGCATCGGCCTCGAGGGTTGTACCATGCGCCGCGTCATGTTTTTCCAGAATGTCGACGAAGACCTCACTCTGCGACCCGCCCGGCGCATGACATCGGCCGCAGTTGATTTCGTCCGAGGTGGGGATCATGGCTCGAGTCTGGACCAAGGACGTGCCGGCCAGGTCCTTTACCGTGATCTGTGCCACCTGATAGGGATCCTTGGTAGAGGTGCCGTCCTTGACCGGTGTGAGGGGGATACCGTCGGCCTGGAAATGATCGTTGACCAGTTGCATGTCACCGGATAGGCCGTTGTGAACAGTGGGATCGGAAAGATTCAAACCCGTGTCCGGGGTCAGTCCGGTGGCTCCGAAAAGGTCCAGGACATCCGCATTCCAGAACTGGTCGTAGGAGAGCTTGTTCAGCGAGGTGGTGTTGTTCAATACCTCGTATGAGACTTGTACGCCGCTGGTCACGATGCGGGGGGGATTGCCGCGCTCGATCACCTGGGCCCACAGGGTGTTGTAGGGCGGCAGGATGATCAGTTGATCATAGGTCGGGTTGAGGCAGTGCATGCCCAGGTCGTTCCAGGCCAACACCACATAGTCGCCGCTGGCCACACTGCCGCCACCACCACCGTCATCATCACCGTCGTCACCGCCACTGCCACCTGAATTGCCGCTGCTTCCGCCACAGCCGCAAAATAGCAATATCACCACCGCAAACAACACACCGATGGTCCACAACCTACTGCTTTTTTGTGATCGCATGTGACCGAACATTGCAGCACCTCCTAACTTTTCACAGAACTGCGCAACTTATTATCGAAAGAAACTACAAAACGAACTAGACCGGCATCACCATTTGCGAGCCGCTACCACCAGTCGGTTGTTCATACACCCCACATCGACCTCGGCGGATAGGGCGGTGGCATCGGTGTGCACCTGGATCTCGCTGAAGCCCGCTCGGTCGACCTGTGCCGCCAGTCTCGGCGTATTATAAAGTCGTATGCGGTAGGTGCGGTCACGGATTAGACCTCCAGTCTTGCTAAGCACTATTTCGCGGGCGCTGACGCAGTCGTTATGCACTTCGCGTTGGCGGCAGACCACCACGTCGGCACCGATCTCATGCCAAGCCTGGGGTGTGATTCGTTTGTTTAAGGCCTCCCCATCGGTGACATCCAGAATCAGACCGCCTCCGGGTTTGAGGAGCCTGGCGCTCTCCTTGAGGATGTGCAGATCCGCGTCTGGCTCGGCGATATAGCCCAGGGAGTTACCCAGGATCAGAACATGGTCGAAGCTGCCGTCCGGCCAAGCCGTACGGCGGGCGTCCCCCTGGACAAATTCCACGGTAAACCCCTCCTTGACGGCCACCTGTTTGCCGACCTCTAGCAAGGGCCGGGCGTAGTCCAGTACCGTACAATTGGTGAAACCCCGTCGGCAAAGTTCCAAGGCGTGGCGGCCGTGGCCCCCGCACAGGTCCAGGATACGGTCGCTCAGCCCTATGGGGGTCAGGGCGGTGTAGATGTCGATCTCTTGCCGGGTCACCGCCGGGTTGTCGACGCTGCGGGCGTCGGTCACCAGATAGACCTCATCGAAGAGGGTCTTCCACCAGTCGGGATCTACGCTGATAGTCATGTCGTCTCCAGAGGTGCGCCGAAACCGAAGAGGCCGTCCGCTGCGAAGATGGCCGGGCCGCCCTTCCAGGGCTGCAGGCGGGCGATCTCCAGCTCCTCCTCCTCGATATCGATGTAGTCGTCCAGTTCACCGGCGAACCACATCTGCTCTAGCGTGACGCTGTCGGCCCACATGGCCCGGCAGTAGATCTCCAATTCGGTGAGCTGCCGGGTGGTGATGATGCGGGGGCGCAGAGCGATGCGTATGGGTCCCAGCAGATAGGTGAACTTCGCTTCGATGGCCAAACGGTTCTGAAGCGCTTCGATCTCGAGGAGATCTCCGAAGTCCATCTCCGAGATGGTGGCGTTAATGCGCCTGACCGCTTCGCCCACCGTCAGATCGGATCTCAGGATGGCCATGGGCTGCACCCCACCGCCGCTGCCGACGTTGGTGGGGACGTTGCCGAAACGACACAAAAAGCCGAACACGCGGTCGGGCCCGATGAGGCAGCGGAAATCCGTCTGGCGATTCACCAGTGCGATCGTTTCCCGGTCGCGGTCGATCTCCGGCATGACCTCGCCCCACAACGACAGGTCGACCTTCTTCTGAACAATGTAACCGCCCTTTGCCAGCGCTACTGCGATGGCCGCATCCCCATCCGGATCGACCCCGCCCACCTTCACTCCGATACCCGAATAGCCCCGTTCGGGCTTGAGGACCAGGTCCGACCAGTGCCGGCGGGCCCACGCCACCAGGTCATCGATGGCCTCCCCCCGGGGGCCGATGGTCCGGCGGGGGAAAAAGCGCCGCGTCCATGGGGTGCGGGCCACGGTTTCCGGATGGAAGCGTTCGGCCATAGGGCCGGTGATCACCTCGAACATGCTCTTCACGTTGATGGGCTCGGTCCCGCGCGGGTTGAGCACGCGGTTCTCGCGGATGGCCTGGTAGAGGGGGGCGAGGTCGTGCTTGCGGTGCAGCTTGAGGAAGACGTCGTTGTTGAAGTCCATGAAGATCAGGGACACCGGCCGCCCCTGGTGGCAGACCCGGCCGTGGTGTAGTTCAAACTCGTGAGGCGCGGCCAAAATGCCCGTGATGCCCTCGACCCGGTCCAGCCGCTGTGCGAAATTGATGTTTTCGGTCACCTCGGTGAGGGTCTCCGCCTCGGCCACTACCGCGATCAGGCCGGGGGTCGCGCCGTTGCGTCTGCGGTGGACGGCCAGCATCATCTCGGAGAAGCCCACCACGGGGTAGAGCATGGGGTGGTCGAAGTCCAGGTCGACCCCCGTGTCGCGGATGGCGTTGATGCGCGCCCAGACCACCTTGGCGATCTCCTGAGTCATGCGTTGATAATCCCACCCGCCGGGGCTGCCGAGGTTCCATTCCGAATGATAGCCGAGGAAACTGGACACGCTTAACCTCCCATATGAAGCATCTGTTCAAGGTGATGAAAATCGATCTGCCCCAGGGCCAGCACCCGCTGGGCAAAGCCGACCGGATCCGCTTTGCCTTCACACCAGTCCTCATACAATCGTCGGAAGCGGCGTCGCCCGAGGGTATAGGCCAACTGGTAGCCGGGTTTAAGACCATAGCGCCGAACCATGGCCTGGGATTGGGTTTTTGACACGCCTTCGGCGGCCAAGCCTGCGGCGGCATCATCCATAGATTTTCTTCGCATGTGGATGTCGAGGTCCGCCCGCCCGCGCAGGGCGCGCCAGAAGCGTCGCTTGGCTATGAGCAGGGTGTCGACCGGTCCGGAAAAAAAGCCGGTAGCGAAAAGCAGTTCTTCGGAGAAGCTGGCCCACCCCTCATAGAAGATGGGGAATTCGATCTGGCGACGCACCGGACGCGGGTGGCGCCAGCGGCAGGTGTCCAGCAGATGGTGGCCGGGGTAGGTTTCGTGGGCCGTCAACAGTCTGTGGTCGGCGGGTAGCGAGTGTGACCCGTCGGCGGGCGCAAGGTAGAAGGTGCCTCCCTGGGGCGGGTGGCCCGGCGGCATGCTGTAGGCGGCACTGCTGCGCACTGGCCCCATGTACGCGGGGATCGCCGCCACCCGCACGGGATTCTGCGTCACGAGGTCCGGGCGGATCAGCCCGATCGCTGTGCAATGGGCCGCCAGGCTGGCGATGGTGTCCCGGTAGGGGGCTCCCGGATCCTCGGCAGGGGTCGGCGGTCGAGGAAGATCTTTGACGACCGCCTGCCAGGGGCGACCGGGGGCGACAGCGGTGGCCCAGCGCATCAGGAGCGTCCGGGTTTCCGCGAGCTCCATTTCCAGCTCTGTGGAGATCTCCGCCAGAGTGAGCCGACATCCCATATGGTCGCTGGCGATCTCTGCGTATAGATCGACCGGGGGCAGGAACGCCTCCTGGATGGCAACTTCCTCAAGGTAGGTGGCCAGTCGCCGGTAGGCGCCCTGGACGCAAGTGCGGTGCGGGTCGGGCAGGGCGAGGGCGTTCAACCAGTTGCGTTGTGTGGTGAGCATTTCAACGCCTAGATCGCGAAACAGTCTCGGCACGCCTTCGAGATTCTGAATGGCCTGATCCAGGAATGCGGGCAGGTGTTCCAGGCGCGCCCGAAAGGCTACCGAGCCGGCTTCAAACGCTTCCGCCAAACCGATGCCGACGATGGTGAGATAGAAGGTCGGCTGGCGCTTGTGCGCACAAACATTGGCGAACTGGCTGCGCAGGGTGCGGACGACACGCAGCAGCATGGCCGCATCCACGGTGTCGGCCGAGGGCGATGCGGTTGCCGCACTGGATGGCTGGCTGGCCGGGGCAAGGCGACCTTCCCAGACGGTCAATTGGTTGATGATGTGGTCAATGGCCGGTGCTGAAAAGTCATCCCAGCGTGTCCAGTCGATATCCTTGACAAGGACCTGGGGGAAGTAGTGGAACTCGTCGCTAGACAGACAGACCGGGAACTGCCGGGCCAAGGTGTGGAAGATGGTCTCGGCCAGTGCGGAGAGATCGGTAGCGGACCTGGTTTCAGGATCTGGTGGCGGCATAGGGAGCGTCCCATGCGGTTGTTGAAACGTTGTTTGATATCCATGTGTAACAGCATCGCCCCCCCCTGTCCATGGTCTGGCCCGGCTCAACACCCGAATTCCAGGCGGCCGCGGAAAAGCCAGCCGCCACCCGGCTGCACTTACAACGCTACCCCCTCACCTGATGAGGCCGCCTCTGCGGTGAGGCCGCCTCTGCGGTGAGACGGACGATGGTGATTGGCCTTATGGGTCGCCAGTTGGCGTCAGCACCTGGTGGAGCGCCTCGCCGATGCCCTCCATGGTATATGGCTTTTTCACGTAGGCGTTGACCCCCAGCTCCAGGGCGCGCCGCACCCGTTTGGTTTCGGAGAACCCGGAGGCGATGATGGCTTTCTGGTGGGGATATATTTTGAGAATCTCCTGGTAGGTGGTGAGGCCATCCCATCCCGGTTCCATGATCATATCCAGAAGCAGCAGCGTCACCGGCTGAGAGTGTAGCATCGCTAGTGCGTCGCGACCGCTTTTGGCCGTGAAGACTCGATAACCCAGTTTGGTCAGCATCTCGGATGCGATGCGCCGCTGGGCGTCGACATCGTCGACCACCAGGATGGTTTGTCCCGCTCCTTTGAGCGCTTCAAGGGGCTTAGGGGCGCTATAGGCGGCCGGACAATCCTTAGTGGCCGGGAAGCAGAGGGTCAAGCACGTGCCTGCGCCCGGTTCACTGTTGATCTCGATGCGGCCCCCATGATCCTGGACGGTCCCCCAAACCACCGCCATGCCCAGTCCGGTACCGCTGCGGCCCATCTTTTTTTTGGTGAAAAAAGGCTCGAAGATGCGCTCCTGATCCATCTTGTCGATGCCGCTGCCGGTATCCTTGACCGTCAAAAGGACATAGTCGCCCGTTTCTAGATCGGAGGGGTTCCCCCGGGGCCCGTCGTCGTTCAATTGTCGATTCGCGGTGGTCACGGTGACGCTGCCCTCGCCTGATGGCAACGCCTCCAGGGCATTCGACATGAGGTTCATCAGGGTTTTGGTCAGATGGACCCGTGAACCTTTTAAAGGCCGCAGATCAGCAGCGAGTTCGCAACGGATGACGGCGGCCGGGTGATAGTGGCGTTGCTTCTGGTGCTCTGGGCTGGCAAGAAAGTCTCCTATCAGGTCGTTGAGGTCGAGCACTTCCAGCTGGACGACGCTGCGGCGGGCCATGGTGAGGAGATCCTGAACGATGGTGGCCGCTTTCTGGCCGGAGCTTTTGATCAGGTCCAGGGCCTCGCGCATGGGGCTCTCTTCAGGCAGTTCCATCATCAGCAGATCCGGATAGCTGACGATGCCCCCGAGGATGTTGTTCAAATCGTGGGCCACCCCGCCGGCCAGGGTGCCGATGGCCTCCATTTTTTGGGCCTTATGCAGTCGATCCTCCAACTGGGCCTTCTCTTTTTGGGTCTCTACCCGCTGGTTAATGTCGGTCAGTACCCCCTGCACACCCACAATTTTGCCCGTTTCGACGATGGGGCGCCCGGATGCCGACACCCAGACGGTGCCACCCTCTTTTTTCAGCATGCGGCCTTCGGCTGCTGAGGTCGCGTTCCCGAGCACTTGCTTGAAGTGGCTGATGAGGCGTCCATGGTCCTCTGCAGGAACCACGTCGGCCATGCTTCGTCCCACAAGCTCCTCAGGGGAGTACCCGATAAGTTCTCGGATACGGGGGCTCATATAGGTGATCACACCAACCATATCGACGGTGTAGATGACGTCGTTGATATTCTCCACCAGGTCACGGTAGCGTTGCTGACTCTGGCGCAGGGCCGTTTCCGCGGCGACCATGGTGCGGATATCCTTGGCCACGATAACGGTGCCGGTAGATTCTCCATAGCGATCCAGCAGGGGCGCCCTGGAAAGGATCACTGGCAGACACCGTTCTTTCAGGGTATGCATCTCCATGCGACAGTTGGCGATCTGGCCTTGCCCCATTATATCCTCGACTGCTCCCGTGGTTTCCTTGGACGGCTCCAGAAACCGGTCGACGGGGTGGCCCTCGATCTGGTCGCGTCGGCCGCCGATCTGGTCACAGGCCGCCCGATTGGCGGTGACGATGACGCCCTCGGGATCGCACAAAAAGAGCATGTCGCCCATGGTGGCCAGGATGCTGTCGGCGGCGGTGACGGGCGTAATACTCAGGGACTTGAAGTTGATCAAGGTATGGATCAGCCAGCCGGCCCATATCAGGGCGGTCACGTTGCCGATGGGCGGTAGGAGGGTGATTTTGAACAGGGGTTGAACTATGTTGAGATGGGTGGCCAGGATAACGCTGGTCAGGGTAAATGCAAAGAGCCTGAAACCCTGGACGCGCTCAACACGGCGCCGGCGGGTGACGGCGAAGCGATGGAGCAGATAAAGGGCTATACTGAACGTAATAGTGATAAATAGCAGGGCAACCATCGTCCAGAACGTGGGCCTGAAAGCGTAGGTCCAGCCGTATGGGGTTTTGATAAAGATATCCACGATCCCGCCCCGCCATTGAACCACCACCAGCGGGATCAGCACGATCAGCAGGCCTCCATGGAACCAGCGGGCTTTGGCGTCCGGAAGTTGCCCGGTAAAGTGTAAGGCGAACCCCAAAAAGAGGTGGCCCATGGCCAGCCATCCCAGGGAGCCGATGTTGACCCAGAGCCTCACGGCAGCCTCGGTGTTGCCGGGACGATAAATCATGGTGAACTGCAGACTCCACAGCGCCAGGCAGAGTAGAAACCCGATGCAGCAGCGGTTGATGGGCGTACGCGGTTTCTGGGCCAACAAGTAGGCGACCAGATAGAGGTAGCTGACGAGGGCAAAAAAATGTAGGTAGGATAGGAGAAGCATAGGCGCTAAATCGTCCTCTTCCCATGTGACTTGTCTTGCGCTGAGGGTATCATCCTCTGGCGTTATTATGCAACCGGTGCGGCGGTCGTGTGGCCCGGCGGCGATCTGCACCCTATCTCATTGACATTTCGGTCGATTAACATTGGGCGACCGGCCTCACCGACGCCCCTAAGCGACCACCGGCGCCATAACGAAGAGGAGCAAGCCCTTTGAGGTACCAAGGCCCCATCTATCGACCCCCCAGTGAAGCGGACAGCCTACTGATCCAGGCCACCGTGGGCTGCCCCCACAATAAATGCAGCTTCTGCATGATCTACAAAAAGGGTCCGCCCTACCGGGTGCGGCCGGTGGCGGAGATCTGCGCCGATATGGATGCCGCCCAAGAGGTGTATGGGGATCGGGTGCGCACGCTTTTCTTCCCGGCGGGCAACACCATTGCCATGCCCACGGCGGCGTTGGCCGCCATCTGCCGGTATGGTCGGGACAAGTTCAAAGGTCTGGAGCGCATCACTGTCTATGGCTCATCCGCCTACATTCTAAAAAAGGGGCTGGATGACCTCAAGATGCTGAGATCGGCGGGCCTGAATCGCATTCATGTGGGGCTTGAGAGTGGTGATGACGAGGTGTTAAGGCGAATCAAGAAAGGCACCACGGCCGCCGAGCAGATCGCGGCGGGGAAGTTGGTCAAGGCCGCCGGCATCGAGCTGAGCGAGTACGTGATTCTGGGGATCGGCGGCGAAGCGCTATGGAATGCCCATGCCCGCAACACCGCCAAGGCCCTGTCGGCCATTGGGCCGGACTTTGTCCGTTTGCGCACCCTCGTCCCCAAGATCAACACCCTCCTGCTACACCAAATAAAAAAGGGTCGCTTTGAAATGCGCTCGCCCCATGGGATCCTCGCGGAGACACGCCTGCTGCTGGAGCACCTGGACTGCCCCACCAATTTGGCCAGCGACCATTACTCCAACTATATCAACCTCTCCGGTCGCCTGCCCGAGGCCAAAGCGCGGCTTCTGACCGAGATCGACGCGGCCCTCACCTGGGACAGCGACCGCTTCAGGCCCACCGTCGTGGGGACTCAATAGGCCAGGGCCCCGGTCGTCAGCTTGTCAGAAACGCCATTGCGCTTGAAAAAGCACGCGCGATCATCTAAATTCCGGGGGACAATGGGCCAAGGCCCCATCGTCGCTGACGGGCGGACCATGGCATGCTATCCTCTGCCTGTGACGAGGATGAACCTGATGACGTGCATGGGTTGGCGGAGCCCTGCAAGAAAGACATTTTCAGCCCATGGCTTCACATCCACGCTGGCGATTCCGAGAGATGCAGCCCGGGGAGATCAACATCGACCCCATCGAGGGGGAGTTTTTCACCACCGAGGCGTTGGGCAGCTTGAACGACGCCCTGGTGCGGGAATCGGTCCAGAACTCCCTAGACGCTGCCGTGGGCAACGGTCCTGTGACGGTGCGATTTTCCTTTCACTCCCTGCCGGCCACTGGTACCACTTCCGCGCCCTCTCTGAATGGCTATCTGGACGGTATCGGCCCCCATCTTCTGTCCCGCCACTCTGGCCTCCAGGGGGTCCCCGCCCTGACCGGCGGAGGGGCCTATCTGCTCATCGAAGATTACGGCACCCGCGGTCTCCAGGGGGATATTTTTCAGGAAGACGATCTGGACGATGCGCACAAGCGCAACGACTTCTTCTACTTCTGGCGCAATATCGGCCGGACCTCCAAGGGTGAGGCCGACCTGGGGCGCTGGGGGCTGGGCAAGACGGTCTTTCAGGCGGCCTCCCAGATCAACTCTTTTCTCGGGCTGACGGTGCGCCATGACGACAAGCGGTGCATGCTCATGGGTCAGTCGGTCCTCAAGATTCACAAGCTCAATGGTCACCGCTACGCGCCCTACGGCTTTTTCGGTCGCCTGGAGAAGGGGTTGCCCCTGCCCGTGACCGATAGGGCCTATCTCGCCGATTTTGCCAACGACTTCAAGGTTGATCGTCTGGGAAAACCAGGCCTCTCCATTCTGGTTCCCTTTCCCGACGCCGACATCCAGCCCATGGAGAGCGTCAAATCGGTGATCAAACATTACTTCTTCCCCATTCTGGCCAATCGCCTGATTTTCCAACTGCGCCAGGATGGCAAGGGCTACACCATCGATGCGACCTCCCTTGATGCCTACCTGAAACGCTCCAAGTGGACGGAGAAAAAAGGCCTCCTGGGTCTCATCGACCTGGCACGCTGGTCCATCCGGCAACCCCCGGAGGCCTATCTCAATCTCAACGCCCCTCCCGAGGGCAAGGTGCCCAAACTGACGGAGGATCTCTTCCCCGAGGGCTTGCTGGATACAGCGGCTCAGCATTTCAGCGCGGGCCACCGCCTGGCCGTGCGGGTGCCCCTGAGCCTTCAGCGCAAGGGCAGCAAAAAGATTTTGCCCGCTTCTTTTCAGGTGTTTCTTGAGAAAGATTCCAATCTCGAACGGGCCGAAGATAATTTTATCCGCCAGGGGATCACCATCCCCGAGATCTCCTATCTCAAACACAAGGGCATTCGCGCCATCGTCTCCATCACCGATCTGGCCCTCTCCACCTTTCTCGGGGATGCCGAGAACCCGGCCCATACGGATTGGGAACGCAACTCGCGCAGATTCAAGCTGAAGTATATCCGCGGTCCGCGTACCCTGGATTTTGTCAAAACCAGCCCGCGGGAACTGGTCAGGCTCCTGACCCAGCCCAAGAAGGGGCGCGACGAGAATCTGCTCAAGCACCTGTTCGCCCTGCCCCAAGGGCCCAGCGACCCTCTCGGCAGTGAAAACAGCGAGGTGGCCGGCGGCGAAGGGGAAGGTTCAGCGGAAGACAGGGGGGAGGAGGCTGGGGGCTTTACTGGAATCGAAGGCGCCCACTACATCCAGCTGCGGCCCATCAAAGGCGGTTTTCGCCTCATGCGTAGGCCCAAGGCCACCAAGGTCCCGCGGGTAATCACCGTATGGATGGCCTACGACGTACGCAGCGGCAACCCTTTCAAGAAGTATACGCCCCTGGACTTCAATGTCTGTGATAAACCCATCAACATTCACCTGGAAGGCGCTAAAGTGCAGTTCTGCAGTGAGAACGCCATCCAGATCCGTGTGCAGCGGGGCGACTTCAGTCTAGCGGTGGTCGGGTTCGACCCCCACCGTGATCTGAGGGTGAAGACGCATCCCTAGCTTGACCTGAGCCATCCACGAAAATACAAATGATCGGGAGTGTTATGATGGTGGCTTGATCAAAAACAAGAAGCGGTACAGAAAACTTCTTCCGCAATCAACCTAGACGCGATTTGTAGCGTTCACCCTTCGGTGTGATAAGGTCAGGCATGATACGCAAATTCAATTTTACAGGCCGTAAAAAGATACGCCGCTCCTTCGTGCGCGTGGACCTGCTGCGCGATGCAGATGGGTTTAGATATTTCAACATCAGCCTCGCCCTGGCCGAGATGGCGCTGCCGGCGGCGGCGCATGTGTATGTGGAAGCCTACCACCGCACCGCCTACCAGCGATTTGACTACGGTACCGTGGGCCAATTGAGGATGCCGGAAGATCGTCGTCTGCTGCGTTTCTCCGAGGCAACCCTACCACTTTTCCGTGTCAAGGTGGTGGACCGCAGCGGCGGATTGGGAAGGATTTTGGCCGCCCTGGACAAAGTCCGCCCGGCAAGCGTTGACGACCTGCAGGCCGACAGCCGCTCTTTGCTCTTTGTGGAGTACGACGACCTGGGCAACGCCGTTTGGCATTTGGATCTCGATGGGGACTGGCCGGTGTTGAAGCTGAACCGCAATGCCACGGACATCACCCTCGTGGCCAGCTCGGACAAGCGTTTTCTGCCATTGGTCTATCCCGAGGTGTTTCGCCAGATCCTGGGGCGCATCCTCCTCGTTGATGAACACAGCGACCCATACTGCGACGATGACTGGCCCAGCTTGTGGCTCAAATTGGCCAGCCACCTGCCCGGGATGGGGACCCCGCCTGACAGGGGCCGGGCGGACCAGTGGGCCTGGATCGACAAGGCCGTTGAATCCTTCAGCGGAAACTACAAGATGCTCGAGATGTTCAACCAATCGGTTCGGGAAACCAAATGACGGCCGAAATTGTGATTCGTAAGTTGACTGATGAGGGGGTTGAAGCATTTCAAGTCAGAGGGAAGCTTGCGCAAAGGTTCATAGCTTATCGATTGGAATTACCCCTGCAGCATTCAGCAGTACATGACGTGTTTTACATGTCTCAATTGGAGAAGTCCTTACGAGTATCCAAATAACAAGTTC
>JBNKKA010000131.1:0-12629 GCA_050291585.1 Desulfobacteraceae bacterium
TGTCTCGTAGGACAGGGTCAGCTCCGGGGTATTGGTCTTGCCAAGGAGGATGGCCCCGGCCGCGCGCAAGCGCCCCAAGACAGTCGCGTCCTGGGACGGAACATAAGCTTTCCTTCCCAGAGTGCCGCCGGTGGAGATAAGGCCTGCCGAATCAAAAGAGTCTTTCAGCGTTATCGGTACGCCATGCAGGGGCCCCTGAATCTCACCGTGGGCCAAGGCCTCGTCAGCCTTCAAGGCCTGTTTGGAGGCCGTCTCGGGGGAGAGTTGGACGACGGCGTTCAGCTTGGGATTGACCATGTCAATGCGTTTTAGATATGCCTCAACGGCTTCTCTCGAAGAGATCTCCTTGGCGCGAATCGCTTGAGCGAGTTTTTTTGCAGAACCAAGCATCAGTTGATCCATGGGTTTCCCCTATCGTTGCATGTGGGCTACTTCAGGGGGACCCAGACCTCTTCACGTGCATCCGGATCACTAGGATTATACCCCCCTTGCAGCACCTCAAAATGCGGGCGATGATCCAACATATACTTAGACGACGGCAGCCAGGAACCAAAAATGTAGCGCATGGTGTCGCCGAAGGTGGTGGCCGGCCCGTGATGCTCGAATACGGCATAACGACCGCCAGGAATGGACAGCGCTTCCATCCCCTCAGGAACCTCCGAAAAATCGGACACCTCCACGGCGGCCCATTTTTCAAATTCCGTGTGTGGATCGAACATCTTCGGGCCCGTCTCGCGATAGGAGCGAACGCACAGATAGTCTGCACCGACGCGATTCTTCACCGATTTTCTACGTGGCATGAAGGCCTGCCACATCTGCGGCGTCGCATCCTGTTCCAGAGACATGACAGATCTTAGGCCTATAAGTTTTTTAGCAGTAACTTTCAATATTTGAGGATGCATTCACCTTCTCCGAAACTGATTGATTGGCTTAAGCCATTTACCGACAAATACGGGGCCTCCGCAACCTCAGCAATCCGCCGGGGGGGGCGGCAGATTGGGCAGGCGCCCCTCCCCCAGGGCCGCCAGGCGGGCCTGGTACAGGGGGATCAGCTCCGGGTGGGTGTGGATCAGGAAGCGTTCAGCGGCGATGGCATCAAAGACCAACTCGGCCACCCGTGCCGTCGACAGCCCCTGCGCCACCATCTTGCGGAAGGCGGCTTCGATCGCTTCGCCACCCAAGGGTGGGTCTCCTTCGCCAGAGGCATTGTGCAACGCCGCCGGCCGATTGCGCTCGGCATCCATGATGCGGGTGTTGACGAAGCCCGGGCAGAGGACCGACACCCCGATCCTGGCCTTGCGCAGGTTGAGGTCGTGCTGGAGCTGCTCCGAAAGTGAGACCACCGCCTGCTTGCTCAATTGATAGAGGGCCGAAGGGTGGAAGGAGAGGAGGCCGGCCACGGAAGCGGTATTGACGATGTGGCCGATTGTGCCCTGGCCCAGCATGATGGGCACGAAGCTGCGGATGCAGTGGATCACCCCCCAGAGGTTGACGCCCAGCACCCAGTCGCAGTCATTGGGCGTGCTCTCCCAGAGGGCGCCGCCGGCGCCCACGCCGGCGTTACAGAAGAGCAGATCGACCTTGCCGTAAGCGGCCATGGTCTCCTCGGCCAAGGCTTGAACACTGTCGG
Organism: Desulfobacteraceae bacterium; assembly: GCA_050291585.1. Classification (GTDB taxonomy): domain Bacteria; phylum Desulfobacterota; class Desulfobacteria; order Desulfobacterales; family Desulfosarcinaceae; genus JASJCL01. Next base: position 1,631 of record JBNKKA010000131.1, read on the forward strand.
CATTGGCCACATCGGTGAGAACGGGGCGTATATCACCGCCGGCCCTGCGCAGGGCCGCGGCGGCTTCCTCCAGGGCGGTCGCCTCCACATCGGCCAGGACCACCCGGATGCCTTTCTGGATGCAGTGCTCGGCGAGGCCGCGACCAATACCGCTGGCGCCTCCGGTGATGACGGCCACTGTGTTCTTAAAATCCTTCATCGGTTCCCTACCTCTATGGTTGTTTGATGGAGATCGGCGCCGCTCGCAAAACAGTCAGCAGACAGGTGACATCATCCGATTCATGGGCATGGAGACGGCGGAAGCTCGGCATCGACAGCCTTTACAGAGATATCAACGGATATAGATGTAAAAACCAAAGCCTCTTGGCGTCCGAAGGCATCACTCCGCCAGGCAGGTGCCGACCGATCAAACAGGTCACTAAATCTTCCACTCACCTTTAAAGTATGTCGCTTTCACCGCCTTGGCCTTCTCCTCGGCCCACGCCTCCAGCCCCATCTTCTTGATCAGGCACAGGTTGAACACCTTGGTGTTGTGGGGCACCTGGGCAGCCTTGTCGGCGTAAGGGTGTAGGTGGTCGCAGGGGAAGTCTTCGCAATCGCAGCAGAAAGCAAGGCCCTTCTCGGCCGAACAGCGGTAAGCGTTGCAGGGTTCGTCGCGCCCGAGATCGGCGACGACACCCTCCTGGAGACGGCAGCCTTCGCAGAAGGCTTTCTCCGCAGGCAGCCCGATATTGGCGGCGATCTTCTCCCTCAGGTCGGGATTGTCCTTGGCCAGGTACATGGGGCAGTTGAAGCAATCCAGCCCGCAGGGGGCCGTCATCTGCTGGTAGTCCACCATCTTTTCCTCCTTTTACTAGCGAATACTTACAACTTGACCGCTTCTTTGATCGCATGTTAAGTTTGTTCTTGTCCAGCCCCATCTCCCCCCCCCCAAGCCCCCCAGGCACGCAATGGCTTGTTAGTGCGTTCCCTGCCCGGTTCACCATACGCCCTCCGCATGCCACCCCATCCCCCAACGACTGGCCCACTTTTTGCCCGGCAAACCTGTGTCGCGTTGACGACGGACACCCCCGGTTTGCCTCACCTACACCCCAATGGAGGAAACCCATGGAGAAGCAATCCCAACACCCCAACCCCCTGCTGGACCCCATGATCCCGGCAATCCAGTCCAGCGCCCTGGTCACCGCGGCTGCCACCGGCCTCTTCGAGGCCCTGGCCGAAGGCCCCCTGGATCCCACCACCCTGGCCCGGAGAATTGCCTGCGATGCTGTGGGCATCCAGCGCCTGGCCCGTCTCCTGACGGCGTTGGGCTACCTCGAACAGACGCAGGGCCGCTATGCCCTGAGTGACATCAGCCGGGCCACCTATGTGGCGGGCGGCCAGATGGCGCTGACAGACTGGGTGCGCTTCTGCGAGGTCCAGTTGAAGGCCCTCGGCCACCTCACGGCGGCGATCCAAAAGGGCCGCAGGATGGATCTCTTTGATCTGATGCCGGCCGAGGCGGAACGCCTCATCCACCAGCGCGCCATGGCCCAGACCGCCCTGCCGGCAGCCGATTGGGTGGCCGCCCAGGTGCCCTTGTCTGCCGGCGCCCATCGCATGCTGGATGTGGGCGGTTCCCACGGGGTCTACAGCGCCGCCATCTGCCGCCGGTACCCGCCGCTGGTCGCAGAGGTGCTCGAACTGCCCGCCACCTTGGCGACGGCCACACAGGTCGCCCGGGAGCATGGCTGCGACCGCTACGTCACCCATCGACCCGGCGATATCCTCACCACCCCCTTAGAGGGCAGCTACGCCCTCATCTTCCTGGGAAATCTCGTCCACCATCTCACGGCCCAAAACCTGACCCGGGTGTTGGAAAAGATCGCCGCCCATACCGCCCCCGGTGGCAGTCTCGCCATCTGGGACATGGCGGTCGGCGATGCCCCGACCGACACGGTCGCCGCCAGCTTCGGCCTCTTCTTCTACCTGACCTCAGGCGCCGGCTGCCACGGCGAGGCGGCGTTGCGGACCGCTCTCGAGGTGGCCGGGTTCGGCGATGTGGCCGTCAAACGCCCGCCCCAGGGCACCACTCATATACTGGTGACGGCCACAAAGCGTTGAGGTTTAGGATAACGACTACTTGCCGCCGCCGGCCGGTTGGAAAACGAAGATGGCCAAGACGGCATCGGCGTGCCGGTTGCGGAGGGCCAGGGTCACGGGCTGGGATGCGGTTGCCGCTTGGTATGCGGTTGCCGCTGAAGCGCTTGCCGGACAAACCTTGAGCAGACCTTGGCCATGGGCGAGGGCGATGCGGCCATCCACCAAACCGCAGACGGTCCCGGCAAGGACTACCTCCAGACGGTCGCCCATGGCCGCCAAGCGGTCGGCCTGGTCGGGGGCGACGCCCTCAACGCAGATGCGCCCCAGGGCGCAGGCGGGATCTGGGCAGAGCTTGGCGGTGACATCGCCGAAGTAATTGGGATCCAGCCCGGTGGCTCTGAGATCCATTGAGGGAACGCCCGCTTCAGGTGCACCGGCCGACACCAGCTCGGCAAAACCCGCCTCGAATCGGAGGCTGAGGCGGCGGTCGCTCTGCACATAGGTGATCTGGATGGGGTCCGTGGTGCGGCAGGCGAGGGTGCGCCCACAGACCCAGGGAGCGTCGGCTGCTTGGGCATCGTACCACCACTGGATGATCTTGTACAAAAGCACCGGCTGGTCGTCAATGGTATAGGCAAAGTTCGCCGCACGGCTGGGCCCCGCACCCGCGATGGAGAAGAGCAGAAGGAGGAGAAGAAGAGATAAGGTGCAAGGCCAACCCGTCCGATGGTAAATGTGGTTCGGTCTCATCGGCCACCTACCCTGTGGGCAAAGCTGGGTCGGTCAGATCGAGATCCGCTTTCTGTCAGGTGCGAAAGCCCAGACACCGGTCGGCCCCTCAGCTTACTTTGGGGAGACTGCAAAAAGGGCCTCCAGGCCCGCCTGGCGGGTGCTTCCGTCCTGCCGATACAGGTGGCAGCTGAGGCGGGCATAGTTGTCCAGGTCGCCCTGAACCAGGCAGGTGTTCTCGTAGGCCACAGCATTCGCCTTAAAACGCATGCGCAGCACCTTTGCTTCCCCATGCAGGGCGCTTTCAATGGCCGCGGTGCCCTCAACCGTCCGCCCCCCTATAGTTCGCTTGACCTTGAGGGCGGCCGATGGCCCATGGCGATAGATCTCCACCTGGCCATGGTAGGTGGTACCGGCGTCGGCCTGCTGCCCGATGAGGCGGTAGCGGCCCACCACAAACCCGGAGAGAAATTCACGGGATGCATCATCGGCCCGGACAGGTGTAACCATGAGCAGCACCACTAACGTTAAGAGTGAAGGTCGCATGAAGTTTACTCCCTCTCCCAAGGCGGAAGAATAGCGGTCATGGCGAGGCCAATATCTTCACAGCAGACACCGGTTTCCCCAAACAGATCGAGACCTCGACACCCATATACTTGCCATAAGAAGCGATCTCCTTGAATCCACGCTTTTGATAAAACCGGACCGCCCGGGTATTGACCCTGCGCGTGGACAAACGCAGACGGGCATACCCCATCTCATAAGCCTTGGCCTCCAGCAGGTGCAGCACCTTTGTGCCCAACCCGGAGAGCCGCGCATACATCCGTTTGATTTCACACACCCGCTCATCCACGCCCACAATGGCCCCACAGGCCACGGGGGTATCCCCAAGGCAAACCACGAGAAAGGCGTCCTTGGCCGGATCGAACGCTTCGCCGGCGAAGGAGCTGCGCCCATCATCGCCGGTGAGGTCCTGGAGCCGTCGACTCAATTCATCGATCAGCAGCCGGGCTTCGGCGCCATCGGGCTGGGTAAACGTGTGTTTGAGCGCTTTCAAACCGAGGGCCGCCCCTCCTGGTAGCGCAGCACCGCCTCGCGGAAGGCAGGGGGGATGGGCGTCGATTTTCCGGACTCAACATCCACAAAAACGCCGGTGATGGAGCCGAGGGCGACCACCTCGCCACCCTCGCCCGCCGCCTTGACCATCCTCATTTCCACTGTGAGGCTGCTGGTGCCCAGACGGGATATCTCAGGGTAGACCCGCAACCGGTCACCGAAGAAGGAGCGCCCCTTGTATTGACAGCCGCTCTCCACATAGTAGATCTCCACCCCCATATCAACCAATCTCGCCCAGGGGTACCCGAGCTCGTCCAGATAGGCCATGAAGGTCTCGTCCATGTAGGTGTAGTAATTCCCGAAGAACACATGCCCCTGGGCGTCCGTGTCGGCATAGCGCACGCGCTCGGTATGATAGTACTTGCTGGGTGGTATTTCTAACGTCATAATGATCTCATCTTTGCTGAAGTTATAGAAGGTTCTCTCTTCTGAGGGTCCCTTGGAGATCGTCGAACCCATCCACATGGAAGGCCCTCAGTTACCTGGCATTTCAAGCGTTGGAACGTCCGATTCTCCACGAGGACCCCACCCAGGTCGAACAGCAGAAAAGTGAGTGTATTCATTTAGGTGCCCCTTTCACAAGGACTTGCCCCCCTAATAGTTCGTTTACTGCCAGCAGATTGTCAAAGACAATCGGCTAAAGGCTATTTACCGATAGGTAAATGGCCTCGATCTCCAGACGCACCATCTCCACGTGGGTCTTCCCCTCGGCATCCAGGGGATGAGCGGCGAGATAGCCATCAACCACCGCGTCCACAAAAGCGTCGCGCCGTTCACTGGGAAGACGGTCCGTATAGGGAAACCAAGTGGTTCTGAACCAGCCCTTGAGTCCTTCCTGACCCTGGTGCCGCATATCTTTGGGAAAAAGCTCCGCCCGCTTCAGCTCAAAGCCGTACTCGGGCAGCCAGCGCGCATACACCTCCGGTTTCAAAAAATAGTAGGGGAAAGCGAAATCCTGTAAATAGGGGCACCACTCTTCACCCTCGGCGACCTCCTTGAGGGCCTCGTAAACCGCCTGGGCGTTCCCATAGCCGCCCATCTGGAAGAGCAGCCTCCCGCCCGGTTTCAGACAGGCCCGCACCCCATTCAGAACCGCCTGGTGGTCGGCCACCCAGTGGAGGGCTGCGGTGGAAAAGGCAACGTCAAACGCCCTGGCCTGCTGAATCCGGGTGGCGTCCATCTGCAGAAAGCGCAGGTTGGGATGGCTGCGGGCAGTATACGTTTCGCGGGCAAGTTGAATCATGTCGGCCGAAAGATCGATGCCTAACACCCTGCCCGCCGGAAGGGCTTGGGCGATCTGGGCGCTGATCTTGCCATCCCCGCAGCCGATGTCGAGCAGGGCTTCGTCCCCCTTGAGAGCAAGTTTGGCGATGAGCTCCTGGGCCCACTCCAGCTGGGCGCTCGAGTTCTTGGCGTAGTCGGTGGCGTTCCATTGCTGTCTGGTGGTCTGCATAAATTGGATCTCCTTTGGACGGACGGTATAAGCGCTTCACGGGAAGGGTGGGTCAAGCGTCGCTTTCGCCTAGCCTGGCAACGAGCGCCGCGAGGCTTTCGGTCGGCGTCTCGGCAGCCGTATCGATGACGATCCTGGCCGTGGTCCAGGGATGGTACTCCCTGGCCTCGACCGCTTCCCAGGTGGGCAGAACAAGCCCCGGTACCGTGGCCCACCGCGTTTCCACGCGCCGGCGGTGGGTGGCCTTGTCTGAACAGATCACTTCGATATCAACAGGCTCGGCATCCGCATCGATGGCCACCTGGCGCCATTCGTCCCGTGACAGCTCGATGGGATTGCACGAGTCGGCCACCACGCTATGGCCCAGACGTAGGTTGTCGGCGGCTACCCGGTATGAGAGCCGGTAGCCCTCACCTTCGACCTTGACCGCACACAGATCCCGCAGGGCCTGCTCCACGGTGTCGATGCGCAGATAGGTCGCCCCGGCATGCCGGGCCAGCATCTGGGCCAAAGTGGTTTTACCCGTCCCGGGCAGCCCGGAGAAGATATAAAGATGGGCTCGCGATCCCATATCAAAGTGTTGTGACATTATAGACCTCAAGCAATTCTCCAGTTGCTCGCCACTGTCTGGATTTAAGCTTTCTGAATACCGTTAAGTTCTCTGACCCTTGCATCAAAACTACCCGTATTGATGCCTCGCATGGAAATTTTATCGAAGAGCAGCATCAGCTCGTCCGAATGTCTAATCAGCTTTCCGTTTTTCAGGTCGAAGTGTTTGAATTCGATCCAGATCACCGATTTCAAGCTTCTTTGGTTTTTGTCGAGCATCACCCCCTCCATCAGGAGTGAGGTCTTGCCATAATCTATCAGCCGCGTCCCTATTGAAACCGTGTTCCTGAAAAAAACGGGCGATAGGTAGGCGATTTTGGTCTTTGCAACAACCCAGTTTGTATTGAGCTTTTTTTGCCTGGCATAGATATCAAGATCATAATAATCCGCCAGATGATCTTCACGAACGTTTATGAAGTAATCTATATACCTTGCATTATTCAAATGACCAAACGGATCGCAGTCTTGGAAGCGGATGGCGACATCGGTGATCGGTTCTTTGTTTATTACACTGCAAGACACTTTTATATCTCCTCTCTAAATTTTCGAGTTGTCTGGGTCTGGGATCAGGGGTGGTCAACAACATGCTGATATTTCAATGACTGAAACGCGTCCTTGGCATAGTTCCTTGCAACGGACCTTAACGCCCATAGCTTTCTGGCGTCATTGAGCAAGGCATCCACGCCGAAAGCTAGCGGGCAAGATTCTCCGCACAGTCGATGCAGAGGTCGGTCTCCGGCAGGACAATGAGTCTCGAATAGGGGATGGGTTCCTCACACTCTCTGCATAGCCCAAAATCAGGGTCGTCGATCCTCACCAATGCGCGTTCCAATTGGGATCGCCGGGTCTTGGCCTTGCGCAGGGCAGCTTCATTGATGCTCTTGCTGCCGATGGCTTCCATGCGGGTCAGCCGCCCAATGGCGTTGTCCGGTGCAATGGGTTCGGTGAGCTTTTTGAAGGACAAGATGTCGGCTTCAGTGGCCTCAATCTTCTCCTGGATGGCCGCTTTCAGCCTTTTCTTCTGATCCTGATCCATGCTGGTTTCTATCCTCACACTATTTTTCTGATACGATCCCAGGGCGTTGCACGCTCGGCCGCCTGGTTCGATTTCAACATAACGTCTCGAAGCAATCACTAGCGAATCCCGCTAGGCATCATCAGAGCAGCCAAGCAATTCAACCGATGTAAGAAGGGGGCGGACTCAAAGTGCCGACGACCCTTCGAAGCGTATATCTTGGGTTTTTACTGCCAAAATGCTGGGTCCGAAACTGCGAATATTTGCCAGGGTGGCATTGTGGTGTTCGCGAATCCGTTTTGCCGAGGCGTGCGGCTTCTCATCGGTGGTGTGGGCATCGGCCACAAGTCGAACCGAGTATCCAAGCGCTGCTGCGCGGCGTGTGGTGGTATCCACGCAGAACTCCGATGCATAACCGCAGATGATAAGGTCCTCTACCCCGGATGACTTGAGAATCTCCTCCAGATTGGTCCGCTGAAAGGCGTCCGGGGTGGTTTTTCGCACCCTATAATCCATATCCTCAACCACTAGACCAGAGTGCAGCTGCCAGCCCTCGCTTTCAGGCGTTAGCAAGTCACTCGCCTGCTCGTGTTGGATAAATATCACGGGCTTTCCACCCCCCCTTGCCTGATGCGTGAGGTGATTGATCCGTTCAACCACCTCATCGGCTTCGAAGGGTTTCGGATCGGAAACAAAAAAACGGCTCTGGACGTCGATTACCAGGATTGCGGATTTCAAAGGAATCACCTTTCTTTTATAGTCGAGGTGTCGGTTCTTGATGGACACTGATTTATGCCGGTCATCCAGTGGCAGCAACCTCATAATAATAAGGACTTTACTTCTGCTGCAATGGCCTCCCCCAGAGCCAAATGCTGATCCTCATCGAGGTGCACACCATCGACCTGGCTGGTGGTTGTAACCGACCCCGCGTCGAAAAAATGACAGCCCAGTTCGTGGGCCACAATTTTAATTGCCGAAGCCAGACCTGCCGCTTTGGTTTCGGCCCCCTGGAACTTTGGGGCTATTTTGCCTTTGGCCTTTTGAATCTGCGGGGGCGCAACGAGCAGGATTGGGGGAACAGGCATCCCTGGTTCAATTGGCGCCCGACGAATGGACGCAACGATAGCGGCAAGCCCTTGGGATGACTGCCAAGCATTGAGCTGGTGCATAGATTGGAAATCATTGGTGCCAAGGAGCACGACAACCAAAGACAGGGGTGAGTTAATCTCTATCCTCTGCTCCAGACCCTCAAGGCCATTGCGACCCGGCTTGAAGGGATCATTCCAAACCGTGCGGCGACCGTTTAGACAGTCTTCAATAACGCGGACAAAAACCCCCGCCTTTTGGAGCTCAAGCTCAACAATCCCGGGCCATCTTTGATCAAAGCGAAACCGAGAGCGGGTGTCCGGAATGATACCCCAACTAAGGGAATCGGCGTAAATCAGAATCTGATGCATCAGCAATCTCTCCCTTGAAGCCCAACGCTTCCATGTGCGAACAATCGTTAATGTCATCACCCCGCAACGTAAATATCTATCTACCGAGTTTCTGGAGTAATGAAGATCTGTGCTGAGCCATGATTTTATCTATGCTTCCGTCCTCCGCAATCGGTTTAAACCGAGATTGAAATCATCCAATTTCTTCCTGAAATCCTTGGTTTTCTTTGAGAAGAATATATTTTCCGGCTGCGCTTGATTGTATGGGACAGTCGGCCAATATGCCAATCACTATCAAAATGGTTTTAAATTTCATCTCGACCCCAAATACTTTTCTTTCAAAAACCATAGCTATCATGTAATTTGAGGTCGCTATGGTGGTGGGGTGCTGGCTTTGCCTGCGTCCCCCAAGAGTGAACTCCAAACCATCAATTCATCCACGATTTTCGGTTTCACGAAGTGAACCACCCATACTATCCTTTCCTAAATCGCTAATCCAATACAATCTCTCTTTGCAGAAAATCAATAAACTGATTAAAATAGTCTGGGAATTGCCTGGATGTAAGAACGGCGATAAAATGGTTTCGCTTTAATCCTTTGCGACCAATTTTTACTTTTTTGAGCGCACTGGATTTCAAATACGGCTCTAAAACCCAGTTCGCCGCCACAAAAATACCCATTTCCGCTTTTACCATTTCAATGGACGCTTCGGTCAGGGGCAGAATTGTAACCTTTTTAGGACTGACATTCGCCGGTGCCAATACAAACTGGTGAACCGAAACCGTTTCCATGGGAAGGGAATGTATGATTAGATTCTGATCGACAAAATCCCGCGCCTCAACATATTCCTTGGCCGTCCATTTGTGTGAGGCTGGGACAATTGCAAACATCTCATCCTGGAATAATTTGATATACTTTATTTGGTTATTCTCCACCGGATCACTGGTCACGGCAATGTCTAAATCCCCGGATAGAAGTTTCTGTAACGGTTGATGAGTTGCCTCCATGACAATTCTCAATTCCACATTCGGATACAATAAATTGAACTGGCGCATCAGGGCTGGTAGCCAATGATAACTGGTGTAACATTCCGTGCTGATACGTATTTCACCAGCTTCACCACGGATCATTTTTCGGATTTGGGTTTCGGTTTCCTCAAGCTTGTCCAAGATTTCATTGGCAAGCTGATACAGCTTTTCACCGGCGCCAGTAAGGACTAGCTTCTTATTCACTCGAAGGAAAATCTTTGTACCCAGCTGGCACTCCGCTTCCTTTAGTTGGTGGCTGAGAGCCGATTGGGTCAAGTGCAGCTTTTTGGTAGCCTTGGTAATCCCGCCTTGTTCCACAATCGATTTAACTAACCGTAAATGACGAATTTCCATAGACGTTCCTATTTTGCGAAACACTATTTACTGCCGCAATAAAGGTGATGAAAAAGATTCATGATCTTAATGTAATATTTTTGTTTTAAATTTTTATATCAAACACTTACATTAAACACCAAATCACTTCTGGCCATAATTAAATTAGGAGAAAACTCATGCAACAGCAAATCAACTATTACAAAGCTAAACTGAATTATGAGATGGACCCTTCCGATCTTTTTACTGCGCTGAACATCAACGAAAAAATTATTGTCATCGATGCACGACAGGCGGAAGGATTTGAAAAAGAGCACATCCCCGGCGCTATTAATTTACCGCATCGTTCAATGAATGGAAAAACGACCCAAGATTTCGATAGAACAACTTTATACGTCACTTATTGTGACGGCATTGGCTGTAACGCCTCGACCAAGGGTGCATTGAAACTCGCAAATCTTGGCTTCAAAGTCAAAGAACTGATCGGCGGATTAGAATGGTGGAAAATTGATGGCTATGCAACGGAGGGTACACATCCTTTTAAAAGTGGACTACACATACAATGTGCCTGCTAAAAAGGGCGCGGTGGCCGAGGCAACCGCGCCCTTGGTGTGCATTCTGGGAATATATCTGTGGGGCTTATATCAATCCCTGATTAGACCGCGTCCAGGTTATACCACGCCCTGGTCGATCATGGCGTCCACCACCTTGACGAAACCGGCGATATTGGCCCCCGCCTCGTAGTTGCCCGGCAGGCCGTACTGCTCGGCGGCGTCCAGGCTGGCCTTGTGGATGCTCTTCATGATCATCTGCAGGCGGGTGTCCACCTCTTCGCGGGTCCAGTTCAGGCGCATGGAGTTCTGGGTCATCTCCAGGCCGGAGACACTGACCCCGCCGGCGTTGGCCGCCTTGCCCGGGCCATAGAGCACCTTGTGCTCGTGGTAGATCTTGATGCCGTTGGGGGTGGTGGGCATGTTGGCCCCCTCGGAGACCAGGTAGACCCCGTTGTTGATCAGGTTCTGGGCGTCCTTGGCGTTGATCTCGTTCTGGGTGGCCGAGGGAAAGGCGCAGTCGGCCTTGTGGTCCCAGAGGGGGTTGTGGTCGGCCGAGGGATCGGTGTCATTGTAGACGGCCTCGGGGTATTTGTTCACATACTCCTTGACCCGCCCGCGGCGCAGGTTCTTCAGCGTCATGATAT
>JBNKKA010000132.1:0-12514 GCA_050291585.1 Desulfobacteraceae bacterium
CGTCCAGGTCGGCCACGGTGGGAGCCGCAGGGGCCCCGTTGCCGTTGCCGTTGTGCCCAGCCCCGCTGAGGGCCAGATCGTGGAGGGGGCTGCCGTCGGCCGCTAGAATGATCAGGTGTCCGCTGTCGGACGCATCGGGGTCGCCGAAGGTGGTGAAGATCACTTCGGGGGAGCCATCCTGGTTGAGGTCCACCACCACCGGCTCGGAGGCGAACATGATCGCCTTGCCCTGAGTGTAGTCGTAGCGCCAGAGCAGGTCGCCGGCGGCGGTAAAGGTCGACAGGTAACCGTCGTTGAGGGAGACGAGGATATGCGGTGCGCCGACGCTCTGCAGCGTCACGGCCGCAGCCGCGGGAACCCCCTTTGGGGGATACCAGCCATCCACCTGGATGGGGCGCTCACCCCGGGGCAGGGTCTCCCAGCCGGCCATGCGTCGGGCGGCCAACTCACCGTTTCCGTGATTGCCCGAAAGGGCCATGAGGGCATAGGCCTGGGTTTCATAGGGGTCAATGTGCAGTTCCACGTTGGGGGCCCCCAGGACCTCGTTGCGACCGTCACCGTCCAGATCCACCACCATGGGGGGCGAGGCGGTCCACTGGAGCCACTCCTCAGTGCTGGGATGGGGCCAGTCGCCGGTGTGCTCGTGGTAGTGGGCGGCCTCCACCGCCGGATCGGCCCAGCGGATGAACTGCCCCCAGGTGAGGCGTTCGCCCGCGAAATCACTGTGGCGATTGGTGAACCAGGGCGAGGCGTCCAGGGCCTCGCCGTCGGGGTCGAAGGCTTGAATGTGGTGGTTGTCGTAGGTGACGATAATCTCCAGATCCGCGTCGTCGTCAATGTCACCGATGCCCACGTTGAGGCCGTAGCAGCCATACCCATTGTGCCCGGCCCCGTTGCGATCGGCGTCCCCGCCGGTACCCGTGCGGGCGTTGTAGCGTGGCCAGGCGGTGTAGCTCAAACCGGCGGGTTGGTAGAGATCGCCATCTGCATCGAAGACAAAGACCTGGGCGCCACCATCGCCGGTCCGCTGGGTCTGGGTGGTGGTGGCCACCACCTCGATCTCGCCATCCCCATCCAGGTCGGCCGCGGCCATGCCGCGTATCTCGGGAGATTCACCGGCGCTGGTGGTGTCGGCCGGCCAGCCGCTCTTGAGGTGTAGGGCGCCGGAGCGCCACTCGTAGGCGTAGACTTCATGGCCTTGACCCACGACAATCTCCATGATCCCGTCACCCTCCAGGTCGGTAACCACGTGGGGGGCGTAGATGCGGTCATCGTTGCCGTCCACTCTGTCGAGCAGATCAAAGTCGGCATCGAAGACGAAGAGGTCGTAGGTGGCCACGATCAGTTCACGGCTCCCGTCGTTGTCCAGATCGATCACCAGGGGAGCGGCGAACCAGCTGGTCTGGGTGGAGAGGTTGGTTTGCAGCACGGGGGTCTGTACTGGCCCGGCGCTGTTGCCGGCTGTGCAGACGGGTGTAACTTCCCCACCAGTACTGGAGCCGCTGCCTGCGCCCGGACCCGACGGATTGCCGCCGCTGCCGCCCCCACTGCCGCCGCAGGAAAGCAGTAAGCCGAAAAATAGTGCCAACGCCGCCCTGCCAAAATCGGTTCCGCGATCACGAAGCACCCACCTGAAAACGGTACAAATCATCCCAACGCCTCCGTGGAAAATTTAAAAGATTGATTTATACAAGCATTATTCATGACAATGGTGGTGGCAGTCCAGAGCACCCAGGTGCACAGCCGCCGACACCCTTGTACATCAATCCCGAAAGCGTCACCGACCGTATTCACAATGGGCAATAATGGTAACATTGATGGCAAATTTTGAATCCCTGTTGGTGGCAAGATTGAGGCGCAGCGGGCGCAGATCCACAACAGCCCTGGAAACGGCCGGCGGTATAATTATTGCTTATTTTTTCGTTGGGTTGTACCAAGCGCCCCCTTGAAACCGTCATCATCCGTCGCTGATAATTCTGATTTGGGAGCACGCAGCGTGAAAAAAACCGTTCTTGTCCTGATCCTTGTGTGCCTGACGGGCGTGCTGAGTTTCGGGGCCACCCAGGCCACCGACTTGCGTCAGCTGGTGATCACCCAGACCATGCATCAGGCTCGCATCTCGGTAGAGCCCAATGAAACCTTCACCATCGAGCTGGAGGTGAACAGCGACAACGGACTGCAGTGGTATCTCGACAGCTACAACGACAAAAGCCTCACCTACTGCGGCCAGGTCATTGAGGTGCCCGTGGACCAGGATCCCAGCTTCTTCGGTGGCCACCACGCCGTACGTTTCAAACTGCGTGCCCGCAACAAGGGTGAAAGCCTGATCCGCTTCCTCTACTACCGCCCCTGGGAAGGCCCCGAGCTGGCCGAAAAGGAGTTCGAGGTGGCTATCGTGGTCACACCCTAGCGCCTCGCTCAGGACATCCTCATCCCCGTCCACAAAGACCTCCCACCGTTCGCACGCATACCTAAACACTTATATCATTCCCTAGGAAAGCCGAAGGCATGAGAGCTAAGGTGCAAGCAAGATTCTAGCGAAGATATTGTCTTGGTGGTTTGATTGAGCTACTATCCGTTAAATTGAGCCTGACTCCGATCCTCGCCTCCACTTCTGCAATGATCGCTTTTCCCATAGGAGATGACCATGACCCCGACACCGATTCTACGACTCTGGAGCCTGGTTGGCGTTGTTTCCCTGTTCATGGCCTGCACCGGCGGCGGTGGGGGTGGCACATCTAACGAACCGCCGGATACCACGGCCCCCACCCTGACCAGCAGTACCCCGGCGGATGACCAGAGCGGTGTCGGCGTCCTCATTGACACCCTGGTCTTCACCTTCTCCGAGGCCATCGCCACCCCCCTGACGGCCAATAGCGTTCTGCTCAAGGCCACCAATGCCGAACTGCCCTTTACCCTTGACCTTACGGAACGGGCCGCGTTCGACCCCACGACCCATACGCTCACGGTGGACTGCTCCGGTTTGATAATCGTGACTCAGCCCTTCTTCAGCCCGGGGGGGCGGTATATCGCCACCCTGACGGGCATCACCGACGCCGCGGGCAATAGCATGGCGACGGAAAGCATCGCCTTTGCCGTCAAAATCAATCCCAAAACCGCCAACATCGGCTATACGGGCGGCGCCATTTCGAGCTATACAAAATGGGTCTTTGACAGTGATGGCAACGAGATAGAGGAGAATTATTCCAATGCGGCCGGGACCGACGGCGATTGGGGAACCGACGACGACGGCTTTCAAGATTACACTCTCACCGAATGGAGCGATGGACTGGCCGTGCGGTCAACCTACTATTCTGACGCCGGCGCCGATGGGAGCTGGCATACCGACGATGACGAACCCGCCTATTACAATGACTATGAGTATGATTCAGACGGCCAGCAGCTGTGGAATTACTACTATGGCACAAGCGGCGCCGATGGGATCTGGTACACCGCCGATGACGACCTCGTCCATGGCATCCGCGACACCTACGATGCCCAAGGTAATCTCACCCGCAGGGCAACCCTGAGCGGCCCTGGAACCGACGGCCTCTGGGATACAGATGATGATGTGGTAACGGATTATGAGGCCAATACCTACAACGCCCTGGGGGGCAAAACCGAGACAGTGGCCCACAATGACCCCGGCCTCGACGGCATCTGGTTTACCGCCGATGACGTGATCCAGCAATATGAACGCTGGGAATTGGATCCCCAGGGACGCCACCTCTACAGAGTCGAGTACAACAATGCCGGCACGGACGGCCAATGGCAGACGGCCGACGATCCCGGACAATCATACACGGCTTACGCTTACAATAGTATGGGGTATATCACCGGCGCCAACACATACGGGGATGCCGGCAGCGACGCTGTGTTCGGAACCAGTGATGACATTATCACCTTGCGCAGCCGCCTGACCTATACCGCCGGCGACCGCATCGAAGATATTCTCTACTATTCAGGGCCCGGAACCGATGGCGACTGGGAGACGGATGATGATACACTGAGCAGCTACGTAAGCTATAGCTACGATGCCGATGACCACCTGGCCCTACGGATCAGCTACTTTAACCCCGGTACAGACGGGGTCTGGTTCACCGCCGACGACGGGGTTGACGACGCCAAGAGCTACCTGGTGGACGCTAACGGCCAGACCACGCGAGAAACCACCTTAGGCCACCCGGGCCCGGATCTGGTCTGGAACACCGTCGATGATAGCGTTGAAGCATACAGAACCTATACATACGCAGCCGACGGCAGCCAGTTGTCCGAGACCCGTTTTGAGGATGCCGGAGCGGACTTGCAATGGTTCACCGCTGACGATGTCATCGACCAACGCTGGGAATACGCGCCGGACTATTGAGGCAACCGTCCCGCGCATAAAGCGCCGCCGCCAACGGCTCGCGCTATAAAATTAGGACTGGATAGCTGCCGTCTGCTACTTTTAGAAATCCCGAATGGATCGCAGCCAATCAGATACACTAAACCAACTCTGCCGATTGTGACTGCGCAACCGTGCAAACCACGCGAAAAGCGAAAACCCGAAAGGAGGTCCCATGCGAATGAGACCATGGCTGATACTGATCCTCCTCCTGCTCACGGCGGCCCCCGCGGCCCAGGCCGCAGTGGACGCGAGGATCGTCCGCACCCTCGACCTGACGGCCAAACCCCTTGACCTGGCCATTCCCGGCAATGGGCGCTATATCTACGTCCTCACCGGCGATGCCAAACTCCAGGTGTTCATGGGCAACGGCCAGCTGCGCGACACCATTCCGGTGGAACCCGGTGTGGATCGCATCCAGCCCGGCCCTCGCGAAGACCTGCTCTACCTGGTGGACTCCGCTAACAACCGCATCCAGGTACTCTACCTGGATTTCATTCAGGAGATCCCGGTAGCCGGCTCCCCCACCAAGGGCCCGGCCGAAGCGCCTGTGACGGTAGCCGTCTTCACCGATTTTCAATGACCGTATTGTGCCCGGCTCGTGCCGGTGCTCGAGCAGTTGCTCGAGAAGTATCCCAATAAGGTCAAGCTGGTGTTAAAAAACTTTCCCCTGCGCAGCCACAAGTATGCCCAACTGGCGGCCGAAGCCGCTCTGGCGGCCCGCGCCGAGGGACAATTCTGGGCCTTTCACGACGCGCTTTTTAAAAACTACAGCAGCCTCAATGAAGCCAAGATAGAGGAAATCCGAGGGCAACTCAACCTGGACAAGGCAGCCTTCGACGCCCAACGCAAGTCACCCCAGGTGAGCGCCCAGATCCGAAGCGACATAGGCCTGGCCCGTGAAGCCGCGGTCAACTCCACCCCCTCGGTGTTCATTAACGGCCGCCTTCAGCGTAATCGCAGTCTGGAGGGCCTCTCCGCTACTGTCGAAGCGGAGCTCAAAAAGCTGGCAACGAAGAAGTAAAGCGAAACCCGAATTTAGATTAAAAAGGCGGCTGCCCATAGGCAGCCGCCTTTTTATTTTTGGAGAAGACGTTAGCGGATCAACGGATCAGTTGCGCCGGGAGAAGCCATGGCAGCTGGCACAGTCCAGCCCCTTGTCATCCACATGCTTGTCGTGAATCTTGGCGAACAATTCATTGCCCGACCACTCGTCGGACTCGTCCTCGTGACAACTGCTGCACAGGGGGCGGCCATTGCGCGAGGCGAGGCGGTCATACCCCAGGGCCGAGAAATCCATCCGCCGACCACCGGAATGGCAATCGTTGCAGGCCAGGGCCTCATCGCTGGGGGCGACCTCGTGAAAGAGGCCCATATAGCGCTCGGTTTTGGCGAAGCTGTGACCGTTGTAGGTCCAGCCCACCGCCTCGGCACCCAGTTTGACGGCCTCGTCGATCTGCCCGCTCTCGAAGAACTTGCCGATTTTGAGGGGCAGCAGACGCCCCGTGGCCGGATCCATGGGCTGATTGCCCTGGTGGTATTTGAAGGCATACAGTTTGGCAGCGGGATCCTGGACATCCCCAAGCGGCTCAGCCAGGGGAATGCGGCCGTTGGGACCCGCCTGGGCAGGTTCGCCGAACTGATAGAAGGCCGACTGACCGTTGAACCAACGGTAGACGGGGGTCACGTCGAGGCCCTTTTCGTGGTGGGGCTCGTAGAGCCCCTTGGATGGAACCTGATCGCCGGGCTGGCCTGGTATAGCACCGACCCGCCCCCGGCGCCCACCCCGCCAGATCCCGGCAACGGCGGCGACCCAGGACCCGTGGATGGCTCGGACTCGGACAATGGTAGCAGCAGCAGTGGCGGTGGTGGCGGTGGCGGATGTTTCCTCTCCCTGGTGCGGGTTCGCTAGCCGGGTCGGGTGACAGCCAGGACTATTGAATGACAAGCGTCCGCCGAATTGTGCACACGCGAGCGTCCTGGATGAGCGAAAATTTGCACGCCCACCGGCGGAAAAGCCTTAAATCTAGCGCTGCAAAACAGCTTTTTTCAGAGCGAATTGGAGGGTCGATTCTAAATAATATCTGCTGTATCGCCCATGCCTTGGGCGTCTCCAGGAACTATGCCTTGCGCCTAGATACCACATTGTGGTACATCGCTTGCTTCCTTAAGTCTCATAAACTCGTTACCGATACGGGTCTTAACGGTCTCAAGCGATGAAAATGCAGCCAAGGTAAACGCGTAACACCTCCGGCTATCATCGTTTATAGCTAGCGATTGAAGGAGGTGGGCGACATTCAACGATCAAGAGCAACTATCCTTTACACCTGCTGCTTCACTCTCGCCCTCGTCATTGGGGTCTGCCGGGTGCTCCCGCTCCAGGCCGCCGATCTCGATGTGCGCTCCGAAACCCTGGCGCGCGCCCTGGAGCGCGACACCACCAAGGGCGAAGACCGACTTGTCTTACCGCTCTACGAATACCTCAGCATAGACTACCAAGACCTGGAAAATGGCGGCCTTTCTGTGCATCTGTACGGCTGGGGGCGCAAAGACCTGGCCGAGAGCGATCTGTTCGAGGAGGATCCGGATGGCGAGCTGCTCTATGGCTATCTGCAATACGCCGAACCCTATGGCAGTTTCAGCGCGCGCTTGGGGCGTCAGCACATCTTTGCCGGCATCACCAACGACACGGTCGACGGCCTGCAGATGGCCTACGATCTGGGCAACCGTTTCACCCTCAGCGCCTTCGGTGGGTTGCCCGCCGCCTACAGTGAGGAGAATGGCAGCAGCGGCGACCGCATCTACGGGGGGCGCCTGGCCCACCACCTGGGCCGCGCCTACCAGATCGGCCTGGCCTACCACAAAATCGTCGACGATACGGAAGATATCGCCGAGACGGCCGGGGTGGACCTCACCGCCGATCTGTCCAGCCACCTGAGCATCAGCGGATTATCCGCCTACAATGTGGACACCCAGGGCTGGCGCGAACACCGCTACGACGCCGATCTGCGGATGGGTATCCTGCGCCTCAGCCCCCGCTATCACCAATTTAACTACCAGGATTACTTCGGCGTCGACAAAGCGCCCGCAGCGGGCAGTCTGTTCCGCTTCCTGGCAGATACCGACGAAACCCTGACCCTCTACGGCGGCGATGCCGAGATGGCCCTGGGCAGCCAGGTGGTTGTGGGCGCCAAAGCCACTCAATATCGCTACGATGTGCGTGAGGAGGACGCGGTCTACGCCGCCGGACTGCTCACCCTGGGCAGAAACAGCGGATTCGAGGTGGGGGCCGAGGTGGGCCAGATGCAGGGTGATAGTGATGACAACCGCTACCGCCTCTACCGCGGCTATTTCTACTGGCAGGTGGGCAGCAACCTTCTGACCGATGGCTTCATCAGCGCGGATGCCCAGTTGATCGATTATACTGAAGCTATTTATGGAGAGACCCAGGCCCAGTTTTATTCCCTGGGTATCGGCGGCCAGCCAAGGTCTGGCCGCTTGACCCTCAAATTGGCCCTGAGCTACGCCCAGGACCCCTATTTTGATGAAGATGTCAGCGCCCTTTTTTCTTTGATTTTTGATCTTTAACCGTCGGGTGAAACGCGAAGCGCTTAAGGGTCGTGGCGCAAGTGGCAACGGCCCCTCCCAAACCCGCCAAATCGAAATTTAGGTTGCACATGCATTCACAGCGACGCCTCAAGCCGATCACCTTTCGCCATATCCTGCTGCTGAGCCTCATCTGTTTTGCCGCCCTTTGCACCTTCGCCGCCCGGCAGGTTTCGGGAGGGGCCTTTCAATTGCCCCTGCAACACCCGGATGACGGTGAGGATCTGCGCCAATGCTTGGATTGCCACGACAGCGCCGAGAGCGATTTCCCTTTCGAACGCTTCAGCCACGATCTTTTCTTCGCCGAACGGCATGCCGGCTCAGCGCGCGGCAATGCATCGGTCTGTGCCATGTGCCATCAGCAGAGCTTTTGCAGCGACTGCCACGGTCTGCGCCCAGGGTTGAAACCCTCCCTTAAAAACAGCACCGACAGCCGGCGGCGCATGCCCCACCGCGGGGATTATATCGCCCGTCACCGCATCGACGGGCGCATCGATCCGACGGCCTGTTTCCGCTGTCACGGCAGCCCCAAGAGCGCCAAAATCTGCGCAACTTGTCACCGATGACGTCTGTCAACTCCCAATCAATGAGGTCCGCCGTGAATCCGCCCAGGTCCATCATCCGCTCCCTTACCCGCGCTTCCTTGCTGCTTGGCTTTGGCTTGATCCTGCTGGCTTGCTCCAGTCCCAACACCCTGGCCCCAGCGGCCGGACAGGCCCACCCGCCCAGGTATATGCTTGTTCACGGTGAGAAGGCGGCCGCAGATCTGACGGCCTGTCAGAGCTGCCACCAATCCGATCTCAGCGGTGGCGATAATGCAGCCAATTGCTTTGACTGCCACGCCGAGGACGGGGACTTCAGCCTGCACACGCTGCCCTATACCAGTCCCGAGACCCACGGTGTGGCGGCGCGCAACGATCAGGTCGGCTGCCTGGGCTGCCACGGAACGGCGCCCAATCTATTTGACGGCGGCATCGTCGCCGACAGCGACCTGTTTGCCAAACCAGCAGGCACCTGCTCAGCTGCAGCCTGTCACCCGGCCGCAGGCGCCCACCCCACCAACTGGCAGGGCAGCAACGACACCAACAACGACGGCTACAGCTCATCTCACCGGGAGGTCTCCCAAGCGGCCATCGATGCGAGTTGTGCCCTCTGCCACCAGGTCACCAGCGATGGGCCGGCACCGCTGGACGAGGCGCCCAGTTGCTTCAACGCCAGCTTCACCAACAGCGACGGCAGCACCACCGGCTGCCACCCCCGTGGCCCGGGTGAGGGCGCCCATGATCTGCCTTATGAGGCGGCCGACCTCCACGGGGCCAGCGCCAAGGCCGACCTGGTCAGCTGTCAGGTCTGCCACGGCACACCTGCAACCAGCGATTTTGACGGAGGACTCAGCGCCGTCTCCTGTGCCACCGCGGCCTGCCATCCCATGGCCGGTGCCCACCCCACCAATTGGCAGGGGGATAACGACCCCACGGACGCCTATGTTTCGAGTCATCGCAACGCCAGCCGCCAGAGTGCCAATTGCAGCCTCTGCCACGACTACACCCAGGGCCGCACGGCACCCCTCAATGAAGCCCCCAGCTGTTACTCGGCCAGTTTCACCAACAGCGACGGCAGCACCACCGGCTGCCACCCCGATGGACCACAAGGGGCGGCCCACGACCTGCCCTTCTCCGATCCCGAAGATCATGGCCCGGAAGCCAAGGCCGATTTACGCGCCTGCGTGGCCTGCCACGCCACCCCGGCCGACGCCGGCCCCGGCGACAACCCGCGCTTCAACCAGCCCGTCGGCGATCTGCCCCAAGGCTGCGAAACCAGCGGCTGTCACGACCCCTTCACGGCCCACCCGGTGCCCCTGTGGGCCGGGGCCGAGGCCACCAGCCATGTCTCCGCCGGCAATCAGGCCGAAGCCTGCGCCCTGTGCCACGGCGCCAGCCTCGGCGGCGGGGCCGAGGCTCCGGCCTGCGCCAGTTGTCATGAATTGGGATCCCCCCTGACAGTCACCAATTGTGCCTCCTGCCATGCGAGCCCGCCTAACGATGGGGGCAACACCCTGGCCGACCGCCCCAATCGCGATGGGGCCCACAGCGCCCACCAGGGCTACAATGGGGTGACGGACAATTGCACCGTCTGCCACAGTGGTGCCGGCGCCAACGCCGACAACCACTTCGACACCTCGGCCCCCGCCACCATCAGCCTGCTATCCACCTACAGGGCTGAAAGCGGCAGTCCCAGCTTCGATACCGGCGGCAACTCCTGCAGCGGCATCCGCTGCCACGGGGGCCGAACCACGCCCAACTGGTATTCGGGCAGCCTCAATATCGCCACCGATTGCGAGTCCTGCCACGTCAGCGGCACCAGCCAGTACAACGGCTACCATTCCGGGGAACACAATGAGCATGTCAACGGAGAACACATCAGTTGTACGAAGTGCCACGATGCCGACAGCATGGCCAACCCCAACGGGGCCCATCTCTCCAACCTGGCCACCACCGCCTTTGAGCAGGATCCGGCCGATACGATCCGTCCTCTGAGTCAAAGCTGCCAGGCCAGTGGCTGCCACAATTCAAGGGATTTGAGTGATTGGGATGATTAGGTAGTGCTCCGGCTGATTGAAATCCGATATCGGGTTATCCAATCTAATGAAGTCAACCATTTGGACAACCACGATCCGATATTTGTCTATGCCATCAGTTCTGTTTGCGCCAGAGCATAGATCTTGAGGATCACAGCCAGGCTGCGCCGCCCCTCGCGTCCATCGCAGATGAGGGGGGTGCCCGCCGTCAGACAGTCGAGATAGTTTTCGTAGAAAGCGAGGTGCCCAGCGCTCTTGCTGTCATGGTTGCACGCCATACGACCACCATCCTCCGCGCCAAAAAGGTCCGCCCCACCACTATCCTTGAAACGGCAACTCACCACCCGATCCCCCTCGATCTGAATCCCACCCTCGGTGCCATAGAGTTCCAGCCGGTGGGCAAAGCCCGGCGACACCGCCGTGGTGGCAGTGACCGTGGCCATGGCGCCGCTGGGAAACCGCAGCATTACGACGGCGGTGTCTTCGGTCGCGATGCGCTGGTGGCGGGTGGCCGTCATGGCCCGCATCTCCACAGGGTCGCCCCACAGCCAGACAAGAATATCGATGAGGTGGATCCCCTGGTTGATGAGCACCCCGCCCCCGTCCATTTCCCAGGTACCGCGCCAGGGCGCCGCGTGGAAGTAATCGGCCGTCCGCTGGTAGGGCAGGACCAGGCTGGCCATGAGTGGTTTGCCGAACAGACCGTCATCCACAAGAGCTTTGAGGCGCCGAAAGAGGGGCTGGGTGCGTCGCTGAAAGCTGATGGCCAGCAGCCGTTGCTTTGCTTCGCAGGCTTGAATCATGGCATCGGCGTCTTCCAAAGTGGTAGCCATGGGTTTTTCCACGATGAGGTGCTTACCGGCTTTGGCGGCGGCAAGGGCCTGAAAGGCGTGTGCTCCGCTGGGGGTACAGATGGCGATGACGTCCACCTCGGGGTGTTCACAGAGGGTCTGGTAATCCATGCAGGGCGCCCCGAACTGGGATTCAACGGCTTGGAACTTGGATCGATCCCGGGTACAAACGGCTACCAGATTCCCGCCGCGGTGGCCAAGGGCTGTGATGGCAGCATAGTGGTAGCGACTAACGTGACCGCTGCCAACGATGGCGAAACTGATGGTGGCTGTCATTGAGGGAATCTGCTTGCAATGGCGTCCAGGGTTAATTTCAGTCAATCGGAGGTTGACACTTTCTGGCCCCTTAACCGGCCGAGGATTGAAACAGCTCACGGCTACCGAAAAGACTCTCAATCTGTGGACGGTAGCGGGCCAACACTTCCCGCCGTTTAAGCTTCATGGTCTGGGTGAGCATGCCGTTTTCGAGGGAGAAGTTCTCGCTGAGGAAGATATACTTCTTGGGGATCTCATACCTGCCGAATTTGCCTTTCAGGTGCCGGACGATCTCATCACTGATCATCTCCTGCAACGCTTTATCGGAAACCAACGCCTGGGGGGTGTCGGGCAAGCCTTTCTCCTGGGCCCATTTGGCGACGACGAGGAAGTCGGGTACGATCAGGCAAAGGTTAAATGCGCGCCCCTCCCCCACCAGCATGGCGTTCTCCACCCAGGGCAGGAGGCGAATCTCCTCCTCTAGCACCGCCGGAAAGACATACTTGCCGTTCTCCAGCTTGTACTGCTCCTTAATACGCCCAGAGATAAAAAGGAAGCCATCCTTGTCGAGGTAGCCGCGGTCGCCGGTGCGGAAGCCGCCGTCCGCCGTCATGGTGGCGGCCGTGGCTTCAGGCTTGTTGTTGTAGCCCTGCATGACATTGGGCCCATAGACGACGATCTCTCCGTCCGGGGAGCCAGGTGCCACCACCGAGTTGTCGATCTTGACGGTCACATATTCGATGGGGCGCCCAACGCTGCCGGGTCGAAAGGCCTCGGGGCTGTTCATGCTGACCGCCGGAGCGGTTTCGGTGAGCCCGTAGCAGTCGTATATCGGAATGC
>JBNKKA010000133.1:0-12505 GCA_050291585.1 Desulfobacteraceae bacterium
CCAACACATGGGCCGGCATCCCCGGGCCGTTGTCCGCAATGGTGATACGGACCCGGTCTGCCCGTCGCGGGCCGGCCTCGGTCAACTCCAGAGCAGCACGGCTTACCCCCTGGGTGCGGATATCGATGCGCCCACCCTGGGCCAACGCTTCCATCGCATTTTTAAGCAGATTGATGAACACTTGCTTAAGACCATCTTTTTCGGCTTTGACCGGCGGCAGGTCTGGGTCCAGCTCCAGGTTGAAGCCGATGGGCGGCCCTTGTGTGATGGCTTCTCCCATGATGCGTGAGAAACCATCCAGGATGGGGTTGATGGCCACCTTCTGGAGGGTGGCGGGACCCGCCTCGGCGAGGTTTCCCAGAGGTTTCAGGAGCCGGGTCACCCGATCGATCTCCTCTGCGCAGATACCCACCGCCTTGCGCTCCAACTGGTGCTCTGCCAATTGGCCGTCCAGCACCTTGAGATAATTCTTCATGATCGTCAGCGGGTTGCTGACTTCGTGAACGACCTTGCGGGCCAGGTGGGTGGCGGCGTAGAGGCGCTCCTCCTGGGCCTTGTGCATCGCCTCGTCCTGCAACCGCAGGGCCCTCAAGCTGGTAGCCGCCGACTGTCCAAGGAGCTTTAACAAGGCCATCTGGTCGAGCAGAATGGGCCGCTCCTCGGCCGTCATGCCCACAGTGAGAACACCGACGGACTCCTGATGGGCCGTAAGGGGCAGGCAGAGTATTTCGGGGCGCCGCATGAAGCGCAGGAGCTGCTGATCCACCAGGGACCCGGCCCTGACAGAGGGGGGCGTGTCAGCACCGCTCACATTTGCAGTTGGAAATATCTGCTGGCGGCCCTGGCTTAGGGCCTGCACAAGCACGCTGGCCTCATCCTGCATACTGACCAGCAATTTGCTCACGGTCGCCTGCTGGGGATTTTGCGACTGGGGGCAGGCGCGCAGCATCTGGTGGCGGGGATCGGTGATGAACAGAAACACCTGATCGATATCCAGCAGGAGGTGGATGCTTTTTACCAAGGCAGCGGTCACGGCGTTGCGATCCGGGGCCTCGAGCAGTTCACCCATAAGCCCCAGGGTCAGGGCCTGATCCTGGACCATGGCGCGCAGCTGTTCGGACCCGGAGGGCGACTCCTGCTCGGAGGGCGTCTCCTGCTCGGAGGGTGTCTTTGCATTGGCGGCAGCCTCTCTGTACTTAACTGGCGGTGCAATGGCGAGGCCGAGGCTGGCCGCCACGGATTCGAGGTCTTCGGCCGTCTGGTCGAGGATCGCCTCCACCGTTTGGGGAAACAGGTTGAAAAGACCTTCGCAGGTTTCCCGGCTGAGTTGGGATTCGTTGACGGCTTCCTGACTCATGCGATTGGCTGCGTAGACGATCTGGACCAGCCGCGAGGCCGTCATGATGCGGTCCATGGGCTGGTGATGATAGAGGATGGCATCCGCCATGAAGGACTGCAGGTGCCACTGGTTGATCAACCAGGCGCCGATTTCCATATGGCTGGCGGCGATCTCGGCTTCGCCTTCGAGGAGCAAATCCGGTTGGTCAAAGTGTCTGCGGATCAGGTCGTTATAGGCATCGCCGAAATTGATCCACAGCACCAGCTTGCCGATGTCGTGCAGCAGGCCGGCCAGAAAGGCCTCATCCGGTGAGGGATAGTTGAGCTGCTCCGCCAGCAGTTTGGCGATGATGGCGCTTTTTAGGGAGTGCCACCAGAAGGCCTTGTGGTCGAAGGCACCCTTTTGGCCCTGGGCCCTGAAGATCTGATGGACCGAGCTGCACAAGGCGATATGCTTGATGGTATTGGTGCCCAGAACAGACACGGCCTGATCGATGTTGCCGACCTTCTGGGCCAGTCCATAGTAGGCTGAGTTGACCGTTTTAAGGATCTGATTGGCCAGGGCGGGATCTTGCTGGATGATCTCGGCCAACTCTCTGAGGCTGCACGCCTCGTTGTTGCATGCCTCAATCAACTTGATGATGACCTGGGGCAGGCTAGGCAGTTGGTGCAGGCGAATCTTGGGCCCGAAAGGCTGGGTGCCGGTTGTCATTGCCGCCTCGTATTATTTCCGCTCGCAAGGTGTCGCTGGCGTGGGTTTCAAGTCATTTTGAGCTGGTTCAACAGGCGCCTCAACAGGTGCTTCTATTGTACGTCAACAGGTGCTTCTGTTGATGCATTATCGGCACCGAATCGAGCGGACTTTAGGCGGAATTTGCCATGATGCTGGTAGGTTCGGTATCATTCTTGCGGTCCAGGATACGGCGAATGGTAATCGCCATATCGCGAATCAGGATGGGCTTGAGGATAAAGCCGCGAATGCCCATCTCTTCGGCGCTCTCTTCGCTGAGGCGTTCGCTGTAACCCGTACAGATGATGATGGGAATGTCGGGCCGGATGGCCATCATCTCCTTGGCCAGGAGGTCGCCCGTCATCTCGGGCATGGTCATGTCGGTGATCACCAGATCAAAGGCTGCGGGGGACTCACGGAACAACTCCAGGGCTTTGACGCTGTTGGCGTGGGCCACCACGGTGTAGCCAAGGCGCTCCAGGGCTTCCTTGCCGATCTCGATCTGAAAGGGCTCGTCGTCTATGTACAACACCCGTTCCGTTCCCTGGGGAATGGGCAGCCTGGGCGTTTTTTGCTTTTTCGATTGTTGGCTTTTGACAATGGGCAAAAAGACGTCGAAGATAGTGCCCCGATTGAGTTGGCTCTGGACGGTGATCAGTCCACCGTGGCTCTTGACGATGCCATGCACCACCGCCAGCCCCATGCCGGTTCCCTTGCCCAACTCTTTGGTGGTGTAGAAGGGATCGAAGATGCGCTCCAGGGCAGCCGGTGGGATGCCGTCCCCGGTGTCGCCGACGCTGATTTTTAGATAGTCGCCGGGGACGATCTCCGGCATGCGGGCCGCATCGTCCGCAGAAAGGGGGGTCTCACATAAGATCACTTTGAGGATACCGCCCTTTTCTTCCATGGCGTGGCTGGCGTTGGTGCACAGATTCATCAGGATCTGGTGGATCTGGGTGGGATCGGCCATGACGGTGGCATTGCTGTCGATGTGCTGCTGGATCTTGATGGTGGCGGGCAGGGAAGCGCGTAACAGTTTGAGGGCCTCTTTGAGGGTCGCATTGACCTGGATCGGGATGAGCTCCTGCTGCTCCTGGCGGCTGAAAGTGAGGATCTGTTTGACCAACTCTCGGGCGCGTTCACTGGCCTGGAGAACCTTTCTAAGGTGACCTTGAAGCGAGGTTTCTCCGGGTGCCTGGGCCAGGGATAGCTCCGTATAGCCTAAAATGGCCGAGAGAATGTTGTTGAAATCGTGGGCAATCCCCCCCGCCAGGGTGCCGATGGCCTCCATTTTGTGGGCCTGCTGCAGGCGGATCTCCAGTTCGTGCTTCTCTTTCTCGTGCCGGACCCGGTAGGTGACATCGCGGATCAGGCCTCGGAAACCGATGATCTCATTCTCACTGTTGCGAATCAGGGAGATGGAGACCTCCGCATGGATGGGGCCGCCTTTTTTACGTGTCAGCTTACCGGAGAGGGTGCGGCCCTTGCCGCTTTTATAGACCGCATTGAACAGGCGAAACAGCCTGCGCCCAATGGCCTCATCCACCAGTGAGCGAAAATTACGGCCCAGGAGGTTACCGCGCTCATTGCCCAACATGGCGCACATGGCCTTGTTGAGAAAGGTCAGGCGCCCGCGCAGGTCGGTTTCGTAGTAGCCCTCCTCAATGCCCTCGAGGATGCTGCGGTACTTCTCCTCGCTTTGACGTAGGGCATGCTCGGTCTGATTGCGGACCGTCATGTCCATCAGAGAGACCACACAGCGGCGCGTTTCGGGGATCAATCCGATCTGGATAATGACATCTTTTATCTTCAACTGGTGGTCCACCAGGCGAAAGGTCGATTCGTTCTGGGGGGGTGCCTCGGCTTTGAGGACCGCCTGGTGGTGCTGCCGGAAACGGGGCAGGTCTTTGGGGTGGATGATGTCGGTGCAGGTCATGCGCCCCTCGACCTCCGGCCTGAGCTTGCCCATGAGGTCCGCTGCCCCGGCGTTGGCCTCGCTGATGGTCAAGTCCGCCTCGATGATCACCGTGGCCGTCCCGGTGTTGTGGAAGACGCTGCGGTACTTCTCTTCGCTGCTGCGCAGCGCCTCCTCGGCGCGTCGATTGCTGGCTTGCAGGCGCCTGTGTTCCAGGGCGTTGCTGATGGTTTTCAGGAGGGCCTGGTGCTCAAAGGGTTTGCGCAGATAGTCGTAAGCCCCTTTGCGCAGGGCGGCCAGGGCGGAGTCCACGCTGGCCATGCCCGTCATCATGATCACCTGCATCTCCGGTCGCAGACGATTGATGTGATCCAGAACCTGGTAGCCCTCCATATCCTGGATAAACAGATCCAGTAGGACCAGGTCGAAGCCCTTGTGTTCAAGCAGGGCGATGGCCTCCTGGCCGCTGTGGATGGATTGGATGTGGTAACCCTCACCAGCCAGAAGGGCCTCTATGCTCCTGCACAGAAGTGAGTCGTCATCAACAATGAGAATCGTTGGAATCGGCGCCATTGGGTATAGGTCCTTTTGTAGAGTAGATTCCGCGAACGTACAAGGTGAGGCTCAATGGGCGCTTTGGGCAGCGACCCGCCGGGCACGCCGCAAGCATCGGCGGCACCGGCGGGGATAGGGGAAGCAATCGTAGAGGGCTGAAAGGTGTCGTTTTCATCACACCATAGCTTCTGTGTCCTTGAAGAGTTATTCTGCCCTATAGCGCGGATTTACTCGATATGCAATCGAATTGTTGTGTTTTCTTCATCTAAATGTGCATTTGTCTAAGAGTATTTCGATTTTCTACTCGTCAGGCCTCTAAAATAAACGACTGCTGGCGCTGGTTTGGAGTGAAAATTGCTCGATCGAAGGACGTACGCGGTTTGCCAGGATCAGCGATCGGATCGAAAGATTCGCCTTTGAATCCAGGGCCTGCTTCCGTTACATGCCCGGAGGGGCAATGACGGGTCCGGAAGGCACCGCCAAACGCATACTTGGCGACGCCTTCAACCGGGTCTTTATTAGAGCCCTGCATCCGCGTTGATCAGCATTAGGCTGACCCGTCCCTTGGGAAAGGCCTTCTCCGTTATTGTCCATGTGTTACAGATGCGTGCTGGCGCCTTGCACTCCTCGCACTGGCCGGTTTTTACGCAGGGGGTTTTCATGTCCAGGCGCATGGTGTTGGCGGGGGCCACAAAGTCCTTGATGCGATCCATGGCCGCCTCGAGGTCGGCGACGATCTTGTTGCGACCCGCCAGCAAGACCACCTTCCTGGGGCCGAAGGTCAGCGCGCCCACCCGGTTGCCGATCATATCCAGATTGACCAATTGCCCGGCTTCCGTGATTGCATTGGTGCCCGTCACGAAAAGGTCCACCAGCAGGGCCTGGCGACGGCGTTCGACTTTTTCTTCCGGGGCGACGGTGGGATCGATAGTGTCGATCACTTCGAGGTCGGGCTGCTCTTTGAGGCGCTGGTAGAGACCGCTTTTGACCACCGTCATGCTGCCGCCGAAGCTCACCGTTTTTGCCCCGCTGGCCGGTAATATCTTCTCCATGACCGTTTCATGGGCTGCCTCCAACGAGTCGACGACGTGAACGTCAAAGTTGTTGGCCGTTAGGGCTGCCTCCACCCGTTTGAGTTTTAATTTCCAATAGTGTTCGATCGGTTGGTCCATGTTCAAGCTCCTTTCTGCAGTTCAAATCATTGCGACAGCACATCGCCTTTTTCCTAAGAGAATGAAAGATGTCCGAATATCTTCCATATCAAAAGAAATTGAGATTGCCATTGAAGTGCCGCCTGCGTCAACTGATTCGAGACATGGATAGATAGCTTCATGCTCAGAAGTTATTCATACGGGGTGCTACACCCAATTTCATCACTCCCCTATTGTGAGGGATTAGGAGCATTTTAAGGATGACCCGAAGGTCGAGCTCGGGGTCCTCAAGATAGAGGGGGGGCACCAGAGCCAAAAAAGCACAAAAAAAGGGGCTACGCTTTTGGCGTAACCCCTTGATTTCATTATGGTAGCGGGGGCAGGATTCGAACCTACGACCTTCGGGTTATGAGCCCGACGAGCTACCAGACTGCTCCACCCCGCATCGAAGAAGGCCTAATATAGAGAATTTTCTGGAATAGTCAAGGGGAAAAAGAGATGCGCGGCAATTTTTTGAGGTCGCCGAGGAGAGGGGCTCAGGTGGCGGCCAATTCCAACAGTTTTGCGCGCAGCTGCCCGGCGGTTCTGGCGGCATCGGGGGCCAGGCGTAGGAGGATGAGCTTGGTGCGGCTGCTCGCCCCGGAGTGGATCGTCAGGGCGGATTTGGGTAGACCCAAGGTCTTAGCCAAGAACTGCAGGCAGGCCTTGTTGGCGGCCCCGTCCACGGGCGGGGCGGTCAACTTGATCTTGAGGGCGTCACCCTTGAGTCCGGCCACCTGGTTGCGCGAGGCGCGAGGCTGGACGGCGATTTTAAAGAATAGTCCCTCTTTTTTCTCGGTGATCTGCAGCATGGCTGTTCTTCAGCAAACGGGACGGATCAATTCGGTGAGGAACTTGGGCGGGCGCACCACACGACCGTCTGTGTTGAGGCAGGCGTGGGTGGTCCAGCCCTTGGCGATCTCGACCTCGGCGGCTTCGTCAAGGATACGGTAGAGAAACTTGAAACCGCTGCGCATGCCGGTGTCGAGGGTCGCTTCGATGGTGATGACATCGTCGTAGCGGGCCGAGCGGATGAATTTGCAGTAGACCTCGGCCACGGGCAGCATCACCCCGCGCCCTTCGATCTCGCGGTAGGTCATGCCCAGGTGGCGGAACATCTCGGTGCGGCCGATCTCGAACCAACGCAGATAGTTAGCGTGGTAAGCCACCCCCATGTTGTCGGTGTCGCCGTAGATCACCCGGTAGGTGGTGGCGTGGCAGGGCTGCGGCAATTTAGCCGGCGGCAATTTAGTCGGCGGCATCAGGCGATTCCCAGGGCGGGCGCAAACAGGCCCTTGAGGTCCTCGTAGGTGCGCGCCACTTCAAATTGGGGGAACTCGGTGACCACTTTGTCCGGGGGGCGGAAGAGAAAGCCTCGATCGGCGGTTTGCAGCATGGAGATATCGTTGTAGCTGTCTCCCATGGCGACCACTTCGTAGTTGAGGGCTTGGAACGCTTTTACCGCCCGGAGCTTGGGGTCGTGCTGGCGAAGAATGTAATCGCTGACGCGCCCCTCGGGATCCACCGTGAGGGAGTGGCACAGGAGGGTGGGCCAACCCAGCTTGGCCATGAGGGGTTTGGCGAATTCTTCAAAGGTATCCGAGAGGACGACGAGCTGGGTATTGCAGCGCAACCATTGGACGAATTCAAAAGCCCCGGGCAGGGGGTCCATGGTGGCGATCACATCGGTGATGTCTTTTAGCTTGAGCTTGTGCTGATCGAGGATGCCCAGGCGTTTTTTCATGAGGACATCATAGTCGGAGATATCGCGTGTGGTCAGGCGCAGTTCTTCGATGCCGGTGCGTTCGGCAACGTTGATCCAGATTTCGGGGACAAAGACGCCTTCCAGGTCGGAGCAGACGATTTGCATGTTGCGCTTCCTTCGGAGCTTGGTTGCTGGGGTGATTCAGTATCGTGTGAGCGGTTCCCTTTTACTTTGGCTTTTCACGTCAGGAATGATCATCCCCCTGGTGATCTTCGATGCGGATCACCATGGGGGCACCTGCGACGATATCCAGGGCGGCGATCTTTGTGAGGGCGTCGTTCACGGATGCTTCCCGGGCACGGTGGGTGAGCATCACCAGGGGCACGCTGCCATTGGTTTTGCGGCCTTTCTGGTGGACCGATTTGAGGCTGATCTCGTGGTCGCCAAGGATGCCGGAGATTTTTGATAGGACCCCTGGTTGATCCAGGGCGTTGAAACGGAAGTAGTAGTGAGTGACGATGTCGGCCATGGGCATCACCGGTACCTGGCGGATGTTTTCGGTCTGGTAGCTGAGGACCGGGATGCGCCCGTTGATCCCCAGGATGAGGTTGCGCGCCAGGTCGACCACATCACCCACCACGGCACTGGCCGTGGGAAGCATACCGGCCCCGTGGCCCGAGAGGAGGATGTCGCCGGCGGCATCGGTGGACACCGAGATGGCGTTGAGGGTACCGCCCACGTGGGCCAGAGTGTTGTCCAGGGGGATCATGGTGGGGTGCACACGTGCTTCGATCTGATCGCCGTGGTTTTTGCTGATAGCCAGTAGCTTGATGCAGTAGCCGAACTGGCGCGCATAGGTGATGTCTTTGGGCGTGACCTTGCGGATCCCTTCGATATAGATATCGTCGAAGTTTATCTCCATGCCGTAGGCCAGAGCCCCTAGAATGGCCAGCTTGTGGGCTGTGTCGAAACCGTCCACATCCAGGGTGGGGTCCGCCTCGGCGTAGCCGCCGGCCTGGGCTTGATCGAGGGCCTCCTCAAAGGAAATGCCTTCTTTGTTGATTTTGGTGAAGATGTAGTTGCAGGTGCCGTTGAGAATTCCCGTCATGGCATGCACATGATTGCCCACTAAAGACTCCCGCAGGGTCTTGATGATGGGCATGCAGCCGCCCACGCTGGCTTCGAAGGCCAGATCGGCACCTGTCGTGGCCGCCGTGGCGATGAGGTCGTTGCCGTGTTTGGCCAGGAGGGCCTTGTTGGCTGTGACCACGTGTTTACCGGCCTTAAGGGCGTCAGCTATAAGGGTCTTGGCGATCCCCTCGCCACCGATGGTTTCCACCACGATCTGGACCTCCGGATCCCTCACCGCCTGACGGGCGTCTTCGATGAGGACTCCTTCGGGCAGTTGGATACCTCGATCTGTAGTGGTGTCGATGTCGGCGATATATTTGAGCTTGAGCTGGGCCCCCACCCGTCGGGTGAGCACTTCCTGATTGTCTATCAGTAGTTGGGCTACGCCGGTACCCACGGTTCCATAGCCGAGAATGGCGATCTGAATCTGTTTCATGCGGAATCTCTCAATCATTAGTATGTTGAAAAGAATATTTGTTATATGAAGCGGGTTGCATGTCAATAAAAAAGCCCTTGCTGCAGCGCACCGCCTGCACCAAAATAAGCTTTGACATTTGCACGTAATCTTTTTACTTTTTGGGATTATTTCCTCCATTTTCAGGCTGTCAAGGAGCCCTCCATGAGCAAGTCCCTAACCTATGCAGATGCAGGGGTTGACATCGATAAAGCGGACCGGTTGGTCCAGTCCATCAAAAAAATCGCCAAGCAGACCCGTCGTCCCGGGGTGATGGGTGAGATCGGCGGTTTCGGAGGCCTTTTTTCCCTTAGTGTGGGTGACATGGAGAACCCGGTCCTGGTCAGTTCCACCGACGGAGTGGGCACAAAATTGAAGATCGCCTTCATGCTGGACAAGCACGACACAGTGGGCATCGATCTGGTGGCCATGTGTGTCAACGATATTGCCGTCCAGGGCGCCAAACCGCTCTTCTTTCTGGACTACCTCTCCATGGGAACCCTCAAACCCGAGACGGTGACGGACATCGTGGCCGGTGTAGGCGCCGGCTGTAAAGAGGCCAAATGCGCCCTCATCGGCGGAGAGACCGCCGAGATGCCCGGTTTCTACCAGGCGAACGAGTACGATATGGCTGGTTTCACCGTGGGCTTGGTGGACAATGGCAAGATCGTTGACGGTTCCGAGATCCGCCCGGGCAATCAGATCATCGGCGTGGCCTCCAGCGGTCTGCACAGCAACGGGTACTCACTTGTGCGCAAGATCTGTTTTGAGGTGCTCAAGCTGGGGATCGAAGATCAGGTGCCCGAGTTGGGGCAGACCCTTGGTGAGGCCCTTATCACCCCCACGCGGATCTACTCGGAGACGGTCCAGGGCCTCATCCGCGATCTGCCCATCCAGGGGTTGGCCCATATCACCGGCGGCGGCATCATGGACAACATCCTGCGCATTATTCCACAGGCCTGCAGTCTGGTTATTAAAAAAGACAGCTGGGAGGTGCCGCCCATCTTCAGCTTCCTTCAGGAAGCCGGTAACGTGGAGGAGGTCGAGATGATGCGCACCTTCAACAATGGTATCGGTTTGGTTGTGGTGGCGCCCGAAGAGGCGGCCCAGGATGTTCTCATGCGCCTCAACGGCATGCAGGAAAAGGCCTGGATCATCGGCGAGATCGTCGAGGGACGCGCGTCCAAGCCGCGCATAGCGTTCGTTTGATTAGGTAAAACCATGTTCAAAGCATTGCTGGGCCAGCTTGAAAGGCTCTTAAAATGGGTGGCCAAGGGGCAAAAGAACCAACCCCTTTGTGCCGGCTGAGGTGCCCGGCGATCTTCAGGCGCCGGTACGGCGCCGAAAAAAAGCCCTGACCAGCAGTGATGCCGGAAGGATGCAAGGATCTACCACGCCGGAAGCTTGCTTCCGGCGTTTTTGCGCGCCAGATGCGGCGAGTGCGGCGGAAGCGGCGAATGCACCGAGTGCGGCGAATGCGCCGAGTACGGCGAATGTAAACGGATTGGGAGTTATGCACATCCTGGGAATCGAATCCTCATGTGACGAAACAGCCGCCGCCGTTGTGTCCGATGGCTGCCGGCTGGCCTCCTCCATCGTGGCATCCCAGGTGGCCGTTCACCATCCTTACGGCGGGGTGGTACCCGAACTGGCTTCGCGTCACCATGTGGAGGCCATCGTGCCTGTGGTCCGCCAGGCGTTGAACAAAGCGGGTCTGGAACCCGAACAACTCGACGGTGTGGCCGCTACCCAGGGGCCCGGCCTGGTGGGTTCCCTGCTGGTGGGCTTCTCCTTTGCAAAGGCTTACGCCTACGCTCGCGGACTGCCCTTTGTGGGCGTCAACCACTTGGAAGGGCACATCCATAGTGTTTTCCTGGGCGAAGACCCACCAACCTTTCCCTTCGTGGCCCTGCTGGTTTCCGGCGGCCACTCCAGCCTTTACCATGTCGCCGGCCGCACCCGGAACGAACTTATGGGTCAGACCCGTGACGATGCCGTGGGAGAAGCCTATGACAAGGTGGCCAAGATGATGGGCCTGGGCTATCCGGGGGGCAAGGTGATCGACGATCTGGCCGCCAAAGGTGATCCGGAAAAGATCCGTTTCCCTCGGGCCTACCTGGACAAGACCGCCTACGACTTCAGCTTCAGCGGCATCAAGACCGCCGTCAACAGACACCTTCAGACACATCCGAAGGCTAGAGAAGAAAATGCCGCCGATATTGCTGCCGGTTTCCAGGCCGCCGTGGTGGAGGTGCTTACCTTCAAGCTCATGGCAGCGGCCCGTGAGCGCCGCTGCGACCACATCGCCATCGTGGGCGGCGTGGCCGCCAACCAGGGCCTGCGCCGCAGCGTAATAACGGCTGCCAGGAAGGCCGGTCTGCAGGTTCACATTCCCGCCATCGACCTCTGCGGCGACAATGCCGCTATGATCGCCGCCGTGGGGTATCATTACCTCAGGGAAGGTGTACGCACCGATCTGGACGCGGATGTTTATTCGCGGGTTCCTGCCTGTTGAATCGTTGCTTGGATAATTCGGGAGGGCCTATTTCTGTGCTTTGGGGAACTCGGCTTGGACTTCGCCTGGGTTGTCCGCGAGCCCCGGTGCCACCCAGGGCCCGCCATAGCCAGCGCTTTTATTTCTGAATGATTCTTCTGCGATGAAAACCGGCAATGCCCAGCAGCCCGACGCCCAGGAGGACCAGCGTTGCGGGCTCGGGTACGGGAGCCGGCGCCGGCGCGATATCGATACCCTGGATGACCATATCCTGAAAATCTCTATCCCCCAGCCCCGGTAAATCTTCCAAGTATATGAAGGCGCTGTTGTGTCCATTGAAAGCCGTGAGCACATGATCATTGGCCCGCTCTGTTTCTGATGAATTTAGCCGGCTGTCGCTGTAATACGTCTGCCCGGTATTTCTGACTTCGAAATAGAACCCGAAGGTATCGCCGAATTCACGCCAATGGGTGTTGTCCAGGCTGATCTCCCAGCCACGGATAGTACTCTGAAAGAAAACACTTTGTTGGGTCGGGGCGAGGGCATCCCCGGGTTCCTGATCGGCGCTAAATACCCGATATCTACTTGGTGATCGCAGGCTGCCATAATCGTTCAGGGTGTAGAAGCCAAAGTCGCTTTCATAAGCGGCCCTTTCCATTGAGAGGGTGAAAGTGGCTTCACCACCCGTGGCAGTGGTTTCGTCTGTTAAGGACCAATAGGCCGAGTTTACCCAAGCGTAGTCCGATGGGGTTGTGGGTAAAGCATGCGAAGTTCCGAATGAGAAACCCAACAATATTCCGGCGAACAAAAAAATGAAAATAATCTTGAAGTGGGTCATGACGCAAGCTCCTCTTTGATGGGGTTTGGGTCTTCTGCAGCAGATCTGATCCCAGGAAGTGGCCTCGAGGTGTCGGGCGTTTGATCCCGCTTCTTCGTCTGGAGGAGTGGCTCGGAGTTCGTTTTTTTTGATCTGTGCGTTTCATGTATCCTATT
>JBNKKA010000134.1:0-12465 GCA_050291585.1 Desulfobacteraceae bacterium
TTTGTCGAAGATGGCAAGAGCTTCATCTTTCTAACCGATAACGAGCTGGGCTTTGTACATCCCGGTGGGCTGACCTTCGAAGACTACCGCCAGTTTTGCGAGGGTGCCGACCTGCTGCTGCACGACTCCGAATACACCCCCGAAGAGTACAACCTTCTTCTGGAGTGGGGCCACTCCTCCTACATCGACGCCCTCGAGCTTGCCCTGGGGGCCGGTGTGGCACGCTTCGGTCTTTTTCATCACAACCAGGAGCGCACCGACGACCAGGTCGATGAGCTGGTCAGTAAATGCCACGCTATCATTGAAGCCCGCGGCAGTCAGATGGCGTGCTTCGCCGTGGGCAGTGACATGACCTTCACACTCTAATCGATATGCGCCCCCACACTCCATAGAACCAGGGATCATCAATATGCAGACGTCGATAGACGAAGCGGCACGGATATTGGCCAGGGCCAATATGACAGTGGCCCTCACCGGTGCGGGAATCTCCGTGGAGAGCGGCATTCCCCCTTTTCGAGGTAAGGGTGGCTTGTGGGAGAAGTTCGATCCCATGACCTACGCCCATATCGATGCCTTCCGGCGCGACCCCAAAAAGGTCTGGCAGGTGCTCCTCAAAACCCTTCGCGATACCCTCGTTACGGCCAAACCCAACTTGGCCCACAAGGGGTTGGCCGAACTGGAGCGACGGGGATGCCTGCGGGCCGTCATTACCCAGAACATCGACGGGCTGCACCAGCAGGCCGGCAGCCGTGAGGTGATCGAATTCCACGGCAGCATGGCCAGCCATCGCTGCATGGATTGCGACCAGGGGGCCATGGCGGAACACCTCGACCTGGCCGAGCTTCCTCCACACTGCGGCTGCGGCGGTGTTCTGCGGCCGGAGATCGTCTTCTTCGGCGAGGCCATCCCCATTGCGGCCCTGAGCAACAGCGAGCAATTCGCCCGTATGTGCGATGCCATGCTGGTGGTGGGCACCTCGGCCACGGTGGAGCCGGCGGCCAACATTCCCCGCATCGCCAAACAGCACGGGGCCCGCATCATCGAGATCAATCCCGCCCCCACCCCCTTGACCCACACCATCAGTGACATCAGCCTCATGGGGCCGGCCGGCGACATGATGGCTCGGTTGGTGGAAGCCCTTGAGACCCATCTTTAGAAAATTTTCTTTCAAGCCCTTTTTCTCACCATCAAACTAGCCGACGATTATCTTGCAATCCCCACCCACCTTGGGTAAGAGGTGGCATCTATTGATTGCAAGATCAACCACCTGAAACGAATAAACGCTTTGAATAATCAACCCATAAACGAAAGTGTCGGCTGGATTCGACGGGTAGCGCTCGATCCGCCCAGCCTGGCGGACAATACCGCCGATGCCGATCGTCTCATACGCGCTCTGGAGGCCTTTACGGCGGGACGCTTCATCGAGATCCCTCTGGACCTGCTCCAGCAATTGCCCGGGCGCTTGCGACAGGCCGATTACGCGGTGGACTGCCTGTTGGTGGAGGACCGCGGGCACTGGATCCTCAACCAGGTGGTCGCCGCGGACGACCATGCCCCCTTCATGGGCCTGGCCGTGGACCTGGGCACCACACGCATCGCCGCCCGTCTGGTGGATCTGCGCAATGGTGAGATATTGGCGGAAACCGCCGAGGACAACCCCCAACTGGCCGTCGGCCCCGACGTGCTCGTGCGTATCCATCATAGTCAGAAGGCCGGGGGACAGGGGGAGTTGCAACATCTGGCCGCAGAAGGCATCAACCGGGCGGTCAAAACCCTCTGTGACCGATGCGATCTGACGCCCGAAACCATTCTCCTCATGGCGGTGGCGGGCAACACGGCCATGACCCATCTCCTCCTCGGACTCGAATCGCGCTGGTTGATCCGAGAACCTTACATCCCCGCGGCCAATCAACCCGGAATGATCCGCGCTCGGGAATTGGGTATCGAGATTCATCGGCGTGCGCGCGCACTGATATTTCCCAACGTCGGCAGCTACTTTGGCGGCGACCTGATTGCCGGGATCCTTTTCGCGGGGCTACATCAGCGGACCGACACAGCCATTCTGGTGGATGTTGGCACCAATGCCGAGGTGGTTTTAGGGAACCGTGATTGGATGATCGCCTGTGCCGGCGCAGCCGGTCCCGCTTTAGAGGGCGGCATGAGCCGCATGGGCATGCTGGCCGCTCCGGGCGTGATTGACCGGGTGCGCATAACGCCGGACGGCGCCTTGGAGTTGGGCACTATTGCCGCCGAAACACCGCGTGGGATTTGCGGTTCGGGGGTGGTCGACCTGGCCGCCCAACTCTTTTTGCGTGGCTGGGTGGATATCCGTGGCCGTCTCCTGCCCGAACGCTGTGCGGGGCGTTGCCGTGAGGCCGATGGCCTCATGTATCTCGATTTGGTTTCAGCGGAGGTATCCGCCACCGGCAAGACCCTCAGCATCAGCCAGGCCGATCTGGACAGCCTGATGCGCTCCAAGGCAGCCATGTACACCATCCTCGAGACCCTCACCGCACAGGTGGGGCTGACGCCCGAACAACTGGAGACATTTTACATCGCCGGCACCTTTGGCTGCTTCATCGACCCTGATGCGGCCGTGACCATCGGCATGCTGCCCGACCTGCCCCGGGAGCGCTACAGGCCTCTTGGCAACAGCGCCCTCGGTGGCGCCGTGCGCCTGCTCAGTGACGCCACCGCCCAGGATGAGATCCGCCGTATCCAGGCCAACATCACCTACCTGGAACTCAACGTGAACGTGGAGTTCATGAACCGTTTTTCGGCGGCCAAGTTTCTGCCCCACACCGACCGTCAGCGCTTTCCCTCGATTCCTGCGGTTGAAAACGGCGCGCCAGGAATGCCTGGCCGAGGTGGCGGTTGAAGGTAGCGTTCGCTCACTTATTGTGATATTCGAGGAAGATACCACCTTATCCAATCAGGCTATATTTTAGTTGAGGTAAATAATGGATCCGAACCGCACTCTGGTCATCGCCACTACCAACGCCGGCAAGACCGCCGAGATCCGAGCTCTGCTCAAAGATTTTCCCATCACGATTAAAAACCTGTCCGATTTCGGCCCCATCCCACCGGTGGTCGAAGACGGCGACACCTTTGAGGACAATGCGTATAAAAAGGCGAGCTTCACGGCGCGGGTGCTAGGGCTCCCGGCTTTGGCGGACGATTCCGGTTTGGTCGTGGATGCGCTCGATGGCGCTCCCGGCGTCCTCTCGGCGCGCTACGGCGGCGAGGGGGCCAGCGACGCCGACCGCTGCAGTAAATTGTTGACCGCATTGGAGGGGGCCGCAGATCGCCGGGCGGCCTTTGAATGCGTCATCTCCATCGCCGTTCCCACCGGCCCGGCCCTGACCTATGACGGTCGCTGCGAGGGGGAGATCCTCAAGACCCCGGCGGGCGAGAACGGCTTCGGTTATGATCCGGTTTTCTTCTACGCTCCCATGCAGAGAAGTTTCGCCCAACTCAGTCGGGAAGAGAAGGGCCAGGTCAGTCATCGTGGCAAGGCCCTCCAGGAGATCTGCGCAGAATTTGACAAGGTGCTGGTTTGGCTGGATATCCATATGCCCCAGCCGGAACGCATAGGCTGCGTCTCTGGCCCCGGGGATTGACCACGACCCTCGATTCCGCCACTCGATCTGAAGATAATCACCGTCCTCGTTCGGGTCTAAAAAGATGATCTTCCCCACCGGGAATAGCAAACCCCACCGTACCAACATCGATGGTGCCGGTGTTTTTAAACGGCTTTTAGGTTGCCGATAACGATGAGGAGATAAACCCAATGCTGAAACGAAACCATGGAATCGACATCGCATTCGAACTGGGTGGGATCGGTTCGTCTGAGGACGCATCCAAGCTATTTGAAGATCGCCTGGCGCCGGAACAATTGGAGCGCATCCGCAGGATAGATAATAAAGCGGCGTTGATAAAAATAGCCAACGCCATCGTCATGTGTGCGCCCGACGATGTCTTTGTCAATACGGGCAGCGCAGAAGACAAGCAGTTTATCCGTGAGATGGCCCTCAAAAAGGGGGAGGAGGAAGCCCTCCCCATGGCTGGCCATACCCTGCATTACGACCTCAAAGAGGAGCAGGGGCGCATCATCGACCGAACCTACTACATCGCCAACGACGAGGAAAATATCAGCAGCCTTGGCAAGCGGATGACGCGCGGCGATGCGCTGGACGCGGTCAAGTCGCATTTGACGGGGTTGATGAAGGGCATGACCATGATCGTCGGTTTCTACTCCCGTGGCCCCGTAGGGGCGCCGGCGGCCGATCCCGCCATCGAGATCACCAGTTCCGCCTACGTGGCCCACAGCGCAGAGATTCTCTACCGCAATTGTTTCGACAGCTTTAACGCCGAGGCAGCCGCCAGTGGTTATTTCTACACCAATATTCACAGCGAAGGGCGCAACCGTGCCGAAGATCTTCCCAACGCGCGGGTCTTCATGGATCGCAGCTATCAGACCACCTACGCTTTCAACTGCACCTACGCGGGTAATACCCTGCTCCTCAAAAAGGGCAACCACCGCTTCAGCGTGGACCGCGCATGTCACGAATTGTTCGGTAAACAATTGGCCGAGCACATGTTCATCACCGGTATTGAAGGGCCCGGGGGGCGCATCACCTGGATGACGGGTGCTGCCCCCAGCGGCTGTGGCAAAACCACCACCGCCATGGCTGGGGATCACTTCGTGGGCGACGACCTGGCCCAGATGTGGCTGGCCGAAGACGGAAGCATCCGCTCCATCAACCCCGAATGCGGCATCTTCGGCATTGTGGAAGACGTCAATCAGGAGGGGGACCCATTGCTCATGCATTGCCTGCGTGAACCCGGTACGGAAGTGATCTGGTCAAACGTCTTGGTTGACGATAAAGGCGTACCCCACTGGGTGGGCAATGGCGAAGATCACCCCGACGAGGGGCGCAATTTTCAGGGTCCCTGGAAGAAGGGCATGCTGGATGCAGCGGGTAAACCGGTGCCCCTCTCCCACCCCAACGCCCGCTGTACCGTCTCGGCGACCGCCCTGGGAAATTACTCCACCCGAACCGAGGACCCCGCCGGGGTGGAGACGCGTATCTTCACCTACAGTGGACGCGACAGCAACACCATGCCACCCGTTTGGGTCGCCAAAACCCCTTCGGAAGGGGTGGTCATCGGGGCCTGCATTGTCTCCGCCGCCACGGCCACCGAGGTCGGCGCCAGCGGGGTAAAGCGCGCTCCCTGGGCCAACGCGCCCTTTATTCCCGGCTCTCTGGGGGATTACATGCGGGCCCAGTTCGAGTTCTTCAACAGCCCCAACCTGGCCGAGGAGAAAAAACCTATTATGGCCGGGCTGAACTACTTCCTGACCCACGAAGCCAGGGGCGGTGAAGGCAAAAAACTCCTCGGTGAGAAGCGCGACGTCAAGGTCTGGATGGCCTGGCTGGAACGCCTGGTCCACAAGGAGGTCGCCACCATCGAGACGCCCATCGGTTTGCTGCCGCGTTTTGAAGACCTGGAGCGCCTCTTCCAAGAGAAGATCGGCAAGCCGTATCCTTACGACCTTTACGAGAAGCAGTTTTCTCTCTATTTGGACAACATCCTGGCGCGCGTGGATCTGCAGATAGAAGCATACGGCAAGGACGAAGAGATTCCGACGGCACTTTTCGAGATCCTCGCGGCCCAAAAGAAGGGGCTTCTGGAGCTGAAAGACAGGTTCGGCCCCATTGTTGCGCCTGAACAACTCAAAGCCTGACGCTTTCATTGTAAAGAAAAGAGGGGACACCCCGGTGAACCAGAGATTTCGAATCCGCTGGTCGTGCGGCCTCCTGCTGGGGGCTTGCCTCGCGCTGCTGCTGGTGGCCTGTGGCGGCGGTGACAAGGCTCCGTCGGACAGCCTCAAGGTGGGTCTGGAGAGCGCACCCAAGACCCTCGATCCGCGCTTTGCCACTGACGCGGCCGGCATGCGCATCACCCAGCATCTCTTGTTCGACACCCTGGTTCAGCTGGGGGAGGACCTGACCATCGCCCCGGGTCTGGCCCAACGCTGGGAAGTAAACGACCCCACCACCTACACCTTCTTCCTGGCGCCCAAGGTGGTCTTCCACGACGGCCAGCCCCTCACGGCGGCGGATGTGGTTTTCACCTTCGAGCACCTCATGGCGGAAGATACCAAGTCCCCCTTCGGGCCCGGTTATCGTTCTAAGATCAAAAAGGTCGAGGCTGTGGACAATCACACGGTGCGCTTCACGCTCAACGCGCCCACGGCCTCCTTTCTCACCTCGGTGATCATCCCCATCCTGCCGAAGCACAAATTGAGCGCTGCAGCTCAGGCTGATTTTGGCGCTCAACCCATGGGTTCAGGGCCCTTCAAATTCGTTTCACAATCGCCCACCGAGATCCTATTGGCGCGCAACGACGCTTACTTCGGCGGCGCCCCGAAAGTGGACCGGGTGGTCTTCAAAATCATCAAGGACGACAACACCCGCTTTCTCAAGCTGCAGAAGGGCGAGCTGGACTTGCTCATCAACGCCTTGCCGGCGAATCGCGTGGCGGCCGTCCAGGAAGCCCCCCTCAAAGAGAACTACCGTGTGATCGAGTCTCCGGGGATCGCCTACACCTACCTGGGGTTCAACCTGGCTGCCCCCGAGGTCCAGGACCTGCGCGTACGTCAGGCCATCGCCTACGCCATCGACGTTGGCGAGATCATCCGTTTCCGCCTGGAGGGCCACGCCGTCCCGGCCACGGGATTGCTCTCCCCCGTCAACTGGTACTACAGCGCTCCCAGCCGGACCTACGCCTACGATCCGGAAAAGGCCGTGGCCCTGTTGGACGAAGCCAAACACAAGGATCCCGACGGGGCTGGCCCTAAACCCCGTATCCAACTGGAACTGAAAACCAGCAACAACGCACAGGTAACGGGGATCGCTCGCATCATTCAGGCCCAACTGGCCAAGGTGGGCATCGAGTTGGCCCTCAAGTCCTACGAGTGGGGCACCTTCTACGGCGACATTAAGAGCGGTAACTTCCAATTGACCAGCATGCGCTGGGTGGGGGTCACTGAGCCGGACTTCTACTACGATATTTACCACTCCAGTCAGATCCCCCCCGCCGGACGCAACCGCGGCCGCTACCGCAATGCAGAGATGGACCGTCTGGTGACCGAGGGCCGGGTGACCACCGACCCCGAGGCGCGCAAGGCGATCTACGCCCAGGTCCAGGAGATCGTCGCCAAGGAGCTGCCCTATATCAGCCTGTGGCATCCCAACAACATCTCGGTGGTTCACAAGCGCGTCCAGGGCTATCGGCAGCACCCCATGGCCGGGTACGCCTCTTTTAAGGATGTCTCCCTGGGTGCACCCGAATAGGCCCGTTTTGCCGCCTGTTGCCACCAATGGGCGCCGTCTGGTGCCGGTAACGCATTTCAATAAACCCCCGTGGAGCGTGCCTTCATGCTCACATACCTTGTCCGGCGTCTGCTGCTCTTGTTCCTAGTGCTCTTCGGTGTCGTGACCCTGGTCTTCTTCCTCATTCACCTGATCCCCGGCGACCCGGTGGACATCATGCTGGGGGACAACGCCCTGACCGCGGACAAGGACGTACTGCGTGAGGCCATGGGCCTCGACCAGCCGCTGGGAACCCAGTACCTTGGTTACCTGGGAGGCCTTCTGACCGGTGACCTGGGCCAGTCGGTCCACAGCCATCGCCCTGTTTTATCAGAGATCTTGGAGCGTTTCCCCGCCACCGTTGAACTGATGCTCGGCGCCATGTTGGTGGCCCTATTGATGGCCTTGCCCCTGGGCATTGTATCGGCCCTCAGGCCCTATGGTTGGTTGGACGGCTCGAGCATGCTGATCTCTTTTCTGGGGATCTCCATCCCCAACTTCTGGCTGGGCCCCATGCTTATCATGGTGTTCTCCGTGCAGCTCGGTTGGCTGCCGGTCAACGAGCGTGGGGGCATCGAACACCTCATCCTGCCGGCCATCACCCTGGGGACCGCCATGGCCGCCATGCTTTCGCGCATGATCCGTGCCTCTCTGTTGGAAGTGCTCGACGAGGAGTATATCACCAACGCCCGGGCCAAAGGGTTGCCCGAGCGTATGGTGATCTTCAAACACGCCCTGCGCAACGCCCTCATCCCCGTCATCACCATCATCGGGCTCCAAGTGGGCGTGCTCCTATCGG
Source organism: Desulfobacteraceae bacterium (assembly GCA_050291585.1). Classification (GTDB taxonomy): domain Bacteria; phylum Desulfobacterota; class Desulfobacteria; order Desulfobacterales; family Desulfosarcinaceae; genus JASJCL01. The sequence goes on from JBNKKA010000134.1 coordinate 8,179, forward strand.
GCGCCATCATCACCGAAGCGATCTTCGACTGGCCCGGCCTGGGCACCCTGCTCCTGGAAGGGATCTACAGCCGAAACTACCCCCTGGTCCAGGGTTGCATCCTCGTCATCGCCACCGTCTACGTGCTGGTCAACCTGATGACCGACATCGCCTACGCCTGGGCGGATCCGCGGGTGCGGTTATGAGGATGTTTAGAAGCATCTGGCCAACCATCGGGGCGGGCATCATCCTCATCTTCAGTGCAGGCGCTTTGCTGGCCCCCGTACTGAGCCCCTACGATCCCTATGAGATCCGCCTCAGCGAGCAGCTGGCCGGTCCCAGCGCTGCCCATCCTCTGGGGCAGGACGCCAACGGTAGTGACATCCTCAGCCGCCTGCTCTACGGGGCGCGCATCTCCCTTACGGTGGGACTCAGCGTGGTGGGGTTGACGGCCTTTGTGGGTATTTTATTGGGGCTGGTGTCGGGATATTACGGGGGCTGGATCGACACCCTCCTCATGCGGCTGGTGGACATCCTGCTGGCTTTTCCCGGCCTGCTTCTGGCCATCGCCCTAGTGGCCGTCCTGGGGCCCAGCATGCGCAACGTGGTCATCGCCCTGGCGGTGCTGGGCTGGGTCTCCTTCGCCCGCCTGGTGCGCGGGCAGGTGCTCTCGGTACGCGAACGCGAGTTTGTCCTGGCGGCGCGTACCTCGGGTCAGTCCGATTTGCGCATCATGCTGGTGCACATCCTGCCCAACGTGCTCTCGCCGGTGATCGTCCAGGCCACCTTTGGCATCGCGGGTGTGATCATCTCCGAGTCCTCCCTGAGTTTCCTCGGCCTGGGCGCTCCGCCGGGCACCCCCAGCTGGGGGGCCATGCTCAGTCAGGGCAAGCAGGTGCTCCTTGACGCCCCCCATGTGTCGATATTTCCCGGCCTGGCCATTATGCTGGTGGTGCTGGCCTTTAACTTTCTGGGGGACGGACTGCGCGACCGCCTGGACCCCAGGGGCGGGCCGGGGAGGCGGTCATGATGGCGGAGCAAGCGCTTCTGCAAATCAGGGATTTGAAGATTGTCTTCCAGGGGGAGGACGGGGCGGTGGAGATTCTCCGGGGGGTGAACTTTGATCTCCAGGCCGGTGAAACCTTGGGATTGGTGGGCGCCTCGGGCAGCGGCAAGAGCGTAACCGCCCAGGCCATCCTGGGCCTCATCAAGCGGCCGCCCCTCGTGGAGATGACCGGAAGCGTGGTTTTCGATGGCGAGGATCTGGTGGGGCAGACATCCGCCCAACTGCGCCGGGTTCGGGGCCGCCGGATCGCCTATATCTTCCAGGAGCCCATGAGCGCCCTCAACCCGGTATTCACCATTGGCGACCAGATCGCCGAGATGGTGGCCGTCCACGAGGGGCTGGGGCGCAAGGCCGCCCTGGAGCGGGCCTGTGCCCTGTTGGGCGAAGTGGCCCTGCCCGACCCCAAAGGTCGCCTGGCGCGTTATCCCCATGAACTCAGCGGCGGCCAGCGCCAGCGGGTGATGATCGCCATGGCCTTGTCCTGCAACCCCCAGGTCCTCATCGCCGACGAACCCACCACGGCCCTGGACGTCACCGTACAGGCCCAGATCCTGCGGCTACTCAAACGGCTTCAGACGGAGCGCGGTATGGCGCTCCTTTTTATTACCCACGACCTGCGCGTGATGGCTGAGATCGCCGACCGCATCGCCGTCATGCAGGCCGGTCGGATCGTCGAGGACGCGGCCGTGGACGCCCTTTTTCATACTCCCCGGCATGCATACACCCGTGAGCTTCTGGCCTTGATCCCCGGCCGGGGCCCAGCCTCGGAGACGGCCCCATGACGGCGGCGCTGCTTGAATTGCGGGCGGTGGAGAAGGCCTTTGGCGAACGGGGCGGGGTGCTGCGCCGGGAGCGGCACCGGATTCAGGTTCTCGACGAGGTGGACCTGACCATCAGGGAGGGAGAGGTCTTTGGCCTGGCCGGGGAGAGCGGCTGCGGCAAGACCACCCTGGCGCGCCTGGTGATGCGTCTTCTGGAACCCAGCGGCGGCGAGCTGCACCTCACCGGCAACAGCTACCGGGAGTGGGCCCGCCGGCCACGTCGCGATTTCTACCGCCAGGTGCAGATGGTTTTCCAGGATCCCTACGCCTCCCTCAACCCGCGCCTGCGGGTGGGCCGCATCCTGGGAGAGATGCTGGCCATCCACGGCCTGGCCAAGGGCGAGCGTCGCACCGCCTCGGTGGAGATGCTCGAACAGGTGGGCCTGACGGCCGCCGACCTGGACAAGTTTCCCCACGAGTTCAGCGGCGGCCAGCGCCAGCGCATCGCCATCGCCCGGGCCCTGATTATCCGACCCCGCCTGCTGGTGGCCGACGAGCCGGTCTCGGCCCTGGACCTGGCCGTCCAGCAGCGTATCGTCAATCTCCTGGCGTCCATGAAGGCCAAGCTGTCCCTGACCCTGCTCTTCATCTCCCACGACCTCAACCTCATGGCTGAATTCTGCGACCGTATCGGCGTCATGTACGCCGGGCGCCTCATGGAGATTCTCCCCGGCGCCCAGCTCATGGACCAGGGGCTGCACCCTTATGTCCAGGGCCTCCTGGACAGTATCCCCATCGCCGACCCGCGCCTGCGGACCGTCGAACGCCAGCGCCTGGAGGGGGAGGTGCCCGCGCCGGGTACGGCCATTCCCGGCTGCCCCTTCCACCCCCGTTGCCCCAGGCGTTTCGCCCCCTGCGACCGGCAGCGGCCGGAGCTGGTGGAGGAGGCGTCTGGGCACTGGGTGGCCTGCCATCTGTTTCCCGTCACCTGAGCCAATTCACCAGAGCCGTTCATCTCCCCGGTTGCCCAATCCCCTATCAATGCTTTAAGATGTACTGGCGACCTTGGCCAACCAAGTGCCCCAATAACGATCACCACCGAGTGAAGGACCGCCACCCCAAATGCAAATTGAAAAAACCACAGACCCCATCACAGAGAAGCGCTTGGCCCTGAAGCAACAGCGCCATGAGATCCTGACCCTGGCCCCCCAGGCGGCCCTTACGGCCATCCTCGAGGCGCCTCAGCCGGCACCCCTGGTGCACAGCTTCCCGGCGGAAGACCTCCACCTTCTGGTTCAGGAGATCGGGCCCACGGATGCCCTGCCCCTGATCGCCCTGGCCTCAGCCAATCAATGGGAGTACTTTCTTGACATGGAGGGCTGGGGGCGCGACCGCCTCCATATGGCCGAGCTGACCCGCTGGATGCACCATCTGCTCAAGGCGGACCCCAAGCGCTTTGCCCGCTGGTGTATGGCGGAGAAGCTCGATCTGGCCGAACTCTACCTCCACCACAACATCGAGGTGGTGGTGCGCGAATATGACCAGACCCCTTCGGAGTTGGGCGAAGGCTTCACCAGTGATGACGAAACCTTTTATTGGCGTCTGCGCGACCTGCCCGCGGCGATAAAGGAGGCGTTCCCTGGACTTGTCGCCCAGCGAGAGGAGATGATGGTTGAAATGCTCAAGGGTCTCTCCGCCGAGGACCATGTGCGCTACCAGAACATGCTCGTGGAAAGCGCCGCCCTGATCACGGCCGAGGCCGAGGAAGAGGCCTACCGTCTGCGTACGGTGCGCCTGGCCGAGAAGGGCTTCCTGCCCTTTGACGAGGCCGTGGGTGTCTACCAACCCCTCACCCCCGAGGCGTTGCTCCGGCGGGACACCAAGACCCTCCATCCAGACGAAGGCTTTGCCACCAGCCTGCCAGTGCCCCGGGCCACGGCCCCGCCCCAGGATGACGGCATTTTCGCCAGCGCCTTGGCTGGTGTGACCGCCACCAGCGCCCTCCTGCAATTGCAGGCCGAGTTCGCCAACCTGTGCAACCAGGTGATCGTGGCCGATCAGGTGGCGGTCTCCGAGCGCAGTGTCTTAGCCGCCGTGGTGGCCAAGGTGAGCGGCTACCTGGGCATTGGCCTGGAAATGGTTTGTGAGATTGCGACAGGGGACGGTGGCCTGCGGGCCGCCACGGACCTGGTCCAGCGCTATCGCCTGGCCGATCTTTTCCGGGTGGGCTGCGGAGCCGGCCAGGCCCTCAAATGGCAGTGCGAACGCTGGCACCGGGAGAGCTGGTTCCGGCACAATGGCCTGCCCCTGAGCTTCTGGGAAGAGGCCGGCCTGGGGATTTTAGGGGGGCTGCTGATCAAACGCCCCCTCTATTTCGACAATTATCGCAGGGGGGTCCTCTACCGGGAGTTCGGGACCCTGGCGGAGATTCGCCAGACCAAGGCGGCTTTGAACGCCCTCATCGCCCTGGACAACCTCCTC
>JBNKKA010000135.1:0-5749 GCA_050291585.1 Desulfobacteraceae bacterium
GTTAGACAGTCGCAGACATGCGTCTGTATCCGGGTGGCGACGGTGAGCTAAGGAGGAGAGGTGGGGCGAGCTGTTCATGGGCTCCCCGGAATGGAAGCGATCCATTCCGGGGAGAACATCGCTTCAACTTCGATCAACGCTTAATCGGCAGGTGTGTCCTTGGTGCCTTCGAGCATATGGCCATGGGCAAACTCCCAGCGTTTGTCCATGTAGTAGAGGATGGGCACCGTCATGCGCGAGAAGAGCAAGGAGGCCACCTCACCCGCCATGAGACTGATGGCGAGCCCCTGGAAGATGGGGTCGAAGAGGATGACGGAAGCGCCGACGACGACTGCGGCGGCGGTGAGCATCATGGGGCGGAAGCGCACCGCACCGGCATCGATGACGGCCTGATCCAGGGGCATGCCCTCGCGCACGCGCAGCTCAATGAAGTCCACCAGAATGATGGAGTTTCTGACCACAATCCCCGCGCCGGCGATAAACCCGATCATGGAGGTGGCCGTGAAAAAGGCCCCCATGGCCCAGTGGGCCGGCAGAATGCCAATGAGCGAAAACGGAATCGCCACCATGATGGTGATGGGCGTGGAAAAGGATTGGAACCAGCCGACCACCAGCACGAAAATCAGCACCAGCACCACGGCAAAGGCCAGCCCCAGGTCACGGAAAACTTCGTAGGTGATGTGCCATTCACCGTCCCATTTCATGGCGAAGCGCTGGGCGGTTTTGGGAAGCCCGGCGGTGTGCTGGGCGATTTCATAGCCTTCGGGCAGTTCCAGGGCCGCGATCTTTTTTTGCATCTCCAGGATGGCGTAAACCGGGCTCTCCTTGACCCCGGCCACATCTCCGATCACGTAAACAACGGGCATGAGGTTCTTGTGGTAGATGCTTTGGTCCACGGTGCTCTGGCGAGCCGTTACCAGGCTGGAAAGGGGGACCAGGTTGCCATCGGCCGCTTTGATTTTGAGGGTCTCGATGCGCTGGATGGCCGCCCGATCCGCCAGGGGCAGGCGCAGGCGGATGGGAACATCCTCTTTCTCCTTGGGCTGATGCAAAAGACCCACCTGGCGGCCGGAGAGGGCCAACTTTAGGGCGGCGGTGATGCGACTTACTGTGATGCCGTGCAGGGCGGCCTTTTCCCGGTCGATATCGAAGGTGTAACGCGGCTGCTCGGCCTCCATGAACCAGTCCACATCGACGACCCCGGGGGTGGTTTCAAATACGTGCTGAATCTGGGCGGCGATCTCCTTTTGGCGTTCGTAGTCGGGGCCGTAGACCTCGGCCACCAAGGTGGACAGCACCGGCGGTCCGGGGGGCACCTCGGCCACTTTAACGCGCGCGCCGTAGCGCGCGGCGATTTTCTCCAGATGGGGGCGCACCCGTTTGGCGATGGCGTGGCTCTGCTCCTTGCGGTGATGTTTGCCCACCAGGTTCACTTGGATGTCGGCCATGTGGTTGGCCTGACGCAGGTAGTAATGGCGCACCAATCCGTTGAAGTTGAAGGGGCCGGACGTGCCGATGTAGAGTTGGTAGTCGGTCACTTCGTTAACGGTCGCCAGGTAGGCGCCCATCTCCATGGTGGCGGCGGCGGTTTCCTCCAGGGTGGCGCTCTCGGGCAGATCGATGATCACCTGGAACTCGCTCTTGTTGTCAAAGGGCAGCATTTTGACCTTGACCAGGCCGACGCCCACCAGGGCGCAGGCGCCCAAGAGCAGCACCACTACCAGCAGCAGGAAGAGCCAGCGCCAGATGGGATGGGCGATGAGGGGAGACATCATGCGGCGGTAGAGGCGGGTGCTCCAATCCTCCTGGCCTTCGCTGTGCCCGTGTCCGTTGCCTGGGGCGCCGTGTTTAGCCGCAGGTTTGAGCAGGCGCAGGGCGGCCCAGGGGGTGACGATGAAGGCCACCAGCAGGGACCAGATCATGGCCGCCGAGGCGCCCACGGGGATGGGGCGCATATAAGGTCCCATGAGGCCGCCCACAAAGGCCATGGGTAGGATGGCGCCGATCACCGTCATGGTGGCCAGGATGGTGGGGTTGCCCACCTCGTCTACTGCCTCGATGGCGACTTTGAGGCGCGAGCGGCCCTGGTTTTCGGGCAGGTGGTAGTGGCGTACCATGTTCTCCACCACCACGATGGCGTCGTCCACCAGGATGCCGATGGAGAAGATCAGGGCGAAGAGGGTGATGCGGTTGAGGGTGTAGCCGTAGAGATAAAAGACGGCCATGGTGAGGGCCAGGGTCACGGGGATGGCCAGGGCCACTACCCCCGATTCACGCCGTCCCAATGTCAGCCAGATGAGAAGGGTCACGGAGAACACGGCGATGAACATGTGGTAGAGCAGCTCGTCGGACTTCTCCTTGGCGGTCTCCCCGTAATGGCGCGTGACGGTCAACTCGATGTTGCTGGGCAAGATGGTGCCGCGCACCTTGTCGACCCGCTCCAGGATTCGTTCGGCCACGGCGATGGCGTTGGTGCCCTTGCGTTTGGCGACGGTCAGGGTGACGGCGGGGTAGGTGCTCTTGGCATGGGTCCCACGGTCCAGGTGCTTTACTTCGGCGGCGGCGCCCATGCCGAAGAAGACATACTGCTCGGGCTCCCCAGGCCCATCAATCACCTCGGCCACGTCGCGCACGTAGATGGGGTTGCCGTTGTGGATGCCCACGACGACGCTGGCCACGTCCTGGGCGGTCTTGAGAAAGCCGCCCGTTCGCACCAGTACCTGCCCCTCGGGGCCGGGAAAGCTGCCCGCATCGGCCTCCCTGTTGGCCGCGGTGAGCATATTGGCGGTCTGCTCGATATCCAATCCGTAGGCCGAGAGGCGCACCGGATCGAGCAAGACTTGCAACTCCCTTTTTTCGCCCCCGATGAGGGTCGTGAGGGAGACATTGTCTTCCCGCTTGACCACGGTTTCTATCTCGGCGGCCACCCGCCGCAGCATGTAATGGTCCATCTCCGCACCCCAAAAGGTGAGGCCCAGGATGGGCACGTCGTCGATGTAGCGCGGTTTGATCAGAGGCGGTGAGGCGGCCCAGGGAATGCGGTCGTAATTGGCCATCAGCTTGGTCTGCAGGCGTACGATGGAATTCTCCTCGTCCTCGCCAACGTAAAAGCGCACCACCGCCATGGAGATTCCCGGGCTGGACGTGGTGTAGACGTACTCCACCCCGGGGATCTCCCAGAGCAGTTGTTCCATGGGGTTGGTGATGCGGGTCTCCACCTCTTTGGCCGTGGCCCCGGGCATCTGGACGAAGATATCGACCATGGGTACGATGATCTGGGGCTCCTCCTCACGGGGCAGAGCGATGACGGCCGCGATCCCCAGCAGGATAGAGGCGATGATGATGAGGGGCGTCAGCTTGGAGTTGATGAAGTAGGCGGCGATTTTTCCGGCGGTGCCGATCCTGGCGTCAGCTCTACTGGTGGCGCCGGTCGAACGATCGACATTCATGAGCCCACCTCCACCTTGGCGCCGTCTGCCAGGGTCGCCGGCGGGGCCTGCACGTAGCGGTCACCTGGCTTGAGGCCCGCCAAGATCTCCACCTGCTCCTCATAGGTGCGCCCCACCCGCACGAGGCGGAAGTGGGCGATCTGGTCTGCATCTACGCTGAAGATCCCGTCCAACTGACCCTGGGACACGATGGCCGTGGCCGGTATGAGCAGCAGGCCGGAGCCCCCCACGGGGATGCTGACGCGGGCGAACATGCCTGACTTGAGGGGTGCGTCCTGGGGCAGGCTGACCTTGAGCTGAAAGGAGCGGCTGCGGGCGTCGGCCAAGGGGACGATGCGGTCGATGATACCTTCAACAGTCGTCTGGCCTAAGGAAGGGACCTTGACCTGGACCTTCATTCCCAAGGCCACCGCCTGGATATGGCGTTCTGGCAGGACCAGGTCAGCGTGGTATTCACCCTCTTTTTCGATGGTCAAAAAAGGGGTCCCCGGCGAGGCCAGGTCGCCCTCTTCGATGAGGCGAGCGGTGATCTTGCCCGCGTAGGGCGCCCGCACCCGGGCGTCCTTTTTGCCCACCACAGCGCTCTCCACCGTGGCCTCGGCCTGGCGTACCCGGCTGCGGGCCGCCGCGAGCATGGCCTCGGTCTGGGCTTGGGCGGCCTGGGCCTGGCGGTGGCGGGCCTGTACTTCGTCGAACTCCTGCTGACTGACCGAGTCGGAGGCCAGCAGCTGCTGGTAGCGTTTGTAGGTGCTCGCTGCCAGGTCAGCGGCCGCTTTTGCGGACTCGTGGGCGGACACCGCCGACGCCTCGGCCCTGCGGGCTTCCTGGACCCCAGCCTCGGCACGGTCCAGCTGGGCCGATACCTGGCGCTGATCCACGACCACCAGAAGATCGCCGCTGGCGACCCGGTCGCCTTCGCGTACGTTGATGGCCTGCACCGTCCCCATGAGCTTGCTCGAGATGGTGCTGGCCGTGCGTGGTGTGATGGTGGCCACCGCCTCGTAGAGAAAGGGCTGCTGGGTCAACTGGGCCTCGGCCACCGCCGCCCTGACGGTCTGGCCGGCACCCCGGGGGGTATGGCCGGGATCGATCTTCTCTCCGCAGCCGCCAAGGACCAGAACACTTGATAGGAGGACTAGGATGCGAAAGGGGTTGGGGATCATTGGCGTCTCCATTCCTGAAGTTTTATTGAAAATTGGCGTCGATGACGCCTGCAGCCAGGGCCAGCTGGATGCGGGCAACTTTGTAGTCGTGCATCGCCTTGAAATGGCGCATGCGCGCCTGCTGATCGGCCACTTCGGCGTCCAGCAGGCTGACGATGGTGAGCAGACCGCCTTTGTAACGATTGCCCACGATGCGCACCCCCTCCTCGGCCTGAGCCAGGGCTGACTGGGCCACCTGGATCTGCTGCCAGGCGCTCTGGGCGGTGAGAAAGGCGGCGCGCGTCTCCACCTGGATTTGCTGGGAAAGCGCCTCGCGTTGGGCTTCGAGCTGCTTGAGGGCGGCTTTGGCGGCCACGACCTTGGAGGAGACCTGCTGACCAGCGAAAAGGTTCACCTGCAGGACGGCCCCGAGGGTCCAGTTGTCGTGTGAGTCTGAAAAGTCTTCGGTGTTGATCTCATACGCACTGCGCATTTGCAGCTGGGGCAGATGGCCGCTGCGGGCGCGTTGGATCGCTTGCTCTGCGGCGGCGTGGTGGTGATTCATGGCCGCCATGTCGGGCCGCTGTTCCAAGGCTTTGTTGCGCCAGGCAGCGAGGTCTTTGGCGGGCCGGCGACATTTGCTGAAGGGCGTCGCCAGGTCCAAAGGGGTGTCGATGGGGATCCCCATGGCGGCGTTGAGGTGGGCCGCCGCCACCTGGACGCTGTTGTCCGCCTGGAGCTGAGAATGGGACAACTCGGCGATGCGCACCTGGGCGCGCAGCAGATCGCTTTTGACAACGAAACCACCTTTGTAGCGGGATTCCACGAGTTTACTATGGGCCCACGCCGTTTCCATGCTCTGTTCGATGACGCGCAGATTCTCCTGGGCCAGGAGCATCCCCACATAAGCCCGGGCCGCCTGGGCGACCACCTGCTGTTCGGTGCGCGTGACCCCTTCGGCCGCCGCCGCCGCATGGCTCTTGGACTGCTGCCAGCCGTGCCAGGTGTTGCCGCCGTCGAAGACCTGCCAGGAGAGTGTCAGAGCGGTGGCGAAGTTGTCGATGGGGTCGGGGTCGTTGAGGCGGTTGACGGCGAAGTCGCTTTGGGAAATATCGCCCTGGTTGAGCTTGGTGCCGAAGGCCCACATGGGGCTGTTGG
>JBNKKA010000135.1:5759-12179 GCA_050291585.1 Desulfobacteraceae bacterium
TCCAGGCGGGGGTAGAGACCCGCGCGGGCGGTGGTAACTTGGGCTTCGGTGGCGCTCAACCCCTGGCGAACCGCGATAAGCTGGGGGTTATGCGCGATGGCGGTTTTGATGGCGGCGGTCAATGTGAGCATTCTGCTGGCGGGAGTCACCGTTTTGTCCGTCGGTAAATCCTGGGCCAAGGTGCGGCTGCCGTGCATCAGGAGAAGAATGCCAAAAAAACCGACCCACCACCGGGTTTTCTTCATGTGCACGATCATATTTGCTTCTCTCCTTATCGTTCTCCAATTCAAGAAAGACGGCTACTTCGCTTGTATGGAACCAGGCATTCGATTGAGGTTACAAGCGAGGACTTTTTTTCCATCGACCCTGTCTGATTTAGACCGTCAAATGCCTTCAAAGGTTACTCAAAAAACGCTGACCATCCCCTAACCTAGCGCGGTCCAGCACTCCTCAGCGCCAGGGCAGGTGGTCACCTGGAGGTATCGCAGATCTGACCCGGAAAGGGTGCTTGTCTCCAGGCCTTGGGCTCACGGAACGGACGGCGGAACTGAAGTCCTTGCCCGGCTTCGGGAGCATTAGTTTTCGATAGGGTTGACGGCGTCGATTTGCGCCAGAGCCTTGCGGGCCATGCGATCCACTGTCTGGGGGATCAGCTCACGGCCGTTGTAAAACTCAAAGGATATTGTATCGGTCAAAAGGGCGTTTAGCAATGGTTTTAAGGTATCATGGCCGGCTTGCAAGCTGCCCGCTATCCAGGCAGCCAGACCGCGATGGACGGCTGTCGGTGACTGGAGAAAGGGGGGCAACAGGGCGGGGATGGGGGCCAGAAGATCGGGCCTGACCTGGGCCAGGCGGCCGACGCCCCAAAGGGCACCCCCTTGCAGGGCGGGCAACTCTAGGTAGTTGCCGGCTTCATCCAGGTAGGAGACCAGGATGCAGGCATACTCCCGGGCCAGGCCAAGATGACGGGCCATGATCTCCCCCATGGCTTCGGGGGCTCCCCAGCCTATGCCACCGGATTCATCGTTGAGGCTCCACATGAGGCGTCGCACGATGACGCGTGCCGACTCCATCTCGCCGTCCGCCAAGCGGGCCACGAGCATGCCAGTGGCCGTGATGGCCCGCCAGCGCAGGCGGGCATCTCGGTGGCAGTAAAAGCCGATCAGGGGATTGATCGCCTGGCGTGCTGTTAGAGCGGCCACATCTGCCAGGGCTGAATCAAGGTCTTCACTCCCTCTGGAGAGGAGGGCCATGATCTGTTTTTTAAGGGCGCGGGTGCGCATGGGTCGCTTCGCTTTGCCATGCTAAAAGAGAATCAGAAGGTGATGATTTTGTAGCCAGCCTCCATGTAGGCCGACATGCCGGGATGACCGTTCATCTCCGCCAGCAGAGGCAGTTGCTGAGTGTTGGCGGCTTCGAGAGTGCCCATTTTATTGGCGCAGGCGCGGCAGACGCCGGCCACCAGGCCGGCAGCCACGCAACGGATCCACAATTGGTTCAGGGGGTGTTCGGCCTCGATCAGTTTGGGGAGCAGTTTCGTGGCGGCGCCTTCAATGACGATGCGCGCCTCGTGTCCCTTGGCGTCAAGGTCGAGGGCATTCAAGAGGACATGGATGAAGCACATGGGGTCTCCGTTGAAGACGAAGAGGGCGGTTTTTTTCATGGGGATTCTCTCCAATTGATGAAATTGACTGCTCAACAAGCAATTAAAGTCGCAATCGAACGATATTTTGTTGTGTGCCAGTCCACCAGCTATCCAGGGGATGGATGCGGTCTGTTATTTACTGGCAAACCGTCTATTTGATTTGCTGGTAATGGTGCGGCCGCTTGTGTCGCTATGCAATTCTGACAGAGGCTTTTCTACTCTTCTTCCCACATGATCGCATCTTCCGGGCAGTACTTGATCGCTTCGTCTATTGCCGCTTTGGGATAGACGTCCATTTCTATAACGGCGATATAGCCCATGTCATTGGGCTGAAACACTTCGGGAACAAGGTCGACGCAACCCATACACATGGTGCAGGCGCCGATATCCACATAGGGCACTTTCATGGTTATCCCTTGCTTGAGAGCAGCCCTAGTCGGGCGGCCAACATGGCCACCCGACGACATAGTAGAACTGCCCTGAGGGTGATTCTTTTCTATCCTTGACCGCTTGACCGATCTGGCGGCCGAAGCCGCCAAGATCGTCCTGCACGGATTCTAGTCACCTGCGGCCTCTATCCCTTACGGGCAATCACGGCTTGACCGATCTGGCGGCCGAATTCGAAGCAGGCGTCGAGGTTGTCGCTGTCAGGCACGTACTGAACCTTGACACCGGGTTCGATGATGTCGAACTTCATCGCTTCAAGCTCTGTGATGACCAATTTAACCGCTTCCCCGCTCCAGCCGTAGGAGCCGAAGGCGGCCCCGATGCGGCCCACGGGTTTGAGACCCTTCATGTAGGTGAGGGTATCGGCCACGGTGGGAAAGAGCTGGTTGTTGAGGGTCGGTGAACCGACCACCACTGCGGCGGCGTCCTGCACCTCGGTCATGATGTCACTGCGGTGGGAGCTACGGATATGGATCGGTTTAACCGAGACCCCCTCCTCGGCGATGCCAGCGGAAATCGCCTCGGCCATCATCTCGGTGCTGTGCCACATGGTGTCGTAGACCACCACGGCCTTGTTTTCGGTCACCTGACGGGACCAGCGGTCGTAGGCCTCGATGATGGCGCCGGGATTCTTGCGCCAGATGACGCCGTGGTCCGGGCAGATCATGTCGATGGCCAGCCCGCTCTTCCGTATCGATGATACCAGTTTCTGGAGCAGGGGGGCGTAGAGCAGGAGGATGTTGGCGAAGTACTTTTTGGCATGCTCCCAGATCTCGTCGCCCACCTGGTCGTCGAACTTCTCATAGCCGGCGTAGTGCTGGCCAAAGCCGTCACTGGAGAAGAGGATACGCTGCTCCTTGATGTAGGTGAACATGCTGTCGGGCCAGTGCACCATGCGGGTCTCCATGAAGGAGAGGGTCCGTTCCCCCAGGCTCAGCTCTTCACCTTTGGCGATGGGGTGGTAGTTCCATTTCTGGCGAAAGTGTTTGGCCAAATTCTTGGCCCCCATCTTGGAACAATAAAGCGGCGTGTTCTCGCCGATGCGGTGCAGCACCCGCGGCAGGCCGCCGGAGTGGTCCATCTCGGTGTGGTTGCTGATGACCACGTCGATCTTGCTGGGATCGACGATGCGGGCGATATTGTTGAGCAACTGATCGGTAAATTCGGCTTTGACCGTGTCGATCAGGGCGATCTTTTCATCGACGATGAGGTAGGCGTTGTAGCTGGTGCCCTTATAGGTGGAATAGCCATGAAAATCACGGATATTCCAATCATTTACCCCTACATCGTAGACGCCTTTGGCGATCTCTATTGGTTTCATTTCCTTCCCTAACTATCTGATTATGCATTATTTTTTTCATGTGCTTGCTTAAGGTTCCAACAACCAACCCCTTCACTGCGCTTTGCGTCCCGGACAACCGGCCGCCATATGGCCGATGCCCTTTCACTAGGCAGATTAACTCCAGTAAAAGGGCATCGTTGGGGCTGATCATAAACAAAGTGGGCCGAGGAATCAGGTTTCTTTTTCGAAATCATCCTTGCCTGCGCCGCAGACCGGGCATTCATAATCCTCAGGAACATCTTCCCATTTGGTGCCAGCGTCAACGCCGCTATCGGGATCGCCCAGTTCCGGATCATAGATGTAGCCACAGACCGTGCAAACGTACTTGTCCATTGTTAATCTCCTCCTTATCAAGGGGTTATGAAAACGAACCGCTCAAGTTGTATGCTCAGGCTGAGCCCTCAACTCGGGTCATAATCGTATCTGGTTCGACCAATTAAATAGCGGTGATAAATTGGCGAACCCGCGTTTTGATCTCATCTCGTAGTTGCCGCATCTCCCTCATAGACTGTCCCGCCGGATTGGGCAAGTCCCAAAACGCCTGTTGGGTGTCTATAGTGCCCGTTTGCGTATCGGTCGCCCCGATCGAGACCACCCGCTCGGGCTGACCTTCTGTCAGCGCATCGCTCAGGCTACGCGGGGTGATAAACCCCATGTCGATCCCCGCTTCGGCCATTATGGCCACCATGGCCTTGTCAACCACGGGTGCCGGTTGGCTGCCGGCGGTGAGAACGTCCAGGCGATCACTACCGAGCGTCTTTGCAAAAGCCGCGGCCATTTGGCTGCGACAGGCGTTTTTTTCGGAGAGGAAGAGCACCCGTTGACGTTGTTTGAGATCCCCAACCAGCCTCGAAGCGGTGGCGGCCACATCGGCGAGGTAGGTGGGGTCCGCGGCCATCTCTCCCTTGGCCTCAACGCCGCGGTAACCCAGGCAGCCCTCGTATTCGGCCGAGATGCCGTCGAAGAAGTACTTGGTCGTCAGCTCCATGCCCTCGAAAAGGTGCTTGCCCCGCGTGGCCGCAACCCCCAGGAGTATCCCCCGCCGTCGTTCACAGAGGGGGTCCTTGAGGCGGAGCTTGTACTTGCGCGCCCAGAGGGTTTGACAGCGGTCGATGAGGGCCTTGAGCTGGGCGGTGATCCCGTAGAAGAAGACGGGGGAGGCCACTACGACTACCTCGGCGCGTCGCAGGAGGGCGTAGATGGCGTTCATCTCGTCCTTGATGGGGCAGAAGCCCTTCTTCTCGCAGACGATGTACTCCTTGCAGGGCTGGATGTCGCGCTCCGAAACAAAGATGGTCTCGGTGGCGGCTCCCAGTTCACTGGCGGCCGCCATGAAGGCCGACAGAAGCACCTCGGTGTTGCCCTTTTTACGCGGGCTGCCCTGCAAGCCCAGGACGAGCATGAGTTTAACCCCCTGATGTAACGTGTTTTATTGGCGGATGTGGCATTTGGCGCAGGTCGTCGGTCCGGATGGGTTACCCGATTTCTTTTCCGCCTTATGGCATTTGATGCAGTGCTTGTTCATGATCTGCTTGGGCTTTAGCTTGCCCTCGGCCTTGAGTTTTGCGATGCCGCCAATAGTCTGGGGAAAGAGGCTGTGGCAGACATTGCAATCGCCCAGTTTGGTTTGGTGGCTAAAATGCGGGAAGGGAATTTCACCACGGCTGCCTCCGGCCAGCTTGATCTCCTTGGGGCCCATGTTTTGGGCGGCCAGGCAGACGGCTGTGGTGCTGATCAGGATGAGAATGCAAAAAAGTGATAACTTGGGTCGCATAATCCTCTCCGTCCATGATTGCCCATGGGATTGCCACGCTGGGGCGGCCCCATTGTCCGGCAGGGGCCGCCCCTTGATGTTATCGCCTTCGCTTTGTACGTCCTGTACCTAGTATGCCTCTTCCAGATCAAGATCATTCTCGTTCAGCTTACCCTTGAACATGTTATAGGCCCAGATCTGATAGGCCAGCACGATGGGTACGAAGATGATTACCACGACGAGCATGATGGTGAGGGTCAAGGGGCTCGAGGAAGCGTTGAAGGCCGATAGACTGTATTCTGCCTTGATGCTCGAGGGGAAAAGGTTGGGAAAAAGCCCAATCACCCCGAAAAAAGTACATAGCACGATGGTTCCGGCGGAGGCAAACCAGGCCTTGAAGTAGGCTTTCTGGCGTAGGAAAAACTTGATCCCCAAGAGGGCGGCCACTGCCCCGGCTATTACGATGATTAGGGCCGGCTGAGCCAGGTAGTTGGCGTAGAGGGGGGTGAAGATGGCCGTGGCGATGAGGAAGATGACGGCCACGCCCAGCAATACGGGCCAGAGTTTATTGGCCATACCAGCTGCGCGGTCATGCAGGCCGCCTTCGGTTTTGATGGCCAGCCAGAGGGCGCCGTGGACGAGAAACAGGCTCAGGAACAAAAGCCCCCCCAGGAGGCCGTAGGGATTTAGCAGGGTCAGGAGGTTGCCCTGGAAAATGCCCTCCCCATCAATGGGGATGCCCTGGAAGATGTTGCCGAAGGCCACCCCGAAAAGCAGGGCCGGTGCGAAGCTGCCCAAGAAGATGCAGGTGTCCCAGACCTTGCGCCAGGCGGCGCTCTCCACATTGCCGCGGAACTCGAAGGCCACCCCGCGCAGGATGAGGGCGAAGAGGATCAGCATCAGGGCCGTGTAGAGGGAGGAGAACATGGTGGCATACACCAGGGGAAAGGCGGCGAAGGTCACCCCGCCGGCGGTGATCAGCCAGACTTCGTTGCCGTCCCACAGGGGGCCCATGGCGTTGATCATCAGGCGTTTGTCGGCTTCGCTCTTGCCCAGCACCGGCAGGAGAGTTCCAATGCCGAAATCAAAGCCATCGGTCATGAAAAAAATTGCCCACAGAAGGCCCCATAGAAAAAACCAGATCGATTGCAATAGCATTATTGATTACCCCTTTCGGTTTTTTAGCTGTCGATGGTATCTGGTGCGTCTTGTGTCAGCGGCCGAACCGCATGG
>JBNKKA010000136.1:0-12115 GCA_050291585.1 Desulfobacteraceae bacterium
GAGGTCAGCCGGCTCCTGCGCCGTTTCCACCTCAAAGAGGTCGAGCCACTCTACACCATGACCGATGCGGAAACCGCCTTAGAGATGATCGAGGGTTACCCCTTCCGCACCCCCATCACCATCGGCCAGGATCTCACCTGCACCTTCTACCCGGCGGGCCACATCCTCGGATCGGCCTTCAGCATCATCACCTACACCAACAACGGCAAATCCCTGCGGGTCTGCTACACCGGCGATATCGGACGCTTTGACAAACCCATTCTCAAGGATCCCTGCCTGGACTTCGCCCCTGAGGACCGCGACATCGATCTCCTCATCATGGAGAGCACCTATGGCAACCGTGTGCACGATCCGGTGGTGGATCTCAAACCGCGCCTAAAGCAGATCCTCATGGACGCCAACGACGCAGGCGGCTCGATTCTGATCCCCTCCTTCGCTTACGGCCGCACCCAGGAACTGCTCTACGTCCTCCACGAGCTCTATACCGAGGGCGAAGTGCCCACCCTGCCCATCACCGTTGACAGTCCCCTGGCCACCAAGCTGACCACCGTCTTTGGCGAACACCCAGAGGTCTACGATGCGGAAACCCACGCCACCTTTCTGCAGAAGGGCATGAATCCCTTCTTCTTCGACCAGGTCTCCTTTACCAGCTCTGTGGAGGAGTCCATGGCCCTGACCCATGAGACCAAGCCCCATATCGTCATCTCCGCTTCGGGCATGTGCGAGGCGGGGCGCATCCTCCACCACCTGCGCTTTAAAATGCACAACCCCAAGAACACCATCCTCGTTGTGGGCTACATGGCACAGCACACCCTGGGACGGCGAATTCTCGAACAGGGCGAGGCCTACGCCGCCGCCGGACGCAGCGGTTCCGCGCCCCTGTTGAAGGTCCTCGGCAAGGAGTACCCCCTAAAAGCCAGAGTGACCAAGATCGACGGATTCAGCGCCCACGGAGACCGGGATGAGATGACGCGCTTCTTGAAGGATTCCAACCTCAACATCAAGCGCATCGCCCTGGTGCATGGGGAGGAAGAGCAGTCAGTGGCCTTTGCCGACAGCCTCAGCAAGGCTGGATATAACACCACCGTGCCGCGGCACGGGGAAAGCATTAGCGTACGCTGATGGACCTGTGGCAACGCCTCAAGGATCGCGTGGCCCTCTTTCTGGCGGCCATCGTCATCCTGGATCCCAATAGGGGGCTGGCCCTGGCCCTGCGCAACTGCATCCGCCTGGATGGCCGCTGGCATCCCCAGCGCTGGAAGGTCGAAATCCAGGATCTGCTCAAGGTCATGGGCCTCATGGTGACCCTGCCCCTGGTCTACCTCATTGGCAGTCTGGCCGTCATCTGGACAGTGAACCAGTACGTCGTGCCCCTGCCCTTTGTCTTTAAACTGGCCACCGTGTTCCATGCTGAAGAGGAGGCCTGGGAAGCCAATATCGACGAGGCCTTCGGCAGCATGGCGGAGATGGCCGAGGTGTATGAAGATTGGGGCCGCAGGCGCGGTATGTCGGCCCCCACCGCCAAGCTCATGGAGAAAACCCTCTGGCACGGATGGCCCGTCTACTTGGGCCTGGGACTCTTTCTGGGTGTCAGCGCCTTTCTAATCTGCATCCGCATCCTGGTAAAAACCGTGCGCCGTTACCGACGGGACTTGACAATACGCAAAGAGCATTATTACGATAGCGATCTCGAAGTGATTCCCCGCCATCGCTTGCTGTTTTAAACCTAGCTTCGCCAAACTGTACCCTTGAAGCTTAAGAAAAGCCGCCGATTCTCAACAGGCCCGAAAAGAAGATATTCCCCGCACCTATTGGCTGTTCGCTCGCACTGATCTGCTTCTGAATCGTAGTGATGACCGTCATCACATCGACACCTGAGTTTAACCATAAATTAGGACACGCCAATGATCGACCCTGCCATCCCTCGGCGCGCCATGCGCATCCTCACGGTCCTTGCAATCTTCTTTTTTCTGATCCCCGCCAACACCTCCCTGGCCCTGGACCTGGAAACCGTCCAGGAAGCGATCCGCCTCAGCGGTGCCCGTTGGCAGGCCGCGGACACCGACCTGTCGCGCCTGACCTTAGCGGAGAAAAAGCGCCTCCTGGGCCTGCTTCCAGAACCGGACCTTGGCGAGTCTCCCAACCAGACCCTGTTCCGCGCCGGCGTTACGGCCCCCTTACCCACACGCCTGGACTGGCGCGACTTCGAGGGCGACAACTATGTCACGCCTGCCAGGACACAGGGCAATTGCGGCAGCTGCTGGGCCTTCGCCGCCGTGGGCGCCCTGGAGTCCTACGTCATGCTGCGCAATCACCAACCCGGTATGGATATCGACCTGGCCGAGCAGAGCCTGCTCTCCTGTGAGACCGAAGGCGGTTGCGGTGGCGGCTCGGGCTGGACCGCGGCGACGATCCTGCGCGACAACGGCGTTCCCAATGAAGCCTGCTTGCCCTATGCCGCCAACGATACGCTGGACTGCAGCAATCGCTGTTCCGACTGGGAGCAGCAGGCCCAAACCATCAGCAGCTTCCGGCAGGTAATCGGCTACACCGGCCAGATGAGCCAGTCTGAGATCGTGGCGGCCCTCAAAACCTACCTGGCCTCCCATGGCCCCCTGTGGACCACCATGCAGGTCTACGAAGACTTCTACAATTACCAGAGCGGCATCTACACCCACACAACAGGCAAACTTACGGATGGGCACGCCATCTTGCTCATCGGCTACGATGACGCTGCCGAGGCCTTCACCGCCAAAAACAGCTGGGGGGCCAGATGGCCGGACAACAGCGGGGACGGCAGTTTCCGCATCGCCTATAGTCAGGTGGCCAACGAAATCGAATTTGGGGCCTTCACCTACACCTATGGCGATCCCGTGGACGTCGGCCAGGAAGCACCCACGGCGGATGCCGGAGACGATCAAAGGGTGGACGAGAACGAGGTTGTCACCCTTGACGGTTCAGCCTCCAGCGATCCCGACGGTGAGATCGAAACCTATGCGTGGCATAGATTAAGCGGTCCGACCGTGACGCTGAGCGACGCAGCCTCCCCACGGCCCAGCTTCACCACCCCAAATTTTTCCACTGCAGCGGATGCCGACATCGTCTTTGAACTTACCGTGACCGACGACGACGGCCTATCGGCCACAGATACCGTCACCGTGATGGTGACCTGGACCAATGACGCCCCCGTGGCTAGAGCCGGCGAGGACGACGATGTAGCCGAGAACGCCAGAGTGACCCTCGACGGCAGGGACTCTAGCGACCAGGAAAACCAGATCAGCCGCTACCAGTGGCGACAGGTGAGCGGCCCTGAGGTTACGCTGGCGGACGCCAACCGGGCCCAAGCCAGCTTCACCACCCCCAATCTAACCACCGGAGCGAATACGGACCTGGTCTTTGAACTTCAGGTCACCGATGCCCAGGGCGCTACGGACACCGACCGGGTCAAAATAACCGTCACCTGGAAAAACGACCCCCCAACCGCCAGAGCCGGCGATGACCGCTCGGTTGACGAAGGAGCCAGGGTTCAATTGGACGGCAGCGCATCAGAGGATACGGAGGGGCAGATCAGCCAATACCAGTGGCGCAAGGTCAGTGGACCCGATGTGGCCTTAACTGGCGGCGACACCTCCCAGGCCAGTTTCAGCGCCCCTAACCTCACGGCGGCAGGGGATGCAGCGTTGGTCTTTGAACTCACCGTCATCGATGCAGCGGACGAGACCGCCACCGACACGGTTACTATCACGGTTTCCTGGACAAACGATGCCCCCACTGCAGTGGCCGGCCAAGACCAGAACGTCGCAGCCGGTGACGCGGTCACCCTGGACGCAAGCGCCTCCAGCGACCCCGATGACGGCATCGACACCTACGCCTGGACCCAGGTGGCCGGTCCCGGCATCCAATTGACCACCCAAAACGAGGCACAGACCGGATTCACCGCTCCCACCAACACCGGCAGCGATCCCTTGCAACTGCGTTTCGAGCTCGTGGTAAGCGACCGCGGCGGCCTCACCGCCACCGACAGTGTCGATGTCTGGATCGAACCCCAGCCAGATGCATCCGGTGGGGATCCCCAGGACCCATCCGATCCGACGGATCCACAGGACCCCGGTGAAGATACGCCGCCCACGCCGCCCGTCGACGATCCCAACAAGGATACGCCTGAGCCCGATGTGAAATCTTCTGGCGGTGGGGGAGGCGGTGGTTGCTTCATTTCTTTCTCATGGCGGTCAGTCAACCAACCTCAGAAATAATACCGCATTTGAATTTATTGGCCAACACCGACATCGGACGAGAGGTGCCTTTTCCGGATGGGCACTAAATAGCCGAAGCTGAATCCGGAATAGGATCTCCGCTAGTTTGCTTGCCGAAAAGGATACGACCGAGTTCTCTGTGGGTGAAGAAGGGATCGTCGTTGCGCAGGTAGGGCAGCGCGATGCGCTTTTTACGGATGAGGTCGCGGGAGAGTTCGGCATCGATCATATCCGGTTTGTAGAGTTTGGCGTTGGCGATGGGTAGACCATAGGGATTGATGATTTCGCTGCCGCCCCAGAAACGGAAAGGGTCCTTATCCAGGACCGGATCGGACGCACCCACAGCGTCTGAGTCGATAGCGCGGCGCTCTTCGAATGCTTCACGCCCGACACGGTTGGCGCAGAGATTATAGATGCCGAACACCCGCGCATAGAAGCGGTTGATGATGTGCCAGCTCTCGATATTGGAAAAGTCATCCCCCATGGAGCCCTGGGAGGAGTTGAACAGGGTGATGAATACATCCGCCTTCTGGGTGACCCCCAGGTAGGGCAGCGAGGGATGCCACACATCGTTGCAAATGAAGGGCGCGAAGGTCAGGCCTTTGTGTTTGAAAACTCGCACGTGTTTGCCACCGGAGAAGATCTTGCGCTCCTCGAAAACACCGTAATTGGGCAGGTTGAGTTTCCGGTAGGCGTAGAGAATCTCGCCATCCACGGCAACCAGGGCCGAGTTGTAAAAATTCAGGGCTTTTGACTCCTCGATGAATCCCACCACGGCCGCCGTCCCCTTTGTGGCCGCAGCCAACCGGCGGATCTGCGCCGAATCCAAACGCAGGGCCGCTTTGTGATAACGATCTCCCACGAAGTATCCGCTAAGCGCCAGTTCGGGGAAAACGATCAGGTCGGCGCGGTCGGCCTTGCCCGCCTTTATCTTCTCGATGGTGTCATTGAGATTGGCTTTCACATCAAGAAGGACGGGATCGGTCTGGTAGATTATCACTTTCATGGCGATTACCCTTTACTTCCCTTGTCCTCCCAGGGGGGTGCGGTTTATTCCAATCCATTCTCAGCGCGCACTTGCGCGGCAGTCTTTCAAAATCGGGTCGAGGTTGGGCCAGTGGTCTGCCTGCCAGATCGCTTCAGAGAGGGTTCGGGCCGGCCCGGTCCCGAGCACCGGTCCGGCCAGCCAGCGGAATTTCTCCACCAACTCCTCATCGGTGGGCAGGCTGTCCGGCGGTTCCCACCGCGCTTCCACCCGCCCCGACCGAAAGGTTTGGGCGGACGTGGTTTCAACGATGACTTCCGCTGGCGCCTTGGCCGGAAACTCGGCCTCGAACTCGGGAACCACCTCGGTTGAGAGGCGACCCATCAGGGAGCGTAGTTCGGGATCATCCAAGCGCGGTGGGAGCACCTGGGCCGGCCCCACCTCCCCGTCCAGCAGGGCCGCGGCCACCGGGAAGGCCAGGCTGTATTGGGCCTCCTCGGTGTTGCGGGGATATCCTTTGGGCAGGCGCGTGGCCGCTTCAAAGGTTCGTACGCGGATGCGTCGGATCTGATCGGCAGTCAGATGGTTTTCGCGGACGATCTTAAGGGCCCCGGCCACGGCCGGCTGGCCCCACCGGCAGGCGGCATAGGGCTTGTAGTAGAGGTTGAGGATCTCCCACTCTGCACCGAGGCCTTCCACTATTTTGGCATCCGTGGCGTCATCGAACAGCGGGCAGATGCCGGTAAACCCGTCCCTGGCCATGAGGGCCGACATCACCGCCACCATGCAGCCCCAACCGATACTGTCCTTGCCCATGGAGGGGGTGTCGATGCCCTTCATCATGGGGGCGATGGGGGCATGATACTCGGCGGCGCCCATGGCATGGAAGAGTTGCTCTGAAGAAAGCCCCAGCAACCGACCGGCCGCAGCGGCCCCGGCGATGGCACCCCAGCTTCCGGAGGCGTGGTAAGCCGCGTAAGTAGCATGGCGAATCACACCGGCGCGGATGCCGAGTTCATAGGCCACAACGAGGGCGGTGAGAATTTCCCGGCCACTGCAGTCGCCGGCCAGTTCGGCGGCTGCCAGAACCGGCGGCAGGGCGCAGGCCCCGGGGTGTCCCTTGATGTTCCGATAACCGTCGTCGATGTCCAAGGCGTTGCCGAAAAAGCCATTGGCCAGGGCGGCCCCAGCGGTCGATACGCGCTCTCCGGAGACCATGATGGTGGCCTGGTCGCCGCCGAACTGCTCCAAGGCGGTCTTGCGCATGATGCCGGCCACCGGCGTCTGGGACCCGGCGATGAGGGCCCCCAGGGCATCCAGGAGACAGCGCTTGGACTGGTGTTGCACATCGGTGGGGATATCGTCCCAATGGAGGTTGCGGGTGAAGTCGATGGCGTGTGAGGTCAGCTTGCCCATGGACGATCCTGAAGGGTCAACGGGGGAAAACCCTCTGGCGCACGGCCTCGTGAGCCAACGCGCCAGAGGGGGGGAGGGAAATTAGAGCAGGCCTTTGGCCTTGAGAAAGCCTTTGGCCACTTCGCTTACCGATCTCTTGTCCACATCCACTTCCGCATTCAGGGCCGACATGGTGGCGTCGTCGAAGAGCCCGGAAAGCGTATTCAGGTGCCCCGCCAGATCAGGGTTCGCCGCCAAGGTCTCTTTACGGACGGTTGGTGTAATGGCGTAGGCGGGGAAGTAGTTTTTGGTATCCTTGAGGACCGTAAAGTTGAAAGCCGGGATACGTCCGTCCGTAGCAAAGACAAGCCCCACATCCACGTCGCCGTCTTTCAGGGCCTTATAGACCAGTCCGGTCTCCATGCGTTTTACGTCGGAACGGGGGAACTTGAAGCCATAGGCTTTCTGGAGGGGTTTGAGACCGTCGTCGCGCTTGTAGAACTCGATGTTGCATCCCAGGGTCAGCTTCTCCCCCCCGTTGAGCTTGGAAGCCAGATCTTCAAGTGAGTTGAGACCTTTGGATTCGGCATCCGCCTGGCGGACTGCCAGGGCGTATGTGTTGTTGGCTGCAGAGGCGTTCAGCCACACGATTCCAATCCCCTCATCTTTGGCCTTCACCGCCGCATAGATCTCATCTCCCGGCTGATTGGCGAACTTGTTCTTATGAAAATTCAGAAATGCCGTACCCGTATATTCCCAATACAGGTCCACTTGCTTGTTTTCCAGTGCCCCTCGTACCAAAGAGGTCCCCATGCCGGTTTTGAGTTTGACCTCGTAGCCCTTGGCAGTCAGGTATTGAGCGGTGATCTCGGCGAGAAGCAATTGTTCGGTGAACCCCTTGCCACCCACAACGAGAGAAGCTGCCAGAGTTGTCTGAACCGAGAAAACGGTGAGGCACAGCAGCACTATCAAACTGAGTTTTTTGATGCACTTCTTCATGGTCATACCCTCCTTCAGGTAAGTTTGCGTTCATGCATAAATCGAGTTGAAATAAGCTATTCTTGCGCAAACCGTTGGGGGTTCACCCCCTTGGGCAACAGCCAATATTGAAATTTCGACAATATAAAATCGGTGGCAATGGCCAGGGCAGCCACCGAAAGGGAACCGATTAGAAGGGAGTTGAACTCATTGAGTTGAATGCCGGTGAAGATAAACTCCCCCAAGCTATCGGCGGCGATGAGGGTGATCAAGGGGCTGGTGCCGACGTTGAGGGCAAAGCCGGTCCGAATCCCTGCGGAGATGACGTAAAGTGCGTTGGGGATCTGTACCTTCCACAGGATTTGGCGCTCCGTCATCCCCTGGCCCTGGGCCGCTTCGATCATGTGGTCCGGAACCTCGCTGATCCCCTGGAAGGTGTTGCGCACCACGGGCAGGATGGTTACCGTGACCAGTCCGATGAAAGCAGACTTGAAGCCCAACCCAGAGAGGGTCATGATGATGGCCAGAATGGCCAGGGTGGGGACTGCCGAGAGGATATTGAAGCTCTGCGAAAAGATCTCTGCATAGCGTTTGAACCAGGGCCGCGTCATCAGAATGCCGGCGGCAACCCCCAGCAAGGACGCCGTGATGCCTGAGGTGAAAACGATGATGACATTCTGACGGAGCAGATAGATCCAATCTTCGTAGGAATCCCGAAACTCCTCAATCAGGCCTGTGGATTCGGAAAAGACACCGAAGAAGTATACCAGCGCCAGGAGGAGGTAGATAAAGAAGGGCTTGCTTCTGCGTATGAGCGCGATGACGTCGTTCATGGATTCATCCTAGCTGATCTTGTCGCCACGCTTGCGGGGCGCTTCACCGAGCAGGCTGGCGATGGTGTGCTGAGTGATATAGCCTCTGTAGGCACCGTCGTCGTCAACCACCGGCAGCCAGTCGCTGGCATGGGCATACATTTGTGATACGGCGTCATGCAGGTTGTCGCCCTCATGGATGGAACCGGGCATGGGGTCGATGTACTCGCTGACGATACCGCTGTGATCTCCCCGGATCTCCTCCTTGGTGATGTACCCCCTGGCGCGGCCGCGCGGGCCCACCATGACGGCGATATGGGCACCGCGCTCGCGCATCTTCTCCGCCACCTTATCTAAGGGATCGTCGGATTTGACCACCATGCGAAAGGGCATGACCGCCTCGCTGACCCCGATGAGCTTGAGGCGTTTTAAGGCACGATCCGTCCCGACAAAATCCTTGACGAAGCGATTGGCCGGATTGGCGAGGATCTCATCGGGCGAATCGCACTGCTCGAGCACACCGTCCCGGAAGATGGCGATCTTGTCGCCCATCTTGATGGCTTCATCGATGTCGTGGCTGACGAAAAGCACGGTTTTCCCCAGTTCCGCATTCATTTTGAGGAACTCGTCCTGAATGACTTCCCTGTTGATGGGGTCGATGGCGCCGAAGGGCTCGTCCATCAGCATCACCGGCGGATCTGCGGCCAGGGCACGGATCACACCGATACGCTGTTGCTGGCCGCCGGATAGCTCCCGGGGATAGCGCTTGAGGAAGATCTCCGGGTCGAGGTTGACCATTAGCAACATCTCACGGGCCTTGGCGCGGCTCTGCTTCTTGTCCATATGCAGCAGATCGGGCACCACGCAGATGTTCTCCTCGATGGTCATATTGGGGAATAGGCCAATCTGCTGAATGACATAGCCGATTTCGCGTCGCAGGGTGATGGGATCCAGCTCGTCCGTATCCTTGCCGTCGATGTAAATCTTCCCCGACGTCTTGGGGATCAGCTTGTTGATCATTTTCAGAGCCGTGGTTTTGCCACACCCCGAGGGGCCCAGAAAGACGCAGATCTCGCCCTTGCCGACCTGCATGGAGACGTTGTTGGCAGCGATGACCGGTTCTTTGCCGGGCACCTCGAAATGCTTGGTCAAATTTTCAAGTCGAATCATGACAGCGCTCCACTCAGCCCTTTGGGGGTCAGCAGTTTTTGGATGAACAGGAAGAGATAGTCGGCGATGATGGCCAGCAGGGAAACCGCCAGCGCACCGACGATCAGCTTGATGTTGTTTGTCCCCGTAATCCCCTCGTTGATGATGGTCCCCAGTCCCCCTGCACCAATATATACCGCGATGGTGGCCACGGCGATGTTCATCACCACCGCCATGCGGACACCGGCCATGATGACGGGTACGGCCAGGGGAATCTCCACCTTGGCCAGCCGCTGCCAGTCACTCATGCCCATCCCCTTGGCTGCTTCACGCAGGGCCGGGTCGATATTGTTGATGGCGGTATAGGTATTGCGGATGATGGGCAGCTGCGAATAGAGGAAGATGGCGATGGCCGCCGGCCAGAAGCCGATCCCGCGGTTGACCAGCGACAATAGAGGGATCATCAGACCGAACATGGCCACGGAGGGGACGGTGATGATCACCGAGGCCACATAGAGAACCGCGTCGGCCAGCTTCTTATCCTTGGTGATCAGGACACCGATGGGCACACCGGTGAGGATCGCCACCCCCACCGAGATGCTCACCAGATAGAGATGTTCGATGGTCAGCCTCAGGATAGTGGGGTAATTACTGCCCACGTAACGAATAAACTCTTCCATCGTGCACCTATGCGTTATTGAATTTTAATATCTTCCTGGAAAGCCCCGTTGAGTTGTCGATCTTAACATAAACCCCGGGTAAGTTCCAACGCCCCGGGGCATCCTCGCTGTAACCGTCGGCCCCGATCCCTGAGAATCATCCTCTTTTCAGGATGGAAGCAATATGTTGAACCGCTCCCGCATACGGCTGTCGATCTCGGCAGGGATATACACCTTGTCGGCTTCCTCCAAGAGTTTCCGGGCGATGGCCCGCGCCCGGGTGCGGGCATCCGAGGCGCCGTCTCGCGTCCACTTATCGCGATTTTTGCGGTCGGTAACCCCGTTGCCTTGAAAATATTCGCTGCGCATGTGGCTGAGGGTGTGGGGCGAGACCATGAAATTGCCCCCCGGTCCCACCTGGTCGATCACCTCAAGGGCGAGGTGCTCTTCGTCCACGGTGATCCCCTGGAGCACCTTGCAGGCCATCCCGATGATCTCGTCGTCGATGACATACTGCTCCGGCGCAACAGTGAGCATAGACTCCAACATGCCGGCGCTGTGATGCATATAGTTGGATCCGCCCATGGCCCCCAGGAGAATGGTCATGGCCTTCTCCCAGCCGGCCTGGCAATCGGGCAGCTTGGTGTCAGAAAGGCCGGCGCTGTTGTAGTTGGGCACCTGGACATGGGCGGCCAGCTGGTGGATGGCCGCGTTCATCATACCGCACTCCACCCCGCCGCCGGTGTAACCCATGGTGTTCATGTTGGCCATGCCCGGGATGCCGCCGTACAGGAGCGGGGCCCCGGCCTTAGTCAACTGGCAGATAGTGATGCCGGCCAGCTGCTCGGCATGCACCTGGGCCAGGGTGCCGGCCATGGTCATGGGCGAGGTGGAACCCGACATGGGCGCTGCCGAGAGGGCCACGGGGATCCCTTCGCGGTTGCAGGCCTGCATGATACGTGTGGACTGGGTGCAGAGTTTCAAGGGACTGATGGCGAAGCTGGTGATCACCGAGAAGAAGGGGGTTGCCGCCAGCGCCTTGCGCCCGCCCGCCAGGAGGGCGGCCAGTTCGATCACCTCGGCCAACCCTTCCTCGTCGTTGACCCCGGACATGACGTGCTTGGCGGTGGCCCGCAGGCAAGCGTAGAACATGTTGACGTCATAGGCCGACTCGGGAATGTCCGTGGGAATACAGGGACGCAAAAAAAAGTGGACGTGGTCGAGGCGGTCCACCAGACGCCCCAGGTCATGAATGTCTCTGAGCGTTGTGGGCCGGGCCTCACCGGTATCCATATCGAGAATTTTGATGGCCGCACCACCGGTGCCAATGTGAACCTTGTCTTCGGTAAGATCCAGATCGTGGACACTGTCGCGGCCACGCAGAATCACCCGCCGGGGTGCCTTGGCCGTCTGAGCGGCGATGAGCTCGCGGGGGAAGTAGATGCGGGCCTTGGCCGCATCCACCGTGGCACCGGCGGCGGCGAGCATTTCGAGGGTCTCTTCGAGGCCCTCCTCATAGGTCATCCCTGTTTTTTCCAGAATGGTCAGGGCCGCTTGATGGATGGCGGCGATACCCGCTTCTGAGAGGGGCTTGTAGATGCCGCCATCGAGGCCTTTGGAATCCATGAAGGGTGCCTCCAGTATTGATGGGTGAATTGGGCTGCTGGGTTGGATCTTTTCGTCTAAATAAACGTATTTCATTCTTTTTGAGTGTTTTTGTTTCATTTAATAAAACCGATGTCAACAAGAAAAATTATGGTTCAGCGGCAAACCAGGCACAATTGCCCACCAGCACCCGCTGCCGTCCTCGTCGTGGCCCATAGTCGAACCAAGTAGACCCCAACCTTGGAAAACCAAAAACATTTTTAAACTCAACGCTTTTAC
>JBNKKA010000137.1:0-12060 GCA_050291585.1 Desulfobacteraceae bacterium
TGATGTTCACCTGGGGCGTCTCTTCGATGGTGGGCTGCATCGCCGGGCTCCTCATTTCACCCACCATCATGCACCCCTATATGATGTGGGATCCATTGCTCAAGGGTTTCGCCGCCGCCGTCATGGGGGGCATGACGTCGCTGCCCGGCGCCATCGCAGCCGCTTACCTGCTGGGCATCATCGAGAATCTCTTCGGTGGCTATATCTCCATCGAGTTCAAGGCGGTGGTGGCCTTCGTCATCATCGTACTGGTGCTTTGTGTCAAACCGAGCGGGCTCTTTGCCCGCCATTATGTCAAGAAAGTCTAAAAACAAGAGGGGGCGCTATGAAATCGACACGCAAGTTTGCTTGGCTGGCCATCGCAGCCATCTGGCTCATCCTGCCCGGAACGGTTCTGGCTGAGGAGGGTGTCAGCGATACCGAAATCCACATCGGTCAGTGGGGGCCCCAGACCGGCCCGGCGGCCGCCTGGGGGTCGGTGGCCCGCGGCACCGATGCCTATTTCAAGATGATCAACGCCAAAGGGGGTATCCACGGTCGTAAACTGATCCATCACATGTTCGACGACGGCTACAACCCGGCCAAGACCAAGGCGGGGGTCAAAGAACTCCAGGAAGGCACCGGCATGTTTGCATGGGTCTCCGGGGTGGGCACCTCCCCGGGGATGGCGGTGAAAGGCTATCTCATGGAGCGCAAGATCCCCTGGGTGGGGCCGTCGGCCGGCTCTCTGCAGTGGATCACCCCACCCCAGAAATACCTCTTCGGCGTCTACCCCCTCTACTACAAAGAGGCCCGCACCCTGGTGCGCCACGCCGTGGAAAAAATGGGTCTGAAACGGGTAGCCGTGGCCTACCAGAATGATGAATATGGCAAGAACGGCCTGCGCGGGGCCAAGGAGGAATTGAGCAAGCATGGCCTGGAGATCGTCGCCGAGGTCCCGGTGGAAATCAAGGACAGCGACATGAAGCCCCATGTGATGAAGCTGCGCAAGGCCAAGGCCGACATGGTACTCCTATGGACCAGCGTGAGCCATGCCGTACGCATCGTGGGGGTCAGCAAGGCGATGAAGTTCGCACCCCAGTTCATGAGCACCAGCACCTGCTCTGACTTCCCCCTGATGATGCACATTTCCAAGGGTCTCTGGGAGGGCGTTATCTGCGCCACCTTCGGCGAGTTGCCCGACAGCGACGACCCGCTTCTGAAAACGTACAAAGAGGAGGCTTACGGCGCCTTTGCCGCCAAGGATGAACGCTGGGGGTTGTTCTTCTATGCCGGCATCCTCTTCGCCGAACCCCTGGTGGAGGCGATCAAACGCTGCGGGCCGGAGCTCACCCGGGAGAAGCTGGTCAAGGAGTTGGAGGGGTTGAAGAATTTCAAGGGCATTGGCCCTAGCATCACTTACAAAC
Organism: Desulfobacteraceae bacterium; assembly: GCA_050291585.1. Classification (GTDB taxonomy): domain Bacteria; phylum Desulfobacterota; class Desulfobacteria; order Desulfobacterales; family Desulfosarcinaceae; genus JASJCL01. The sequence goes on from JBNKKA010000137.1 coordinate 1,407, forward strand.
CCTTCGATCCCAACGACCCCTCCTGTCGTCAAGGGGGTAACGAAACCATCCTGGTCCAATGCCTGGCGGACGGCAAGTCGAAAAAGCTGTCCGATTGGATCGTCATGACGGATTAACCCATACCGATCCGTAACGGCATCTTTCGCCCGAGTTCAAGGCGAGCGAAAGATGCCAGGATCTATGATCGCTCGCCTCCGTGACACGCGAGTCCAATGGCGTGCAGCGTAATGGTAAACATGGGACAAGCCTGTGGCTTTCTTTGAAGTCGAAAAATTGTCCATCCGCTTCGGCGGCCTCAAAGCCCTCGACACCATCTCTTTTGCCGTGGATCGGGGCGAGCTCTTCGCCTTGATCGGCCCAAATGGTGCTGGCAAAACCACGCTCTTCAATTGTATCAACGGCCTCTATCGCCCCACCAGCGGCAGTATTCGTTTCAAAAAAAAGGAGCTGGTGGGCAAGACACCCGATCGCGTGGCGCGCTTGGGCATCGCACGGACCTTCCAGAACATCGAACTCTTCAGTCGCATGAACACCATGGAGAACATCATGATCGGTCGCCACCTCTTCATGCGCACCGGCCTCTTCCGCGGCATCGCCATGTGGGGACAGCAATCCTTTGCCGGGCGCGAGGAGAGCCACCACCGCCGTCGGGTGGAGGAGTTGATCGATTTCCTCGAGCTCCAGGCGGTGCGCGATAAATTCGTGGGCGCCCTGCCCTACGGCACCCAGAAGCTGATTGAGTTGGCCAGAGCCCTCGCTCTCGAACCCAAACTACTGCTCCTGGACGAACCCTGCGCCGGCATGAACGCCGAGGAGAAGCAGGACATGATCTTCTGGATCAAGGATATCCAGGAGGAACTGGGGGTCACCATCCTCCTCATCGAACACGACATGGGCATGGTGATGGATATCTCCGACCGGGTCCTGGCCCTCAATTTCGGCCGCCCCGTCACCGAGGGAACACCGGCCGAGGTTCAGCAGCACCCCGAGGTGATCCGGGCATATTTAGGTGAGCCCTGTGAAGATTCAGCCGATCTGACTGCGGAGCGTTTTCAATGAGCGCCCTCCTGGAGATCCGCAATGTGGAGACCTACTACGACCTGATTTACGCCCTGCGGGGGGTCTCGCTCAGCGTCGCGGAAGGCGGTATCACCACTATCCTGGGTAACAACGGCGCCGGTAAGTCCACCATCCTCAAGACCGTCATGGGCCTCATCGAGGACCAGCCCGACAAGGGGCAGATCCGCTTCGCCGGAAAACGCATCGACGGCCGCGACACCGAGTGGATCATGCGCCAGGGGATCACCTTCGTGCCCGAAGGACGTGACGTCTTCGAGGAACTCAGCGTCCACGAGAATCTGCTCCTGGGGGCCTATACCCGCAGGGACCACCAGGCCATTCAGGAAGACATGGCCTGGATCTACACCCTGTTCCCCATCCTCAAGGACCGCACCCGGCAATGGGCCGGCACCCTCAGCGGCGGAGAGCAGCAGATGCTGGCCATGGGCCGGGCCCTCATGAGTCGCCCCCAGCTGCTGCTCCTGGACGAACCCTCCCTGGGGCTCTCCCCCCTCCTGGTCAAGGAGATCTTCTCCATCATCGAAACCATCAACGCCAGGGGCGTCACCATCCTACTGGTGGAGCAGAACGCCCGCATGGCCCTCTCGGTGGCCCATGAGGGCCTCATCCTGGAAAACGGACGCTTCGTTCTCCAGGGCAGCAGCGCGGAACTCATGGCCGACGAGAATGTTCAGGAGTTCTTCCTGGGGGTCCGTTCGGAGGCGGCCGTCAAAGGCTACCAGCGCTGGAAACGAAAGAAGGCTTGGCGCTAGATGAAGACGCTCACAACCACCACTGGCCAACTCCTCTCCCAAACCGCAGCCACCAATGGAGCCCGGGTGGCCATGCGTCACAAGACCTACGGTCTCTGGCAAGAGATCTCCTGGACAGACTATTGGCGGGCGGTGCGCTCCCTGGGGGCTGCTCTGATTGACCGCGGGCTGGCACCCGGGGACCGGGTGGCCATCATTGGCGACAACTGTCCCGAGTGGGTCTTCATCGACATGGCCGTCCAGAGCATCGGTGGGGTGAGTGTCGGTGTCTACGCCACCAACGCCTGGGAGCAGGTGCAGTATATCGTCAATCACTGCCAGGCACGCTTTCTCTTCGTGGAGAACGAGGAGCAGCTCGACAAATGGCTGCAGTTTCGCGGAGATGCCCCCAGCTTGGAGGGCGTCGTCGTCTGGGACACCAAGGGTCTGCGTGAGTTCAAGGACCCCATGGTCACCCCTCTGGCCGAGTTGAGCGCCGCCGGACGCGAGCTTGACACCGTATCCCCAGACAGCTTTGATGCGCGCATGGGGGCGGTCTCTCCCGAGGACGTCGCGGTCCTGATCTACACTTCGGGAACCACCGGCCCCCCCAAGGGCGCCATGTTGACCCACACCAACGTGACCTGGATGGCCTTCGCGGTGGCCGAGGCCAACCCCATCTTCCGCGATGACGCGGTACTCTCTTTTCTGCCCCTGTGCCATATCTTTGAGCGCCTCTTCTCCGTTTTTGTCCATGTGGCCCATGCCTACACCGTCCATTTCGTGGAGAAGGCCGATACGATCACCGACAACATGCGCGAAGTCTCCCCCACCATCGGCTACGCCGTGCCCAGGATCTGGGAGAAATACTTTTCTGCCGTCAAGATCCGCATGTCCGACGCCACCTGGTTCAAACGCACCGTCTTTAACATTGCGCTAAGAATCGGAGACAAGTGGGCCACCCAACGCATGGCACGGCCCACGGTGCAGAAACCTGTGTCCGGGTGGCTGCAGGTGGCCAATCTCCTGGCCTATGCTTGCGTCTTTCGCAAACTCAAAGAGCGTCTTGGATTCGAGCGCATGCGCGTGGCCTATTCGGGCGCGGCCCCCATCTCCGGCGAGGTGCTGCAGTTCTTCCAGTCCATCGGCATCAACCTCATCGAGGGCTACGGCCAGACCGAGGGGACCGGTGTGACCACCCTTTCGCGCAGCGATAACGTCAGGTTCGGCTCGGTGGGAAGGGCCCTGAAGGGCACCGAGATCCGCATCGCCCCAGATGGAGAGATCCTCATCGCTTCCCCCGGGGTTTTCAAGGGCTACTTCGATAACCCCGCGTCCACCGCCGACACCCTGCAAGACGGCTGGCTGCACACCGGTGACGTGGGCCGCCTGGACGAAGACGGCTACCTGACCATCACCGACCGCAAAAAAGACATCATCATCACCGCCGGCGGCAAGAACATCACGCCCCAATATATCGAAAACAAGCTCAAGGCCAGCATCTACGTCAACGACGCCGTGGTGATCGGCGATCGCCGTAAATTCCTCTCCGCCCTGGTGGCCATCGACGAAGACAACGTGGTCAAATACGCCCAGGACCAAAAGCTGCAGTTCGCCACCTACCGTGATCTCACGGCCAACGAAGGGATCCACGCCCTGATCAAGGCCGAGGTCGAAGGTGTCAACGCCACCCTCGCCCGGGTGGAGCAGATCCGCAAGTTCCGCCTGATCCCAAAGAAACTCTACGAAGAAGACGGCGAGGTGACCCCCACCATGAAGGTCAAGCGCAAGTATATCCACCAGGCTTTTAAAGACCTCATCGAGGAGATGTATGCCCGCCCAAAGACGGGTTAAATTGCTGATGTGTTAACGTGGAAGTCGGCTTTTGGGACGCAACTGCGAAAAAGAGGGTGTTAGGGTAGTCGCCCGCGCACCATTAAAAAAGGCGACCCCCGTCTGGAGTCGCCTTTTATACCGGGCGTAAGTGGAGGCGGCATCCGGATTTGAACCGGAGAATGGAGGATTTGCAGTCCTCTGCCTTACCACTTGGCTATGCCGCCATTGTTTCGCCACAAAAAAAAATGGAGCGGGAAACGGGATTTGAACCCGCGACTTCGACCTTGGCAAGGTCGCACTCTACCACTGAGTTATTCCCGCTCAGTGGGTTTGCTTTTTATAGAGTTACGGTCGCCTTGTCAAGCAAAAAAAGGCGACTGGCCGACGGTTTTGGCAAGACTTTTGGACCACTGCCAAACCGAGGGGCTTCCCAAAGATAACACATTGTTTTTTAATGCTAATGTTTTCGACCACCTACCCCTTCAAGAGGGCGCGAAAACGGAAAAAATAATCCCCTCCCGACCAGAGCGTGAAGACCAAGGCACCCCATAGGAAAAACATGCCGATGACGTGGAAATCGATTCCGATATAACGAAAATGAATCAACAGGGGGATGATGGCGGCGATCTGAAAACCGGTCTTGTACTTCCCCAGATTGGAGGCCGACACATCGGCCTGGTTCTGGGCGATGATGCTGCGCAGGCCGGTGACGGCGAGCTCACGCCCGATAATGATGCACACCACCCAGGCGGGTATCCAGTTGAGGGCACTCATCATGATGAGGGCGCTGGAGACCAGCAGCTTATCGGCCAGGGGGTCCAAGACCTTACCCAGATTCGTGACCAGGCCGAGCTCACGGGCGAAAAAGCCATCCAGATAATCGGTAATGGCCGCCACGCTGAAGACAAGGGCCGCCACAAAAGCGGTCAGCCGGTTGGGCATCAGCAGCAGGATCACAATTACCGGTGTGGCCAGGATACGAAAGAGGGTCAGGTTGTTTGGGTCGCTGACCATCCTCGCTATACGGTCTTTGCTGAAATAGGACATCGCTTTTACTTATTCATCTTCTCCCAGTCGGCCAGAAAGGCTTTCAGCCCCTTGTCCGTAAGGGGATGGGCGGCCAGCTTGGAGAGTACGTTGTAGGGGATGGTGGCGATATCGGCACCCATGAGGGCGGAATCGAGCACATGCATGGGGCTGCGCACGCTGGCGACGATCACTTCGGTCTCATAGCCGTAGTTGGCGAACATCTCGACGATCTGCTCCACCAGTTCCATTCCCTCCTGGGAGACATCGTCCAGGCGGCCCACGAAGGGGCTCACATAGGTGGCGCCGGCCTTGGCCGCCATGAGGGCCTGCAGGGGGGAGAAGATCAAAGTCACATTGGTCTTTATCCCATCGGCAGCCAGCTGACGGACGGCCTTGAGGCCGTCGATGAGCATGGGGATCTTGACGACGATGTTCTTGTGAAGCTTGGCGAGCTCACGGCCCTCGGCCACCATGCCGTCCACATCGGTGGCGATCACCTCGGCGCTGATGGGACCGTCAACGATGGCGCAGATCTCGGTGACAACCTCCTTGAGCTCACGCCCCTCCTTGGCGATGAGGCTGGGGTTGGTGGTGACACCGTCGACCATGCCCATGCTGTAAGCGTCTTTGATCTCTTCGATGTTGGCTGTATCCAGAAAAAACTTCATGGGTCGACCTCCACGGTTTCAGAAAGCTGAAACGGGTTGGGATTACCTTGTAATTTTATCTACACAGATGCCTATTCTTGATGTTCATCCTGATAAGCATCCCGACAACGGGTGCTGCAGAAATAGCGGGTTTCGCCTGCGATCTTGAGGGGGACCCCCTCTTTACGGGGAAAATAGATCCCACAGTGGGGGTCTTGGAGCATCTCATCGGTCACCGGCAGATTGCCGTCCCTGGAAGACCCGTAAGCACCCGGGTGCCCACCGCGGGGTTCACCCCGGCCGGGCGGGTTGACGAGGGCCTTCAGGGCCCGCAGCCCCACGTAGATCAATACAAGAATGACGAGAAATCGTATCACAGTGGATAGATATCCTGGTCTGTGGTGTCCAGAGTAGCGAGCAAGCGATCAACAGATTGCCTCAGGACAGGATGTAAGACCATGGGATCTATATCACAGAGGGGCTTTAAGACAAAGTGCCTTTTGTGCAGGCGCGGGTGGGGCAGGGTCAGCTCGGGCAGGTCCATGACGCTGTCATCGTAAAAGAGGATGTCCAGGTCCAACAAACGCGGTCCGAAGCGAATCTTGTCCGTCCCGCGCCCTGCCCGGCGCTGAATCGCCTGGAGTTGCCCAAGCAGGTTTAGAGGAGCTAGATCGGTGGCCACCTTGATGGCGGCGTTGACGAACCAGTCCTGATCGAGGAAGTCCACCGGTGCCGTGCGGTAAAAGGGTGACTGGGCCAGCAGGACGGTCTTCGGCGCCGCAGCGACCCGGGCGATGCCCTCTTGGCAGCAGGCCAGCTTGTCGCCCATGTTGGACCCCACGGAGATGAAAGCCGTGTGGGCCGGATGGGTCTCGCCGGATGCCGGATTCCCAGGCAGTGGCCGGCTGGTGGTAGACGGTGACATCAATAGGTCCAAGCGTCCGGCATCATGCGCCCCTCGTAGATCAGGCGGGCGTCTCCGGCCAGATAGGCGTCGGTGCAATGCCCCCCCGCCATCTCAAAATAGACCATCAGCCGGCTGCCGCTGCGGGTGTTGAAGGTCACCGGGCTCGTGGCCCCATGCGCAACGCCCAGAACGATGGCGGCAGCCACGTTGGCCGTGCCGCATGCCAGGGTCTCATCCTCCACCCCGCGCTCGTAGGTTCGGATCGACCAGCGACCGTCGGCATTGGTGCTTACGAAACTGGCGTTGGTGCCAGCGGGCTGGTAATCGGGATGGTTGCGGATGGCCCGACCCAATCCGACCACATCCACGGTGTCCACGTCATCCACAACGGTGATCACATGGGGCACGCCGGTGTTGACGCTGCCCACGGTGAATGGTTGATCCGCCACCACCAGTTTTTTTTCGGGCACCAGGTCAAAGGGCGTCGTCATCTTGATCTTGACCGTCTCCCCCATCACCTCGGCTTCGATGATCCCGGCGATGGTTTTAAAGCGCAGGCGTTCGCCGGCGATGCCCTGCATGCGGGCGTAGCGTGAGACGCAGCGCGCGGCGTTGCCGCACATCTCGGCCACCGATCCGTCGGCATTGAAAAAGCGCCACTGGAAATCCACCTCGGCATCCGCCTCAATGAGCAGGAGACCGTCGGCGCCGATGGACATTCTGCGGGCGCAGACCTTTTGAACCCAGCCGGGCAGCTCCTCCTTGGAGAGTTGCTCCACAGCGGCCAGACCCGCGCGGTTGTCGATAATGATGAAATCGTTGCCTGCTCCGCTCATCTTGACAAAGGGCAGGGCGTTCGAAGCATCAGTCAAGCATCACCTCCACCGTTTTGGAAGGCTCCCCCTGGCGGCCGTTGGTAAGCCGCAGGGCAACCTGATAGCGATAACGGAAACCGCCGGCAACGGTCTCCGAATATTGGAAAATATGGCCGATCTTACCCTGTTCGGCCTCGGGATCATACGGCACCTGGGCCACTAGCTGATAGCGCGGCGGGCAAGTGGGACAGGCCTCGGCGCCCAAGGGCAGTTCGTCGCGATAGAGGGCAAAACGCGCGTCTTTGGCCAGACGGCTCTCCAAGGGTATCAGCTCCCAGGTAAGCGCCACCCTGCCCTCGTGTACTTTGGCCGTGAGGTTGCGGGCCACGGGCAGGGGTCGGGCTTTGGGAGCCCGTGGGGGCGCCTTGCGCCCGCAGCCAAGTGAAAACAACAGCAGGCCGCAAACCAGGCTCGCTAAGATCAGGCGAGGCAGCGCGTGGCGCCCATCAATCATCCCCGACCTCTCCGGCCAGATCGGTTTCGGCCTTTTCGATGGCTGTCAGTACATTCTCTCTGGCCGTACCACCGGCCGATGTGCGTCGGTCCACCATGGCCTCCAGGGTCAGATGGTCGAAGAGATCCTCCCGTATGGACTGGGAGAACTGCTGCAGTTCGGCCAGAGACAATTCATGCAGCTCCTTGCCCTTGGAGAGGGCGAATCCCACCGCCTGCCCCACACAATCGTGGGCTTTTCTGAAGGCCATCCCGTTCTTGACCAGATAGTCGGCCATGTCGGTGGCGTTGAGAAAACCCACCGAAGCCGACTGGCGCATGCGCTCGGCGTTGACCGCCACCTTGGGGAGCATGCGGATGTAGATATCGAGACAGCTCTGGAGGATGTCCACCGAGTTGAAGAGGGGCTCCTTGTCCTCCTGCATGTCGCGATTGTAGGCCAGAGGTAACGACTTCATCAGGGTCAGCAGGGCCATGAGGTCGCCGAAGACCCGCCCGCTCTTGCCACGCACCAGCTCGGGGATATCGGGGTTCTTCTTCTGGGGCATGATGCTGGAGCCGGTGGCGAAGGCATCGGGCAGGGTAAGGAAGCCGAACTCCTGGGTATTCCAGAGGACGAACTCTTCGCTCAGACGGCTCAGGTGGACCATGCAGATGCTGGCCGCGCTGAGGAACTCGATGACAAAGTCCCGGTCGGCCACGGTGTCCATGCTGTTGGCCGAGACGCTTGGAAAATCGAGCAGATCGGCCACGAAGGCGCGGTCGATAGGGTAGGTGGTCCCCGCCAGGGCCGCCGCCCCCAGGGGCATGACGTTGATGCGTTTGAGGGCATCCTCCAAACGGGCCTGGTCCCTGGTGAACATCTCATAATAGGCCATGAAGTGGTGACCCAGGCAGACCGGTTGAGCCCGCTGGGTGTGGGTATAGCCGGGCAGGATCACCGCCGCGTGATGGCGGGCAAACGCCACCAGAGCTGTTCGCAGTCTGCGCAGCAGGTCGATGGTCAAGCGGGTCTCGTGGCGCAGGAACATGCGCACGTCGAGGGCCACCTGGTCGTTGCGGCTGCGCCCGGTATGCAGCTTCTGGGCGGTCTTGCCAATGTTCGAAAGGAGGCGTGCTTCGATGTGCATGTGGATATCTTCGAGGCTGGGGTCGAAGTCAAACTCACCGCGGTCCAGCTCGCGTTGGATATCGGCCAACCCCTGGACCATCAGGTCCGCCTCTTCATCCGTGATGACCCCCACATGGGCCAACATGCGGCAATGGGCCATGCTGCCCTCGATGTCATAGGGATAGAGCCGTTGATCGTAGTGAATGGAGGCCGTGAAGGCCTCGGTGGCCTGATCGGTCTTCTCGGCGAAGCGGCCGTCCCAAGGTTTTTCTGCCATGGCGTATTGCTTACCTTGATATTGAATTTTTCAGAAACAACATCGGAACCCCATGAACAGGTAGTTCAGATGAAGTATGCCAGTTCGCCAGTGTGCCGGTCAGCCAGTGATAGGCAGAATACATATACTGGCACACCGGCTAACTGGCTCACCGGCGCACTGCGTTATTACGGATTCACCATTTTCTGAATGCGCAAACGCAATGCATTCAATCGGATAAAACCCTCTGCATCCTTGTGGCTATAGACATGGTCATCCTCAAAGGTGGCGAAGTCTTCGCGGTAGAGGGAGTTGTCCGACTGGCGTCCGTTGACGCTGCAATTGCCTTTGTAAAGCTTGAGGCGTACCTGGCCGTTGACGACCTCCTGGCTCTTGTCGATGAGGGTCTGGAGCATCTCCCGCTCGGGGGAGAACCAGAAGCCGTTGTAGATCAGCTCTGCGAACTTGGGCACCAGACCGTCGCGCAGGTGAACGGCCTCACGGTCCATGGTGATAGATTCCATGCCCAGGTGGGCCTGACGCAAAATGGTGCCGCCGGGGGTTTCGTAGACGCCACGCGACTTCATACCCACGAAGCGGTTCTCCACAAGATCCACCCGGCCGATGCCGTGCTTGCCGCCCAATTCGTTGAGGGCTTTTAGCATCTTACCTGGTGAGAGCGCTTCGCCGTTGAGGGCCACGGGATTGCCCTTGGCAAATGTCAAAACGATCTCTTCGGGGGTGTCCGGGGCATCTTGGGGGGAGACGGTCAGGGTAAAGATATCGTCCGGCGCTGCGGTCCAGGGATCTTCGAGCATGCCACCCTCGTAGCTGATGTGTAAAAAATTACCATCGGTGCTGTAGGGTTTGTTGTGGGTAGTGGGCACCGCGATGCCATGCTTGGTGGCGAAGGCCATCAGGGCCGTACGCGAGTTGAGGTCCCATTCACGCCAGGGGGCAATAATCTTGATGCTGGGGTCGAGGGCCAGATAGCCGAGCTCGAAACGCACCTGGTCGTTACCCTTGCCGGTGGCCCCGTGGCTGACGGCGTCGGCCCCTTCCAGGGCCGCGATCTCCATCTGCCGCTTGGCAATGAGGGGCCGGGCGATGGCGGTTCCGAGCAGATACTGGCTCTCGTAGATGGCGTTGCCGCGGAAGGCCGGGAAGACATAGTCACGCACAAAATCTTCCTTCAGGTCCTCGATGTAAGCCTTGCAGGCGCCCGTCTTCATGGCGTTCGCTTCCACGTGAGCCATGCTGTCGGGCTGGCCCAGGTCGGCGGAAAAAGCCACCACCTCGCAGTCATAGGTTTCGATCAGCCATTTGAGAATCACGGAGGTGTCCAGACCACCAGAATATGCCAGCACTACTTTTTTTACTTGTTCACCCACCAGTTTTCTCCTTACTTGATGTGACAGGCGCGTTTATTAACAAGGACATGAAGAGCATAATAGGATGATACCGCTGAGTTCTTCAGACCTTACTTAAGTCTCCGGACCTTGAAATTGAGCAGTAAGCTCGGTTTAATTCTTTCCCGCTTCAAATATGTCAAACGCTGCGACTCGTGGATTTCTTTCAGTCTGGCGGGTCGGAAAAGACCTCGTCCAGACAGGTGATCAGGTCGTCGATCTCTCCTCGCGTAATGCTCAGAGGCGGTACAAAACGAAGGCGCTTCTCCTGAACACAGTTGATCAGAAAGCCTTTTTGCATGCAAAGGTCCACGATGGGA
>JBNKKA010000138.1:0-11915 GCA_050291585.1 Desulfobacteraceae bacterium
GGATGAGGCGTTCACAATTTTATAGGAGAGCAAATATGACGATCAAAATCGGGGCACTGATCTCGGGGGGCGGCACCAATCTGCAGGCCATCATCGATGCCTGCCAAAAAGGCGCCATCGACGCCCAGATCAGTGTGGTGGGCAGTGACAACCCCGAAGCCAAAGGCTTGGGGCGCGCCGAGAAGCACGGTATCCCCCAGTTTGTGGTGGATTATGGCGCGATCATAGCAAGGGTTAAGGAGAATCCCCACGCGGTGGCCCTGCCGACGGATGTCGATGTGGATGATCTGGGCCATCGCCAAACCCTCTTGCCGGTCGGAACTGAGCCGGGGCGCTTGAAGCGTTTTCTACACTCCCGTGTTGTGGCCGAAGCAGCCCTCATCGAGCAACTGGCGTCCTACGATGTGGACCTGGTGGTACTGGCTGGCTTCATGCGCAACCTCACCCCATTCTTCATCGATCATTTCAACCGCGAGCCCTCGCGGCCGCGTATTATGAACATCCATCCCGCCCTGTTGCCATCCTTTCCCGGAGTGGACGGCTACGGCGATACCTTTCGCTATGGATGTAAGTTGGGGGGCTGCACGGTGCACTTCATCGATTATGGCGAGGACAGTGGACCCATCATCGGCCAACGCGCCTTCGCCATCGAGGAGGGTGACACCTTAGCGGATATTCAGGAGAAGGGGCTGAGTCTCGAATGGGAGCTCTACCCCCAGTGCATCCAGTGGTTCGCCGAGGACCGCCTGCGCACCGTCGCCTTGACCCATGACGCACCCGGTGGTGGGACCTATCAACGCATGGTGGTTAAGATCGCCCAACCGGGGTAGGGCTCGCTAGAGCAGCTTCACCATCATCGGGATGGCCACAAAAGTCCCCACGGCGCTGCCTAGGTTGGTGAAAACCACCACCAGGAGGATGCGGGTGACCTTGTTGCGCCAGAAGCCGCGCACGGAGATGATGTCTTCCGAGAGGCGTTCAAAGTCGCGTACCCGCGGCTTGCGCGAAAAGGCTTCCACCAGGCCTGAGACCCAGCCGGCGGCGATCATGGGGTTGAGAGAGGTCAGGGGGGCCGCCACGATGGAGGAGACCACGGTTAGCGGGTGGCCTAATGCGATGGTGGCCCCGATGCCGGCCAGGATGCCGTTGGCCAGGATCCACCAGGTGATCATATCGGTGCCTGCTTTGACGCCGCCGCTGGTGAAACCGAAGGCCAGGAGCATGAGGATGGCCAGGGGAATGATCCACTTAATCAGGCCGGCACCCTTTTTTTTGGGGGGCAACTCCTCAAGGGCCGCTATGTCGATGGGTTCACCCCAGTGGCGCATGATCCCAGGCACATGGCCGGCACCCACCACGGCGACGATCTTTTTGCCGGGGGCCTTGCGGATTTTTTCGGCCAGATACAAATCGCGTTCGTCAATGAGGGCATGGCGGATGGCGGGCATGGACTCGCCCACTTCGCTGAGAATCGCTTCCAGGGCATCGCGCTCCTTCATTTTTTCGATATCTGCCTGACTGATCTCATCCACCTCCCCCATGGAAAGGATCATTTGAAAGAGCAGCTTGATCTTGTTCCAGAAGCTCATGATGCGCCAGGCGCGTGACAGGGTGGTGCGGATATCGCGGTCGGCCATCACGATTTGGGCGCCCACGGCTTCTGCCGAGGTGATGGCTTGGATCATCTCCTGCCCGGGCTGGATATCCATTTTCTTGGCGATCCGTTTCTGGAAGGAGGCTAGCATGAGGTTGGAGAGCAGTAAAAAGGCCTTTTTCTCCTTGATCACCTTGATGATGTCGGTGTTCTGCCAGTGGTCCTTCTGTCTGATGGACTGATAGCGTGAAGGGCACAACTCCACACAGACGGTGTCGGGGGTTTCGGCGGCGATGGTCTCCTCCACCAGCGTGACACTCTCCCGTGAGACATGGGCCGTTCCAATGAGCAGGATCTCTTTGTCTTCGTATGTCAGCCGTTCAATCATATCGTGGTTGTCTTTCGCTTGCATCAATATTATAAAATGCAATTCGGTCTTTGACGGCTCTATCTCGATTTGGGTTTCGACACAGATGTGAACACGGCCGCCGGGATGAGCCGGCAGCCTTGAAAAGGCGTTAACCAGTTGATCGGAGGCGGCCGGCGAAACTTGAGCCGTGTGTTTGAGGTCGGGTAACTATAAACCTTTCCTACTCAGTGTCAATATTTCAGGATGCGCGCTAAAGAAGGAGCCCCCATGGCATCGGCCGATGCGGACGTTGTGGTCACCCATCAGATTCAGGAGGAACCCTACTATCTGCAGGTCCGTGACGAGGTTTCCCTGTTTGACGCCGCCGCCCGCTGCCGGCTGCCGGTGATGCTCAAGGGGCCCACCGGCTGCGGTAAGACCCGTTTCGTGGAGTACATGGCCTGGCGGCTCAAACGCCCCCTCATCACCGTGGCCTGTCATGAGGATCTTTTTGCCTCGGACCTCATCGGCCGCTACCTGCTTAAAAACGACGCGACCGTTTGGATGGACGGCCCCCTCACTCAGGCGGTGCGCATGGGCGCCATCTGTTACCTGGACGAGGTGGTCGAGGCGCGCAAGGACACCACCGTGGTGATCCACCCCCTCACAGATAATCGTCGCACCCTTTTCATTGACAAGCGCCGTGAGGTGATCTCGGCGGCCCCCGGCTTTCAGCTGGTCATCTCCTACAATCCCGGCTATCAGTCGCTCCTCAAGGATCTCAAACAGAGTACCCGTCAACGCTTCGTGGCCCTGGACTTCGACTACCCCGCCACCGATCAGGAGACCGAGATCGTCGCTCGTGAGAGCGGGGTGGATGCCGTCACTGCCCAGGCCCTGGTCAGCCTGGGGGAGAAGATCCGCAACGTTCGGGAGCACGGCCTCACCGAGGGGGCTAGTACACGGCTCCTGATCTACGCCGGGCAGATGATGGCTCAGGGGGTTGCTCCCGTGGACGCCTGCCGAGCCGCCGTTTGTCTGCCCCTCAGCGATGATGAGCGCCTCCAGGAAACCCTTGCCGAACTCGTCGCCGACTTGTTCTGAGATGGCAGCGCACCATCCACCATCCGATCAGCATCCCCTCGATCAACTCGCACTGGCCGATCCCCAGACGGCCGCCCTTGTGCGCAAGGCGCTCGCGGCTGACAATCGGATTGTGTCCACCGCGGAGCTGGACCTGCTGGTCACCCAAACCATCGAGGCCCTTGCCATGGCCGGCGCCTTCGGCCAGGCCGTGGCCCATGGGTTTTTACGCTTGGTGGGGCGGACGAGCTTTAAGCGTGTGCAGCTCTATGCCGAGCGCCTCGCCACGACCCGCAGGGAAGGTGCCGGCCTCGGTCAACTCTTGGCCGAACACCTGCCCGCGGTGCTCCTGGCAGAGGATGCGTCCCTCCTAGAGGCCTTCGACACCGCTCTGGCGACCCTCCTCACCAAGGGCGTCTATGCCCTCAAAGGCCCTCTGGAGCAGGTCAGCCAGCTCCTGGACCAGGGCGAAAAGACCGCCGCACTCGCCTTCCTGGAGCTGCTCGACACCTGCTTTGGGCTGCCGTTGACATACAACCGTAGCATTTACATGACCCAGTTCCTGCCCCAGGCTGTGACTGGGATGAACCCACCCCGGCGCAGTTTTCAGATCGCCCAGCTGGCGCGAGTGATGCGGGTGGATCAACGCCTCGCGGAACCTTTTATAGAGGGGCTCGGGGCCGGTGCCGCCCACCTGTCCGAATCCGCGCTGACCGCTTTCGTTTCCTATGCCCTGGCCTCAGATGAGCGCAACTCAGACGGTGTACGGCGCTTTCTGGCCCTCGAGGCCCGCAGTGCCCGGGTGTTTTGTGAGGGACTGCAGATCAGCGTGCCCCTGGCGGCCGTGCAAGGGCAGCTAAGCCGCTATCTACAGGCCCGTCTGGGTCGCCAGGTGCCCATCCTCAACCTTGAGGCGCTTCCCGGGGGCGTTGATAATGCCTTGGTCTATGCCGACGGTAGGTGCATCTACCTGCCCTTGGAGTGCGACCACTACGGCCACAAGGACGAGAACAGGGATCTTTATAAGCTTCTGGTGAAGCTGGAAGCGGCCTGTTTCGAGTTTGGCAGCTTTGATTTTGATATGCAGCGCTTCAACCTGCAGTCGGGGTGTGCCCCCCTGAGAGGGGCTGGGGCCGATGCCGACGGGCTGTTGGATATCGAACGCTTTTTCCAGGCCTTCTCCATCCCTGCCCTGGCCGAGGTTCTTTTCACAGTTTTCGAACATGGCCGTCTGCGCCAGGCCACAACTGCCCGTTACCCGGGACTGGCGCGCCAGATGAGGCCCCTCCTGGCAGCGGAACTCAAGGCGGTCCTTGCATGCCCGACCCCGTCAGATCTTCTCCTGCCGCTCTACGCCGCAGTGGCCCTCGGCGTCGCGGATCAACCCATACGCCAGGCAGCCGGCGATGCCTGGCCCATGATTACCGCTTTAATGGCCAGAGTCGAAGATGCGCTGGCACCCGGCCGCGGTGTGGAGGCCAGCGCCCGCCTGGCTCAGGCGGCCTATGCCGAGGTTGAAGCGTACATGGGCGGGTCAGCGGGAGGAGACGTCCTGGAGCGGTTCTGGACCCCCTTCGGACACCGGCTGCGACCGGCTCTGGTGCGCCGGGCCTTTGCCGCCCACGAGCGCACCGCTCGGCGATTGCGTCGCGTCCTGGCTCAACGGGGGGTGCGGCTATTTCAATCCGATCTGCGCAAGCGGTTGCAGCGCCAGGAGGGTTTTCTATCGCCCGCCGATCTTTATCAATTGACCCTAGCGTCCCGCGACGAATTGCCACCACCGAGCGGCCCGTCTCAAAAGGCTCCTGGGGAGATCCGACTGGCCCTGTCAGATCTGGATCTTTCCACCCTCCTGGGGAGGGCTGGGTCTTCGGCCGCAAGCTCTCCAACGACAGAGGGGGAAATCTTCCGCTACCCAGAGTGGGACGCCCAGCTGAGCGAGTACCTCACCGGCCACACCCTGGTGCGCGAACAGTGCCTGCCTGAAGTGAGCGACCCCTTTTATCGCCGCACCCTGGAACACCACCCCGGCCTGGTGGCCCGCATCCGTCACGCCTTCGAGCTGCTCAAGCCCCAGGGGTTGAAGCTGCTGCGGCCCTGGCGGGAGGGCGATAGTTTCGACTATCGCGCCATGCTTGATTTCGCCATCGATAAAAAAGCCGGCCGTATGCCTTCGGACCGGCTCTACATAAAGCCCATCAAGCACCAGCGTGACGTGGCCGTTCTGCTGCTGGTGGACCTGTCACGCTCCACCGCCAACCTGGCCCATGGTACCGACCAGACGGTGTTGGGCGTGACCCAGACGGCCATCGTCCTCTTCTGCGAGGCCCTTCAGGTAGTGGGCGATAGCTTTGCCATCGCTGGGTTTTCGGGCACCGGTCGCCTGGGGGTGGACTATCTGCGCATCAAAGACTTTGGCGATCCCATGGACCCAAATGTGGAGGGGCGTATCGCCGCCATGACCCCCCTGAGGGCCACCCGCATGGGGGCCGCCATCCGCCACGCCACCCGCCGGTTGGGGGAGGTGCCCGCTGCGGTGCGCCTGCTGATGGTCCTGGGAGACGGCTTCCCCAACGACACAGAATACAAGGGGTTGGCGGCCATCGCCGATACCCGCAGGGCCATTCAGGAGGCCCGCGCCCACCAGATCCACACCAAGGGGATCACGGTCAACATCGGTTCGGACGCCCGCCTGGACGACCTATACGGCAGGGCCCACCACACGGTGTTTCAGGATGTGCGTGAGTTGCCCGACCGTTTGTTTCAGATCTATGGGCGCCTGACCCGCTCTTGAGCGACGGTCCAATATCGCCCCTTCCATTCTGACACATATCCTCACAACTTTTTGATATTAAAACGCATATCATACAGACCCTTTCATTTCGACACAGACGGGCGCCGTCTATACCCGGTCGTCAGTGCTCTATAATTTATCCCAAGGCCCCATTAAATACGTATAAATACGGTATATTGGAAGTTAGGCCAGGCGATGTCGAGGCCATTGGTACGATTATTGATCTTATGGATCTACCTGGGACCGAATGGGACATCCTGGGCCCATGCCCCTGATTGCCGACTCCGTCGAAGCGAGGCACCTCATGTCAGGTTTTTTCTGCATCAGTAAGCGATGGCGTTTATTTGGACAAGCACTTGCCCTTCTAATTATTGGGTTGACTAGCGTGGCTGCACAGGCGGCCGAGGTGACCCTGGCCTGGGAGGAGATCCGAGAGCCCGACGCCGCAAGCTATCGCATCTATCACCGCGAGGTGGGCGGACGGTATGAGTACCTCGAGCCGGTCTGGGAGGGAACCGCCACAAGCTGCACCCTCACGGGCCTGGCCGACGGCGAAAGCCACTATTTTGTGGGGCGCAGTGTAGATTTTTTTGGCAATCAAAGCGCCGATTCCGGTGAGATCGTCTTCCATGCGCCGGCCCGGGAGAGGGAGGTGCCTACCCTTCCACCCGATGCGCCGCCTGCCGTTCCAGACCTCCAGCCCGAACCGCCACAGCCACCCACGGACGACCCCCGCATTCTCTATGACGCCGATCTGGTGGGTCAAACCGGCACCCACTGGACCCTCCTCGATGATGACCCCCCAGGCGCCTATGCTGAGACCTCCTATGATGCTGTGCGCCAGTCGAATGTCACCGACCTGGTGGGTAATTGGATCAACAACAGCTTCCAGCTCAGCCGGTTTGATGGTGAACGGCTTACCGACACTGGTAAGCTTATCGCCGGCGCAGGCCCCTGGCGCCTGACCTGGGATATGAAAGGCGACCTTTACTTCTTCGTATCCGTTGTTCTGCAGACCTCGGCGGGGGAGAAGACCCTCTACTACACCCCCAGCAACTTCGACCTCTTGGGGCAGGGGCCCTTCATCCATCACGGTCTGGGGCTTGGCAGCGTCGACGGGCGCTGGCACACCCACGAGCGTCATCTGGACGCGGACCTCTGGGACGCACAACCCGGAGTCAGTCTGGAAGGGATTCAGGCGTTTCACATTCGTGGCCGGGTCCAGGTTGACGACATTTTTTTGGACGCTCCCTAACAACGCCTAACGGCATTTATGTCCCAAGGGTTTATTTTTTAACAATCTGCCCTATCTTGTAAAAAATAGGCCGCTGAGGCTAAAATGGGGTATCCCTGCTGGAATTCTCCGGGGAGGCCTTAATTTTATGGCTGTTTCAATGGCGGATCACTTCACAGGCTGGCCATGCCGGGAGGGTTGACAGTGAATCAGGTACGTATGGTTTTCAACGATATCTTTGCCTGGGACGGTTGGGGCGGGAAATTTAACCTGGCCGCCGGCAAATGTCGACTCTGCCTTTTTGATTTGAGTGATTCAGAAGATGCATCCCTGACCCTGCTCAAACCCTTCATCGCCATCGCCGCCGACCTGCCCACCAACGGCTCCAACCTCAAGAAAGTGACGGTGCGCGCCTGCTGCACCCACATCGCCACGACCCTCACCCATCGCTTCAGTATCGAACCCGCACGCATGTTGTTCATCGAATACTATCCGCGCACCATTTACGGCCGCGACAAAGAGCACACCATCCCGGAACGCTATGACATCGTCGACATGATCTGGTCAGACGATAAAGCCTTGCATCCTAAATGGCGCCCCCTGGACGGCCCCTTTCTGGAGACGGTTCGGGAGCTGTTGGGGATCGCCCGGGAGACGAAACCTTTCTAATGTCCATCCAGAAAAAGCGCCTCTCACCCGATTTCCGCGTTGGGTGACAGATTCAAATCCTCAACATATTACCAATATGCCTCCGGTTTGAATCCGCCACCCGCCTTGAACTCAGGCGAGATTCACTATTTCTGAATGGACACTGTATAGCGCTGCCCTGAACCGCCCTGAATTTTTCAGCCTGCCTGTCAGGGACAGATCTTGGCGTCCTGCTCCCCCTCCACCCAGCGGTTGATGAAGAAGAGAGTCAGCTCAGCGTTGACCTCCTCAGGGTGGTCGGCCTTAAGGGCCTGGAGCCTTTCGAGGAGCTGGCGGGTTTTGTCGGTGTGGTCCAGGAGGGCGAAGATTTTCGCGCTACGCTGGTAGTAAGATGAGGCCTGGGACCAGGCTTCGAGTTGGCGGGCGCAGTCACCGAGGGCTTCCAGGTCATCGGCCATGCCATGGGAGTGCCCCGTTTGGCGGTCTATACTGAGGGCACGGGTGAAGTAGGGGCGTGCCTCGGCCGGTTTCTCCTGGGCCATGCGTAGCTTCCCCATGGCGTATTGGGCGGCGGCGCTTTCAAGCGCTGTTGCGCCATCTGAGGTTTTGGTACCTCCGGACGCTGCGGCGCCCATGGCCTTTTGGAGATGGGTCTCCGCAGCGACCAGGTCTCCCTTGCGGGTGAATAAAATGCCCTTGCTGCGATGCAGGGCCAAGGCCAGACGCGGGGTGTCCGCTGTCAATGGGGTGGCGTGTTTCAGGTCGGCGGCCGCCCGGTCGGGCTGACCAGCATCCAGCAGGGCCGCGGAGCGGTTGATAAGGGTCTGGGCCTCGCCGGCGGTGTCCGCCAACTGGCGGTCAATCTCGAGGGCCTCGTTATAAAAGGTCAGGGCCGCCTCGGGATCCCCCAGGCGGCGGTAGAGGTTGCCGATGCTGTTGAGGGCCCGCGCCGTAGGCGCCAACCGATCACCGGCGCAGAAGTGCTCATAGGCGCCGAAGTAGTACCGTAGCGCCTCCTGATAGCAGCCCTGGAGATACCAGCGCTTACCGGCCTGGTACATCTTCTCCCCGGTAGCGGTCGTTTTCGGTTCTGCCGGGGGGGCGGGCGTCGTGGCGCAACCGGTCGAGATGGCCGCCGTTAGCGCTAAGAGCAGGCAGGCCATGGCAAATCCTCTGATCTGGGTCTGACCCACGATTCGAAGCGCTTCATGGCGTGCTTGTGCGGGTGTCTTTAGCGTCATGGGAATCACTACCTTTCAGGCAAATGGATATGGGGTCTCTGCGCTTGCCGGTTGCATAAGATGTCATCCAAGTTGCGCGATGCTAAGGTTTCTGATTGTACCCGGAGGATAGTATGGCTTATACTACTCCCCAGCCAAAGGGGTCAATTGAAGCCGGTCGCGTTGCGGTCTAAATTCATCCGGTATCGGATCTGGGGCTGCCCGTTACCCCTAACGACCCCCGTGGGAGGTGGCATGCATATCGATGACCTTGAATTTGGCACCATCACCATCGCCGGGCAGAGGTTCTCAACAGACGTGTTGATTTTTCCCGACGGCAGCGTTAAGGACCACTGGTGGCGTGCCAGGGGGCATGTGCTCAGCCGGGAAGACCTGGCCCCCCTACTGGCCGCCGGGTCCCGCGAAATAGTGGTGGGCACCGGCATCCATGGCCGCATGCGGCCAGTTTCCGGTCTCGTTGCAGACCTTGGGGCCGAGGGGATTCGGCTCACCATCTTGGCCAATGTCGAGGCCCGCCAGAAGTATAATCAGCGATTGAAGGAGGGGGCTCAGGACCAAGGTCTGGCCGCCTGTTTTCATCTTACCTGTTGAGCGTCAATTGGTGAAAACGAAAACCGATCTTCCGAAAGATGAGGGTAAAAGGAGCAGTTATGAGTCTTGAGAGCGTCAGCACTGACAAGGCCCCCGCCGCCATCGGCCCCTATTCACAGGCAATCGCCGCAGGCCCTTTCCTCTATCTGAGCGGTCAACTGGGCATCGATCCGACAAGCGGTTCCCTGGCCGGCCCCGACCTGAGCTCCCAGGCCCCCCAGGCCATGGAGAATCTGGTCGCCATCCTCGCGGCCGCCGGTCTGAGTACGGCTGACGTGGTGTCGGTGGATGTTTTCATGACCAACATGGGCCAGTTCAGCGAGTTCAATGAGATCTACAGCCGCTACTTCGAAGACCACAAGCCTGCCCGGGTGGCCATCGGCGTCGCCTCCTTGCCTCTGGGGGCCAGTGTTGAGGTGCGCTGTGTGGCCTATCGACCCGTGGCCACCGAATTGATCGGTACGCCCATTTAACTGCTTCGAGTTATCCTTGCTCGGGAAGATAGTCCTCCCTCACCGGAGTGAACACCTCCAGGGCGACCACGTCGGTGAGCGCTACGGCGCTGTGGCGCACATCGCCGGGAATACACCAGGTGTCCCCGGGAGAGAACTCGTGGCAGGTGCCGTCGATGGTTAGATCCAGGCGGCCGCTGACGAGATAGCCGGTCTCTTCATGGGGGTGGCTGTGGTCGGGCAGTTGGCTGCCGGCTTTGATATGAAACTCCCCCATCAGGGTTTTTGCACCCCAGCAGCGCGTTACCAGGCGTACACCTTCGAGCAGTTCCCTCTCCAGGCCGTCTCTTTGACGGTTGATCATTGCTTCCATCTTACTCCCTTTATGGTTTTATTATTTTGTCGATATCCGCTTGCATATATTCCATCCATAGATAGCGTTGGTCAACATCCGATGCAAGCGCGCGCAGGAGGATGGCCTCCCAGGCGGTTCCGATGCCATCCTGCACGGTGTATTGGGGACGAGGCGGTGCACAAGGCGGTTGCTGTGGTGTACCATTTATGGGATAACGAACCACTTTCCATATGTCTCAGCATGCTATGTTGAATATTTTTTGTAACTTCATGAATATTCAACTAATTATAAAATTTTGCAGGTCGGCCATTCTGCCGTAATGTCACTCCTTGCGCATTTTGCCCATTGAGAATAGCGCATCCTCAACCCAGTATCATATGAATAAACAATAGGTTATGAGATGCTTTAGAACGCTAATATCAGGATGGTACCAAAACGAGCTGACTAGATAACACCCCCATATGGCACAAAAACTAGTCACTTTCCGCAAAATGAAAAGTGAGGAGGCAATACCACAATGTGGTACTATCTATTTAATATTTAACAGATTTTCACTCGATTTCTTGTTTTTACCAGTGTCTTTGGAAATGGATAATGCGGTGGAAACTCTGGCTTGCTGCAACGAAAACGAGAAAAACTCGAGAATATTACTGTTAGCTGCCATCTGATACATGGATAGAATATGCGGTTTTTTAATCAGATAATAAACTCAAGCTTTAAAAAGGATTCTAATGGACGAACTGTCTATTTCCCTTTTGGCATATTTGGGATGGGATATATTGTCTCCTCCGAAAATGAAAAGCACAAAATTGAGTATTTTATAAAGAGAAATTTATTTATTTCATTCTCATTAATAATTGGGATTGGAGTAGGTGCGGGATGGATTTTTAGCTTTTTACTATTACCAATAATAGCAATATGGCATTATTTCGCTATTAAAAGGATTACAAATACATTGGAAATGAGCAATGAAAAATTGATTTATGGAGAAAGTCTTAAACAGGCTTCTATTGATTATAGCTTTGAAAAATTGTGGTTTTTATTTATCTTGTGTGATTTAGTAGTATTGTTTTGCATTATACAGATATTTTTTAATTCGGAAGCTATATTAATCTGTGTTTTGGGCATATTTACTTTCTTAGCCGGTGCAATCATAACTTTCAGAATGATCTGTATAAAAAAGCAGCTAACAATTAACTCCAAGGGACCTCGCTAACGCTCGGCCCCTGAGTATTCCGTTCTGTGCTCGGGAGTGTCATTGGCAATCAATCATTCACTTCATTTTTAAGGCATATATTCAATACATTTTTTTTGAGGTCAACATGAAGTACAAACTCTTAGTGGCGATCTTGGTATTCTTGATTTACTCGTTGCAAGCAGTAGCCAATGAAAACAAGGTGGTCTTGGCTTATGTGGATTATCCTCCTTACTATGGGAAAAGCTTAGAGAATGGGGGACCAATCACGGAAATTATTGTCCAAGCTTATAATAAGGTTGGCTATGAGGTGAAGTTAAAATTTGTCCCGTGGGCAAGAGGGTTGAAGGGAGCAAAAGAAGGAACCTTTGATGGGATA
>JBNKKA010000139.1:0-11787 GCA_050291585.1 Desulfobacteraceae bacterium
CCTGGGCGGTTGGGCGGATTTGAAGATGCCTGATCCCACGAAGACGCCGTCGGCCCCCAGGGCCATCATCAGGGCGGCATCCGCTGGTGTGGCGATACCGCCGGCGGCGAAGTTGACCACGGAGAGGCGGCCTCGTTCACGGGTCTCTTCGATCCGGGTGAGGGGCACCCGCATCTCACCGGCCGCGAGGGTCAATTGATGGTCGTCCATACCCGCGAGGGCGCAGATCGCTTCGTTGATGGCACGCATGTGGGTGACGGCGTTGACGATGTTGCCGGTGCCCGCCTCGCCCTTGGTACGGATCATGGCGGCACCCTCGTTGATGCGCCGCAGGGCTTCGCCCAGATTGCGTGCGCCGCACACAAAGGGCACCTCGAATTGGCCCTTATCCACATGGCGGACCTCGTCGGCCGGGGTGAGTACTTCGCTTTCGTCGATAAAGTCGACCCCCATGGCCTGGAGGATCTGCGCCTCCATGAAATGTCCGATGCGCACCTTGGCCATCACGGGGATGCTGACCGCTTCCATGATGGACTGGATCATGGCCGGGTCACTCATGCGGGCCACCTGCCCATCCTTGCGGATGTCGGCGGGTACGCGCTCCAGGGCCATGACCGCGCACGCCCCCGCCTCTTCGGCGATGCGCGCCTGATCGGCGTTGGTGACGTCCATGATGACGCCGTTTTTGAACATCTCGGCAAAACCCTTATTGATACTTTCCCGGGGCATGATACCATCCTCCATCCGGCAGCTGGGGCTGCGGGGGTTTGAATAACATTAACATTTATGCCATTAGTATAGTACAAATATATAAATGTATTAATACTGTCAACGATGAATATGAAAACATCCCGCTACCAGACCATCGCCCGGACCATCCGGGAGCGGATCGCCTCCGGCCGCTATACGCCCGGTGAGAAGATTCCGGCCATTCGCTGGTTCGCCGATTATTTCGGGTGCAATAAGCTGACGGTGCTGCGCGCTTTCGATATCCTGAAGCAGGAGGGTTTGATCGAGAACCGGGTGGGGAGCGGTTCTTATGTGCGCTTCCCGGAGAAGCTTGCCGCTCCCCAGGGCATCTTTGACTTTCACACCGATTATCTGGACGAGAGCCTCTTTCCCTATGAACGGCTGCAGGCGATCTTCAACCGATTGTTCGAGGAGGAGAAGGCCCACGCCCTGGCCCCCACACCGGCCGAGGGGGATCCGGGGCTTATCCATGTGTTGAGCCAGTTTTACCACGTGGCGGCCCGGCAGATGGTGATCATCTCGGGTGCCCAGCAGGGGTTGGATCTGGTCTCCAAGATGTTTGCCGCCGATATCGCCGCATGCATGCTTTTTGAAGATCCCACCTATCCGGGGGCCATCTCTCTGTTCAAGGCGCGTCACTTCGTGGACCTGCTCGAAGATGGGCCGGATATCGAGCGCCTGGAAGAGAAGCTCAGCCAAACTCAGATCCGTCTCTTCTACACCATGCCCACGGTGCACAATCCCACGGGAAGGGCTTATAGCCGGGAGAAAAAGGCGGCCATCGCCGCGCTGGCCCTTCGGCATGGGTTTTACATCGTGGAGGACGATTGCCTGTCCGAGTTTCGGCCCCAGGCGGGCCCGCGCTTTGTGGATATCTGCCCCCAACAGACCATTTACGTTAAAAGCCTGTCCCAGACCACGGTGTCCGGTATACGCCTGGGTTTCATGGTGGTGCCCCAGGATCTTTTCGAAAAGTGTCTCTACGCTAAATTCTCCGCCGACATCGGTTCGTTTGGCCTGATGCAACGGGGCATGCGCGAGTTTTTTCGAGAAGGTCTGTATCAAAAACACCTTGAGGCCGTAGCAATGCGCATGCGCCGGCGCAGAGACCGTTTGCTTGAATTGATCGGATCACTGGGGCATTTAAGCGTCTGCGGGACCCAGACCGGCTATAGCCTGTGGATCAAAAGTGAAGCGCCCCTGCCCCCCGCGCCAGTGCCCTGGCGCAGGGGCGCGGATTTCTCCTTCGCATCCCAGGCGAGGTCTTTCTTCAGGCTCTCATTCATGCATATGGATGACGCCACCTTTGAAAAAGGGGTTGACCATTTGACCCGGATTTTGGGTGGATAGAGCGTATGCGTCTGAATGAAACGGGGTCAACGACCGCGCTTTTCGGCTGTTGCCTTCATATCTGGACTCACAGGAGAAGATGAACATGAACTTAACTGAACGCCTGACAAAAGGGGCCCCCGTGCTGCTCGACGGGGCCATGGGCACTCAACTCGCCGACAAGGGCTTAGAGATGGGTGGGCAGGGCTGTATCTCACATCCAGATGCGGTTGCCGCTGTTCACAAGGCCTATATTGACGCCGGCAGTGAGATTCTGATCACAAACACCTTGACCATGAATCGTATTTTTATCGAGAGCCACTCTGTCGGTGTGGAGGTGGAGGCGGTCAACCATAAGGGCGCAAGCCTGGCCGCATCTGCAACGACTGATGGGCATTACGTTCTCGGCGATATCAGCTCGACGGGCCAGATGCTCAAACCCTATGGCACCTATTCTGAGGATCAGTTCCGGGATACTTTCAGGGAGCAAGCGGGGTTTTTACTGGCCGGCGGTGTCGATGGCTTCCTCATCGAGACGATGATGGACCTGCGTGAGGCGCTCTGCGCGCTGAGTGCCTGCCTTGAGGTGTCGACCATGCCGGTTCTGGTAAGCTTGTCGTTCCAGACCACGAACAACGGCGGGCGTACGCTCATGGGCAATTCGGCCCAGGAGGCCGCCCTGGCCTTGGCTGATGCCGGGGCGACGGCAATCGGGGCAAACTGCGGCGATCTTGACCCGTACGAAACCGCCCACATCATTGAACTCATGCGGGCGCACACAGACCTGCCCTTGATCGCTAAACCCAATGCCGGCAAACCCCTCCTGAAAGACGGAAAGACCTCCTATGAGATGCGCCCCCCCGCATTTACCGCCGGTATGGCTGCGTGCATCGATGCCGGCGCGACCCTCGTCGGTGGATGCTGTGGGACGACTCCGGAGCACATCCGTCATCTTTCAGAGTCCCTCAGGGAGCGGGCCAAAAAAATATAGCCACCACTGAATTGGCTGGACGGGTAGAACGGCTCGCCATAAGCTCTGCGGCGTATTTTTTTGCTCTGGCGTTAATCTATATTGCCAGGGAAGGACGACGGGTATGTGTTGACATGTACCCAAAAAATGCGTATATGTGTGTTGAAAGGGGGGCGATCCCATGTCATCTTTAGCGCATTCCCAGGTAGGCAGCAGTTTTCAGTTCAATGGGCAAACTCTGAGCCAGGGCTTCAGGCACGCCCAGGCGGATGCGTTCGAGGACGAGCCCAAACGTCAGCAACTCACCCAGATGACCATGCGTCTGTTTGAGCTCTGGAAGTTGTCGACAGCGGATCAGCTTGCTCTCCTGGGCCTTAGCGCCAACAGCCGGCGCATGCTGACCCAATACCGCAAGGGCAAGGCCCTGGCCAATAACCGCGACATGCTGGATCGCATCGGCTGGCTGCTGGCGATTCACCAGAACCTGCGCACCCTCTACCCCCAAAATCCTGAGCTTTGCTATTCGTGGGTCAACCGCCGGAACCGGCAGCTGGACAATTGGAGCCCCCTGGAAGTGATGAAGACCCAGGGATTCATCGGTATTTTCCGGGCGGCCCAGTTGTCAGAGCATCTGGTCGAGCTGTGAACCCCAGCGAGCTTTTGGCTGAGTCAAATGATCTCTTCAGGCACTCCAAGGCCCTTGACGGCGCCCCCGCCTATCGCAACATCAACCGGCGGATCGCGGAAGCCGCCTTCGACGATCTGTTAGATCCCCAGGATTCCCATACGGACAGTAACGCCACCCGACTGGCCCTGCGCCAGGCGAACCGGGTGCGCGCCAACGTGAGCCCCTTTGCGGCCCTCGATCCGGCGGGCCACTACTATTTCGCCATCCAGAGCGTTTTCCAGCGGGCCGCGTTCTATCCCACCCGCTACAGCGATGGGTCCTACCCCGTCTGGTATGGCTGCCTGGATCCCCTCACCACCATCCACGAAACCGCCTACCACATGGTTCGGGAAGCCATCGGCCTGCGCGATCACCCCCGGCCCATCGTGCGCCAGCGGTTGATTTACCAGGTGGCGTGCACGGCCATCCTCATCGATGTGAGCCGTAGCAGCCGTTATCATTCCCGCCTGGCCGATCCCGGAAGCTACACCTTCACTCAGCGGGTGGGCAAGCGCGTCCGAACCGAAAACCACCCCGGTCTGCTGGTGCCCTCGGCACGACGGCAAGCGGGCATCAACCTCGTCATCTTTACCCCGGCGGTGCTCTCGAACCCGGAGCTAAGGCAGCGCCTGACCTATCGGCTCGAGCCCGCCTCCTTGGAACTGTGCGTTTACGATCAGGAGGCGCAGGAAGCTGCGGTGCGCATTGACGGCCGCAAATGGGCCTGAACAGAGAGAGGGCGTTGACGACAGATGCTGCCGACGATTGACAATTCAGCGGTTTTTCTATAAAAAAGCCCTACCTGAGATGCGTCTGCCAGCACCGTGCGTGTAGTCGCTGCGCTGACCGATATCTCTATGATATCTAACCGTTTATCAAGGAGCGCAGATCCTGCCATGAGTGAGGCTAAAATCATCACCATCAATGGACACGAACTTGAAATCGAGGCGGGGGAGACCATTCTCGAGGTCGCCCGGCGCAACAGCATCGATATCCCCACCCTCTGTCATCTTAAAGGAACCACACCCACCGGCGCCTGCCGCATCTGTGTAGTGGAGGTGGCCGGCGCTCGAAGCCTCTTGGCGGCCTGCGCAACCCCGGCGGCGGCCGGCATGCAGGTCCAAACCGAAAGCCCTAAGGTGGTCGAGGCGCGCAAGCTCATCCTCCAGTTGATGCTCTCCTCGGGCAATCACAATTGCGCCGTGCGCGGTTCGGACGATAGCGACTGGACCCAGTTCCAACTCCAGGTGCACGCTGACGACAGCAGCGACGAGCTCTGCCCGGTGTGGGGTGACTGCCGCCTCCAGGATCTGGCCTACCGCTATCAGGTCTCCGGTGAATCGTTCGCCGGCACCGAGACGCGCTACCCCATGGAGACGGTCAACCCCTTCATCGTGCGCGATTTCTCACGCTGCATCCAATGCGGTCGCTGCGTTCAGGCCTGCAACGAGGTGCAGGTCAACAACGCCATCAGCTTCGGCTATCGCGGGCCCGAATCCAAGATCATCGCCGCCGGTGACCGCCCTCTTAAAGACAGCGACTGCGTCTTCTGCGGCGAGTGCGTCCAGGCCTGCCCCGTGGGCGCTTTGGTCGAAAAGGATGTGCGCTACGACATCCGCCAGTGGAACACCAAAAAGACGCGCACCACCTGCAGCTACTGCGGGGTGGGCTGCCAGATGGATCTGCATGTCCAGGACAACAAGGTCGTCAAGGTGACGGGGGCCGAGGAGGCCCAACCCAACCACGGCAGTCTCTGCGTCAAGGGCCGCTTCGGCTTCAACTTCGTCAACTCCGAAGAGCGCCTCCAGGCCCCCTTGATCAAGGAGAACGGCGAATTTCGGGCGGCGTCATGGGATGAGGCCCTCGATCTCGTGGCGGACAGGCTCAAAACCATCCGGGACACCCACGGCCCCGACAGCATCGGGGTGCTTACCAGCGCGCGGGTCAGCAACGAGGAGAACTACATCGCCAACAAGTTCACCCGGGCGGTGCTCAAGACCAATAACATCGACCACTGCGCCCGACTTTGACACAGCTCCACCGTGGCCGGTCTGGCCGCAGCATTCGGAAGTGGCGCGATGACCAACACCATCGCCGATATCGAGGACGCCGACGTGATCCTGGTCACCGGCTCCAACACCACCGAGAACCACCCCGTTCTTTCCACCTTCGTCAAACGGGCGGTGAAGTTCAAGGGGGCCAAGCTCATCGTGGTGGATCCCCGGCGAATCAAAATCACCCAGTTTGCCGACCAGTATCTACGCCCCAACCTGGGCACCGATGTGGCCTGGATCAACGGTCTCATGCACGTTATCATCAAGGAAAACCTCCACGACAAAACCTTTGTGGAGACGCGCACCGAAGGTTTTGCCGAGTTGGAGCAGATGGTAGCGGCTTACCCCCCGGATCGGGTAGCCGAGATCACCGGCATCCCCGCCGAGGAGATCATTGCCGCGGCGCGTAGCTTCGCCACGGCCAAGGTGGCCAGCATTCTCTATTGCATGGGGATCACCCAGCACACCACTGGCACAGACAACGTCAAGTCCCTGGCCAACCTCAGCATGCTCTGCGGTCACCTGGGCAAACCCGGTGGGGGCGTCAACCCCCTGCGCGGACAGAACAACGTCCAGGGGGCCTGCGACATGGGCGGCCTGCCCAACGTCTTCAGCGGCTATCAGCCGGTGGGCGACCTGTCCATCTCAAAAAAGATGGCTGATGCCTGGGGCGTGGATGAGTTGCCCACCAAGATCGGTCTCAAGGTCACCGATATGGTGCCCAAGGCGCACACCGGTGAGCTGAAATCTTTATATATTATCGGTGAAAACCCCCTGGTGTCGGATCCTGACCTCAACCACGCAGAAGCCTGCTTCAATCATCTGGACTTTCTAGTGGTTCAGGACATCTTTCTCACCGAAACTGCCATGCAGGCCGACGTGGTCCTGCCCAGCGCCTGTTTCGCCGAGAAAGAGGGGACCTTCTCCAATACCGAGCGGCGCGTCCAGCGCGTGCGCAAGGCCTTGGACGCCCCGGGATTGGCCAAGGATGACTGGTGGATCACCTGTGAGATCGCCACCCGTATGGGGTATGAGATGCACTACGCCAACAGTGAGGAGATCTTCAACGAGTTGGCCAGCGTGACACCCTCCTACGCGGGCATCACCTATGAGCGCATCGAGGGCCAGGGCATCCATTGGCCCTGTCCCAGTGCGGAGCACCCCGGTACCCCCATCCTGCACACACAGCAGTTCACCCGCGGCAAGGGGATGTTCCATGCCATCGAGTGGATCGCCCCGGCCGAGCACACGGACCAGGAGTATCCCTTCTCTTTGACCACCGGTCGGATCCTTTACCACTACCACACCGGGACCATGACCATGAAGACCGAGGGGCTTAACGAGCGCGCCCCGGAATCCTTCGTCGAGATTTCGCTCAACGACGCGCGAAACTTCGGCCTCCATGATGGCGACAAGGTGCGTGTGGCGTCACGGCGTGGTGAGATCACAGTGATCGCCAAGGTGAGTGACAAAGCGGTGGACGGGACTATCTTCATCCCCTTCCATTACGCCCGCGCCGCGGCCAACCGTCTAACAAATGCGGTTCTCGACCCCATCTCGGGCATTCCTGAGTTCAAGGTCTGCGCAGTCAAGCTCGACCCGGCCGCCTGAGCAGGCGGTCCATCGTAAAACCCGAAGCCCCCCACCCGGCGCAATGTCGGGAGGGGGGCTTTTTTCTTTTACGGTTGAGGCTCGGAGGACAAGCTTGTCAAGCAGACCGGAACAACTTACATTTGGCGGTATGATGCGTCTTTTTCACAGCCGGCGCCAATCACACCCGCGTGGCAACCCCCGACACCTTTCGGCCAAGCTAGGTCTTTGGCTGCTGTTCTTGGTCTGCGGTCTGGCAGCTCCCGCATGGACGGCCCAGATCGAGGGGGTGACCTTTCCCGAAGAGATCCGCGTGGCAGAGACGACCTTCAAGCTGCATGGCCTGGGCACTGTCCACTACCTGGCGCTGTTCAAGGTATATGTGGGGGCCCTCTATTTGCCTGAGGATGAGCATCCGGATGAAGATCAGGGCGGTCGTCCCCGCCGCTTGGAGCTCTCCTACCTCTATGATTTCAAGGCCAACGATTTCCGCAGGGCCATGCGCAAGCGCATCGTCGTGGGGCTGACCGACGAGGAGCGTACCCGTCTGGCGGCGCGCATTGAGGCCTTCTGTCGCTTTTTTCGCGATGTGAGTGTCGGGGACCGCTATGCCATGACCTTTGTGCCTGGCAGCGGGACCAGTCTGGAGCTCAATGGTCAAGTCCTGGGTTCCGTTGCGGGGGCGGATTTTGCCCATGCGCTCTTCGATATCTGGCTGGGGGACGACCCTCTGGACGCGGGTTTTCGGGCCGCGCTCTTGGGCGAGGGCTGAGGGGTCGCCATCATGGGCCGGCGGATTCGACTTCAGCCCGCCTTCACGAAGTAGGCGCCTCCGTTCGCCATAGCTGTCCGAGACTGTCTCCGGACAGGTTGAAAGCCAGTACGCTGAACATCACCATTAGCCCCGGGAAAATCGACAGATGGGGGGCCATTAGCAGGTAAGCTTTGCCTTCCATGAGCAGCGTTCCCCACTCGGCAGCGGGCGGTTGGACCCCGAAACCCAGGAAGCCGAGGCTCGATACGGCCAGGATCGATTTGGACAGACCAACGGTGACCAGAACCATGATTGACGATACGCAGCTGGGCAGAATGTGCCAGAAGATGATGGCCGGTGTGGACAGGCCGCACAGCCGGGCCGCTTTGACATACTGGCGTTCGCGGATCGAGAGAACCTGCCCGCGGATCACGCGCGCATAGCGCATCCATCCCACCAGCCCCAGGGCGATGATCAGATTGGTGGTGCTCGGTCCGAGGATGCCAGCAAGGGCCATAGCTGCCAATATCTCTGGGATTGTCAGAAATATATCGGTGATACGCATCAGCAGATTGTCGATGGGCCCGCCCATGAAGCCTGCCAGCAGCCCAATCATCACCCCGGGCACGAGCCCTGCCATGACCACTAAAATACCGATGCCGATGGAAGTGCGGGCCCCGGCCACCATCCGGGAATAGAGACAGCGGCCCAGGTGGTCGTTGCCCAGCGGATACGCCAGCGAAGGACTCTTGAAGCGCATGGGGATGTTTGTCTCAGCGGGTGGATGGCGGGCCAAATACGGGCCGATGGCGGCCAGCAGGCAGAATCCGACGGCGGCCAGCAGAGCCAGGCGGTGAACGCTGTTCAGCTTTCGGCCACCCCCTACTGGCACTGGTTGAGGTTCGATAAGGGTTGCTGCCTGAGGGGTCAAATCTAATCTCCTTTTCGCCTTCGCTAGCGTCTAGGACTGACGGATGCGCGGGTCCAGCACACCATAGCAAAGATCCACAGCCAGATTGGTGACGACGAAAATCAGCGCCGTCAACAGAACCAGCCCCTGTATCAGAGGGTAATCGCGATTGCTGATGGCCGTCACCATCAGCTCCCCGAGCCCGGGCCAGGCGAAGAGGGTCTCCGTGATCACAGCGCCGTCCAAAATCATGCCGAACTCCAGGCCAATCATGGTGACCACTGGAACGAGGCCGTTTTTCAGAACGTGCAGTCCGATGATGCGTTTTTCCGCCACACCGCGTCCGCGCAGCGCCATGATGAAATCGGAATCAAAGGTTTCCATGACGGCCGTTCGCAGCAGGCGGGCCGTATAGGCCGTCATGGCTGTCCCCAGGGTCACGGCCGGGAGGATCATGTGCTGCCAGGTGGCATGCCCGTAGCTGGGCAGAAGGTTGAGTTTGACGCTGAACAAGAGCATAAGAATTAGCCCCAGCCAGTAGTTGGGGATGCTGATACCGGTCACGGCCACCGTGCTGCAAGCGGCATCCCAGAACGATCCTGAGCGCCAACCGGCGATGAATCCCAGGGGCAGGGCCAGACAGAGGGCCAGGGTCATGGCGGCCGTTGCCAGTTTTAGGGTATTGCCGAAGCGTTTGGCCATCAGGCGGGCAACGGGGACGTCCTCGACGACAGACCGGCCCAGATCCAACCGGACCAGGTGGTTCAGCCAGCGCAGATATTGGCGATGCAGGGGCTGGTCGAGACCCTCTGTATGGCGTATCCAGTTAATGACTTCCGCATCGGCCGCGGCGCTTTCACCATAGCGCGCCAGGGCCACCTCCTGGGCGGCGTCACCCGGGGCCAGCAGCATCATGGCAAAGGAGAGCATGGAAGCGCCCAGGAGCACGAAAACCGTCATGCTGGCGCGTTTGAGGATGAAAGCGATCATGGTCCTTCCAGATGACAGGCGGCTGAGTGCACTGCGTCGGGCGCGATGGGCCGGGGCGCCTGGTCCCGGCAGCGCGCCCGTTGATACGGACAGCGGGGATGAAACAAGCAGCCCCGCGGAATGCGGGTCAGAGATGGCACCTCGCCCTTGAGAATGAGGCGCTCTTGGGTCCAGAAGCCCGGTGTCAGCACACTGGACAACAGCGCCCGGGTATACGGATGGCGGGGGCTGGCGAACACCGCTGATACGGGTCCAGATTCCATGATGCGTCCCAGATAGACGACGGCCACCCGGCCACCCAGGCGCTCCACGAGCTCGAGCTGATGACTGACCATCAGCAGGGCCGTCTGGCGAGTGGCCGCGATTCCCAGCAGCAGATCGGTGATGCGGTGGCGGATGGGGGCGTCCAGGGAGCTGAGGGGCTCGTCCATCATCAGCCAGTGGGGCGTTGCGGCCAGAGCCCGGGCGATGCAGACCCGCTGCCGCTGGCCACCGGACAATTGTGCGGGCCGGCGGCTGAGCAGATCCTCGTTCAGTTCCATCAGGCCGGCCAGGTGCCGTACACGGGCCGCTCTCTGGGTCCGTCCGATACCCAGTGCGCGCAGGGGTTCGCCGATGGCATGGGCGATGGACCAATACGGGTTGAGGGCCTCGCTCGGATCCTGGAAGATCAGCTGGGCGTGGGGCCGAAGGCCGCACACGCGTCCGCTGCGATCAGAGGAGAGGCGGCGGCCGTTGTGGCGGATCTGGCCTCCCGGCAGAATGCCCGTAAATCCGAGCAGGGCGTTGAGCAGGGTGGTCTTGCCCGAACCGCTTTCACCGATCAGACTGAAGTTTTCGCCGGGCCTGAGGGTCAGGCTGATGTCGTGCAATACGGTCTTCGTCCGCCGCCGCAGCCCCCATGCGCCGGTTCGGGGGACAGGGAATCGGACACTCACCCGTCGCAGCTCGATCCCGCCGCCGGCAGTCACCAAGCGCCGACCTGACGCCGCGTGCCGGCGTGGCTGGGGTTTGCAAATACCGCTTGGGTTGAAGTGCATTCCACAATCCGCCCCTCTTGGAGCACCGCCATGCGATCGCAGAGGTAACGCGCCTGGTCTAATTCGTGGGTGATGAACAATGCCCCCGTCTCATGGTCCTTTGACAGTTCACGAATCAAGGTCAGGATCTGAAGCGCGATGGTCGGATCCAGGGCAGAGGTGACTTCATCGAGGACCAGCACGCGCGGCCGGACGGCAAAGGCCGCCGCTAAAAGCGCCCGCTGCAGCATGCCCCGGCTCCACTGATGGGGATACTGGCGCAGGTGTTTTTTGGATGCGGTAATGCCCGTGCGGTGGAGCAGGGATCGGGCGCGGGCGAGAAGATCCCTGCGGGTTTTTGTCTGTTTGCGTTTCCCTGTCAGATGGCCGCTGTGGCCGGGCGCAAGGCTCTCGTCGATCTGGAACCCGACGCTGAACAGCGGATCCATTGCGCCGCGAGGATCCTGGGGGATGAGAACAACGCCTCGTCCCCGCTGGCGGGCGGCGGCGCGTGGAGATTCCCGGCACATGTCCGTTCCGTCCAGAAGCATCCGGCCGGCGGTGATCCGGGCCGGACTTTCCAGGCGGCTGATGCAGCGTGCCAGTAGGCTTTTACCGCTTCCGGAAGCGCCCACCAGCCCCAGGATCTCTCCGGTGCCCAGACGCAGATTCACCGAGGAGAGCACCGGCGGATCACCGGTCGGGGTAAATCCGGCCCTGAGACCGATGATCTCCAGGGCCGGCGGGGTGTTAT
>JBNKKA010000140.1:0-11594 GCA_050291585.1 Desulfobacteraceae bacterium
TTGAACATCTACACGACTGCCCCCCCAACCCCCATTCTTGACGGGATCTGACGTCAAGTCTTTGTCAGAAGGGACGATACTCATAGCAAAGCTGAACACCATTGTTTGTGCAGAAAAGGGGGACTTTCCATGGCAAAGCGGATCAAGCAATACATCATCTGGGCCCTCAGCGCCTATGCTTTCTATTTCCTTCTGGATCACCATTTCATCTACTATCAGCACCACGTGCGGCTGCTTAAAAAGATGAAGCCCAGCCTGGAGTACACCTTCTTCAGCCTGGAGAATAAAAAACCTGAGAAGATCCTGGGCATCGACCTGCTGCGCTGGGACGGCATCGGCGACCTCATGGTGGAGTACGACCTGCTCTCCGACGACGCACGCTGGGACCTTGAAAGCAAGTACGATATGGAAGATGAGGTGGAGGAGTAATCCCAGGCCTGACCCTATCCTGCCCGTGGCGGAGCTTAGGCTTTACACCTTAGCTCAACCGCCTCTCCAAGCGCGCTCCCCGGCCCTTTTTATTTCGCCAGGACGCAATTAATTGCGCCTTCGCTCAAAAGCCTTGTCATTATCCCCCAGGCCAGATAGATAGCCTGCGTCGGTCCCCTAACATCCCAGGGCGCACCCCGCCCCGCCTGGAGATGCACCCTATGGCTATTTATCTTAAACTTTTCTGCATGGCCCTTTTCTGGGGCGGCACCTTCATCGCCGGCCGCCTGCTGGTTGGAGCGGTGGCCCCGTTGCCAGCCGCTTTCCTGCGCTATGTTATCGCATCAACGCTTTTGCTGCTCTTTACCCTCAAGACCCATGGACGCCTGCCACGCCCCACTGGCCGCCAGATGGTGGCCTTGCTCGTATTGGGGTTGACCGGTGTGGTCTCCTATAATCTCTTTTTTTTCAAAGGCCTCACCCTGGTCCCCGCTGGGCGCGCCTCCTTAATCATCGCCAACAACCCCATCATCATCGCGATAGGCGCCGCCATTTTCTTTCGGGAACCCTTGGGCGCCCGAAAAGTGACCGGGGTGCTGGTGTCGGTCTGCGGGGCCATCCTCGCCATCTCCAAGGGCGATCCCGCCAGCCTGTTTGAGGGGGGTGTGGGGTTGGGGGACGGGTTCATGTTCTGCTGCGTGCTCAGCTGGGTGACTTATACCCTGGTGGGAAAAGCAGTTCTAACAGGTCTCTCGCCCCTGGTGACGGTCACCTACTCGGCCTTGATCGGCACCCTTGGCCTGGGCCTGCCGGTCCTGGCCGGAGGGGGGCTCGGCCAGATGGGTCGTTACTCACTGGTCAGTTGGCTGAGCCTGGCCTATCTGGGGATTTTCGGGACAGTGATCGGATTTATATGGTACTATGAAGGCATAAAGGCCATCGGCGCTGCAAAGGCCAGCCTCTTCATCAACGTCGTCCCCCTGAGCGCCATGGTGATGGCTTATCTGTTCCTCGGCGAGCCCATGACCTTCTCCCTGGTGAGCGGCACTCTGCTGGTCGTCGCCGGAGTCTATCTGACCTCCACACCTGGGAGGCGGGCCAGCCTAAGTGCCAAGATGGCGGTCAGAAGCGGGCCCGCCTGAGGCCGCGCCTGCCAACCCACTCCAGTGGCTGCGCAGCGATTCTCCGGCGGAGACAAATGTCATATAGGGAGAGCGCATGACGATTTACGAGATCCCCGGTCTGGGGAATTTGGCTTTGAACCACCTGGTCCTGGACTACAACGGCACCCTGGCGGTGGACGGTGAGCTTCTACCGGGGGTGGCCGAAGGGCTCCGGGCCCTGGCGAGCGATTTATCGATCCATGTCCTAACGGCGGACACCTTCGGGAAGGCCGCCAAAGGGCTGGCAGGCCTGCCCTGCGATTTGGCCGTCCTGCCCCCCGGCGAGCAGGATCTGGCCAAGCGGGACTTTGTCTTCGAGCTGGGTGCCGACCAGTGCGCCTGCATGGGCAATGGCCGCAACGACCGCCTCATGTTGGAAGCCGCCGGTCTGGGCGTGGCTGTGATTCTGGGGGAGGGGGCCGCTGGTGTGACGCTGGCCGCCGCGGACATCGTCTGCACCTCCATCACGGCGGCCCTGGAACTGCTTCGGCATCCCCTGCGCTTGACCGCCACTTTGCGCTGTTGACGGGCTGCCAAGCAGAATCTTTGAGGATTGCCTGAAGCTTCCGCTAAGGTCGCAGCCGAGCCTCTTGCGCCAACACGAAGGAAACGAAGATCCCGAAGGTAAAATAACGGTACAACTCTAACAGTTTCGTGCGCTTCGTGGTAATTTAAGAAAAGCACCCTGCCAGCATTCTGCGAAAGCAAGCTCACATCTGCGCGCATTGCACGAGGAGGGCCCCGCCATGCCCCTGCGCATCCAGGCCATTGTCTGTGCGGTCGATTTCTCCACCTTTAGTCCGCTGGTGGTCGCCCACGGGGTGGCCCTGGCGCGCCGCGCGGGTGTGCGCCTCTACCTGGTCCATGTCATCCACCATCCCCAGGACGATCTGCACCCCACGGCCCTCTTCGAACGGGGGGGCGATCTGGCCGCCCAAAGGCAAGGCGCCCAACAGCGTATGGCCGCGTTAATGACCTTTGCGGACCTTGCCTGGGAGGCGGTGATCTGCTTCGGTGAGCCGGTGACCCAGATTGCCGCCCAGGTCGACCGGCTCCCGCCCAGTCTGGTGGTCTCTGCCAGTCACGGAGTCTCCGGTTTCCGTCGACTCTTCATCGGCACCGTGGTGGAACGCCTGACCCGGGCCCTGGCGCGTCCCATGCTGGTTGTCAAACCGGGTGATGGGGACAGGGGAAGCTTCGGGGGGTTCCGATCGACAGTGATCGGCTGCGACCGTCACGGATATTGGCGACGTCTGGCTCCTTTGTTGCCTCTGCTGCAACCCGATCCGGGATCTGCCCTCCATCTGGTGCACGTCTTGGAAGGTCCCTTGAATGAGGTGCCGCCGGAGGCCGAGGAGGTCACCTATGGCCAGGTGCAACGGGTCCACCAGGCCCGCATCCGGCGAGAGTTAGCAGACAGTGCACGACACCTGTTTCCCCGGGTCGAGTCGTCTTGTCTCTCCATCGACGTTGCCTTCGGCGTTCCCCAGGAGATGTTGCTGCAAACCGCCCGGGAACGGGGGGCTGAGTTGGTTGTGGTGGGGGTGCGTCCTTCCGGCAAGGTAGGCCGCTGGATCGCTGGCTCCACTACCGAGACCTTGTTGCGCCGTTCTGCCTGCTCGGTGCTGACCCTCCCCGAACCCAATAAAGTGGCGCCAAAAGAGGACGCCGAGCCATGAAACCCACCAGGGGGGAGGCCATAAACAGCCCGGCCCCCGGCGGCCCCGTCACTGGCGTTGTGTGGGACCCTGTCTATTTGGACCATGTCACCGATACCGGTCATCCGGAGCATCCCCGCCGGCTGGGCCCCCTCTATGGGTACCTGACAGATCTGGCTATGGAGGGCCGCTTTGTCACCATCACCCCCACGGTGGCCAGCGACGACGAGATACTTCTATCCCACAGCCCGGCCTACCTGGCCAAGGTCAAAGCAACGGCGAGCGTCCCAACGGCCGCCCTCAGCAGCGACACCCTCACCTGCGACCAATCCTTCCGGGTGGCCGCCCATGCGGTCGGCGGCACCCTCCAGGCGATCCGGCAAGTGGTTGGCGGCAGCCTGGCCCATGCGCTGGTCTTGGCCCGGCCCCCCGGGCACCATGCCGAACGGACCCGGGCCATGGGCTATTGCATCTTCAACAATGTAGCTATCGGCGCCCGCCTGGCACGCACCTCCCTGGGGCTCGCGCGGGTGCTGGTGGTTGACTGGGATCTGCACCACGGTAACGGCACCCAGCACCAGTTCGAGCGAGATCCCTCGGTTTTCTTTTTCTCTTCCCACCAGTTTCCCCACTACCCCGGCACGGGCCACTTCACCGAGACCGGTTTGGGGCCGGGGGAGGGTGCCACCATGAATGTGCCCTTGGCCCAGGGCTGTGGGGACGCGGAATTCGTCGCCATCTATCAACGTCTGCTGGCCCCCGTGGCGGCCGCCTTCCGGCCGGAGCTGATCCTGGTGTCTGCGGGTTTCGATATTCACGCCAAAGATCCCTTGGGGGGCATGCGGGTGACCCCGGCGGGATTCGCTGGCCTGACCGGCCTGATCCTTGAGATGGCCCGCAAGTGCTGCGCGGGTCGGGTTGTTTTCTGTCTGGAGGGAGGCTACCATGCCGAGGCCCTGTCCGACTCGGTTCTGGCCATGATCCATGAGCTGACCGGCGGCACTTCCACCGATGTGGCGGCCATGGCAACCGGGGCTGATGCGCGCCTGGTGAGAGGTGTCGTAAAGCGCTGCACCCACACCCACCAGCGTTTTTTTGGTGGGCCTTAGATTGAAAACGCGGCAGGCATGAGGCGATGGAGAGGCACCCTCGATGACCTGGATGGCTCTGGCACTGACCACCGAGACGGCGATTTTCACACTGGCGGGATTCTCATGGTTTCGGTCCCGGGGATATACCTTGGCCGAAGCCGGCGCCAGCGCTATCCTTTCGCTGTTCATGGCCCTCTCCTTGATCCACCAGATTTCCGGCTATATCGAATCCCCTTTGGCGGGATTCATTCTGGAAGCCACCGCCATGGCGGCCCTTTTATTTCTGGGGCTTCACCGGCGGCCGTGGTCCCACCTGGCCGGTGCCCTGAGAGGGGTCACCCACCACCTCAGCCAAGAGCGGTTTGCGGGAGGGATCCTGGTAATCGCCTGGAGTGGGATGGCCATCCTGGCGGTTTCCGCATCGCAAAACCCGCCCCCCGGCCTGCATCCCTGGGCCGGCTGGATGACGGGCCCGCCATCTGGCGCCCCCCTTGCGTCCCTCAATATCCAGGCTCTATTTTTTCACACCGGTCGATTCGGCTTGGACCCTGGCGCCTGCGGCTTCGGCTTGCTGGCCCACATGGCCGTGGGTTTCAGCACCTATGCCCTGGCCCGCCGTTATGCCTGGCCGCCCATGGCCCTGACCGTCACCCTGATGGTGCTGAGCATGCCCCGGCTGGTTTCTTTGGGGATCAAGCCCACTCCGGAGCTCGTATCAACGGCCGCCATCACCTTCTCCCTGGTCCTCCT
Organism: Desulfobacteraceae bacterium; assembly: GCA_050291585.1. Taxonomy (GTDB): domain Bacteria; phylum Desulfobacterota; class Desulfobacteria; order Desulfobacterales; family Desulfosarcinaceae; genus JASJCL01. Next base: position 5,092 of record JBNKKA010000140.1, read on the forward strand.
CTATCGCCTGCTGGAGCAGCACCGGTCCGCAGATCTGCTTTTGTTTCTACTCTGCACCCTGTTCTCTATGGATGCTGACCCCATGGGCTTCGGCCTGGCCCTGATACTGCTCCTGCTATTGGTAGTTGTGATGATTCGCCGGCACGGCTGGATTGTGTGGCGGGAGATGTTGGTGGCGACCCCCCTGTGTGCCGCCTTGGCTGTGGTGCCAATTCTGGTCCTGGCCCAGTTGCCTGTGTTTACCCTGAATGTTATCCATGGGCACCCACTCCTGGGCAATCCCAACGCCATGGCGGAAAACGGCCTCCTGGGAGGAGCTGCCAACCTGATCCGCTACCTGCTGATTAGCATCGATGTCACTGAACCGGTACGGCAAGGGTTCATCCAGCTGGCGGGGGTGGACCTGAAAGATCTGCTGATAGGGATCTACATGTTTTCGGCAGCCCGAATGGCAGGTCACGCTCAAGGGAGCGCGGCTTTTTCACCTGTCTTTTCCGGAAGTGGCCCCATGGGCTTCGGCCCTTGCGTCCCATTTTTTGTGCTGCCGGCCATGGTCCACGCCTTCCTGCGAGGCCCGCGGCGCCTCAAAGCATTGGGGGTGGCCTGGGGGGGATACCTATATCTTGCTGCCCTGGTGGTGGCCTGGCAGCCGAACCACCTGGGTGTGCTCACTCCCCTTTACGCAGCCAGCGGGTTTGTGGTGGCCTTCTCCCTGCCCCCCCATCGTCTGCGGCGGCGGGGGATGCGATTATTGCAATCCCTCTGCGCCCTGCTCGTGGCATTCTCCCTCTATCTGAGTTTCTGATCCCGCCTGCTTCCCCTGCAGTGTATTCGGAATCCAAATAAGCTACCGATTTTCAATTGAAATATACGATTTGACAATTCAGCCCCTTCTAGTCATTAAGCACGGTGACCCATCCATAATTACTGCCGACTTTTCATCAACAAGGAGCAGATCATGAGTGACATCTATCGACCGATGTGGACCCACCTGGGACTGGACCTGGACGCCCACGACGCCCTCCTGGGGGTGTTAGGGGGCGCCTACGAGGAGATCTATCTGGCCCAGGCCAAGCGCCCCGAGGGGATGGGCTATTTCGACTTTGTCATGAGCGAGGTCCACGGCCTGCGGATCAAAGAACTGCTTGATGAAAAAGAGGCCGGGCGCAAGATCATCGGCTCCTATTGTGTCTTCGTGCCCGAGGAGATCGCCTTGGCCGCCGGCGCCACCCTGGTTGGCCTCTGTTCCGGGGCGGATTTTGCCACTGAAGCGGTGGAGAAACTGCTGCCACGCAACACCTGCGCCTTGATCAAATCCGCATTTGGATTCAAGCTCGGCAAGGTCTGCCCGTATCTGGAAAGCGCCGACATGATCGTAGGAGAGAACACCTGCGACGGCAAGAAGAAGGCCTATGAATCCCTGGGCGGTCTGGTGGACAACCTATTTGTCATGGACTTGCCCCAGGTGAAATCGGCGCACGGCAAGGCCTTATTGAAGGCGGAGTACCTGCGCTTTAAAACGGCCGTGGAAGCACTCACGGGTGTCTCGATCACCGCCGAATCCCTGCAGCAGGCGATCCAGACGGTCAACGCCAAACGCGCCGCCCTCCACCGCCTTTCCTCCCTGCGCAAGGCTAAACCGGCGCCCATCTCCGGCCTGGATGCGCTCTTGGCCAATCAGGTCTTCTTCTACGACAACCCGGCCCGTTTCACCACGTCGGTCAACAAGATCTGCGACGAACTGGAACAGCGCATCGAAGCAAAGTCCGGGGTTTTTCCCGCCAAGACCCCCCGCATCCTCATCTCCGGCTGCCCCCAGGCGGTGCCCAATTGGAAGCTGCCCATGATTGTCGAAACCAGCGGCGCCGTTATCGTGGGAGAGGAGTCTTGCGTGGGCGAGCGTGGGACCCGCAACCTTACTGACGACACCGGTGATAGTGTGGATGCAATACTGGACGCCATCGTGGAGCGTTATTTCCAGGTGGATTGCGCCATCTTCACACCCAACGCCGAGCGGTTGACACACATCGAGCAGATGGTGGCCGACTACCGGGTCGACGGTGTGATCCATTACGGACTGCAGTTCTGCCAGCCATATCTGATGGAGTCCATACCGGTGGAAAAAGCCCTGGAGGAGAAGAACATCCCCTGCCTGCGCATCGAGACCGACTACAGCCTGGAGGATGTGGGCCAGTTGAAAACGCGCGTTGAGGCCTTTGTGGAGCAGCTCCAGTAGGCGCTAACCAGAAGCGCTAGTCGAAAAGGTTACAGTAAATATGCAGTTTGCCGGAATCGATATCGGTTCGCGTACCATCGAGTTTGTGGTGTTAAACGATACCGGAGAGATGACCCTCAGTCTCCAGGCCGACACCGGTTTTAATCCCATGCCGGCGGCCAGGAAGCTCATGGACGGAGTGGGGTTCGATGCCATCATGGCCACCGGTTACGGCCGCAACCTGTTCGAGATCGACTTTGACGCGCCGACGGTGACGGAGATCAAGGCCCATGCCATGGGGGTCAAGGCCCTCTTCCCCGAGGCCCGCACCATTTTGGATATCGGTGGGCAGGACAGTAAAGCCATCAGCCTGTTTGACAACGGGAAGGTCAAAAAGTTCGAGATGAACGACCGCTGCGCCGCCGGCACGGGGAAGTTCCTGGAGATCATGGCCAATGCCTTGGGCTTCGATATCGACGCCTTCGGCCGGGAAGCCCTGCAGGCGGAGAACGACCTGAATATCTCGAGCATGTGTACGGTTTTCGCCGAATCCGAGGTCATCGCCCTCATCGCCAAAGGCAAAGACCGCCGGGAGATCGCTCGGGGGCTGCACGCCAGCGTCATTCGCCGGGCGGTGGGGATGATCAAACGGGTCTCTGCCGAGGGCGCCCTCGTGTTCACCGGGGGGGTGGCCAGGAACCCGTGCATGCGTAACCTCCTCGAGGAGAAGCTGGGACGGGAGATCCTTGTGGGCGAAGACCCGCAGATGACGGGCGCCCTGGGGGCCGCTATGCTGGCCATGCAAAATCACCTGTCTAAAACAGACTGACACCATCTGGGTTGATCACCGCCAGGGGGTCATTTGTTCGGGTTTGGGCTGTTAATATCTGGAAAGGTTTGCTCCATTTGTTCAAACCCTGTAGGTTGTTAGCATGAACTTCAGCTTTGTCTGCCCTTGCAGAAATGAGATCTTCGAAACCGACGCATTTACTATTTTGGACAACCAGGGCGTCGTCACTGATGCTGCTGGAAACAAAACTTTGGATGCCAAGGTGGCCCTCGATCACCCCTGTCCCCTCTGTGGCGAGCGGCATATCTACCGGGCGGAGGAGTTGGTCTGTCCCTATGGGGGCAATCAAGAATGAACGCAACAAATGGCGGAGGTCCACCCATGGGCGATATGGGCAAAATACGATTGACGGAGACCGTCACCGGCGCCGGTTGAGCGTCGAAGTTGCCTCCAGGGGACCTGGACAGGGCGCTTTGCGGGATCGATTTTCCGACGGATGAAAATGTCCTCATCGGACTGGATCGGGCGGACGACGCCGGGGTGTATCGGATTTCGGACGATCTGGCCCTGATCCAGACCGTCGATTTTTTCACCCCCATCGTGGATGATCCCTATTGGTTCGGCCAGATCGCCGCCGCCAACGCCCTGAGCGACGTCTACGCCATGGGGGGCGTGCCCAAAACCGCCATGAACCTGGTGGCCTTCCCCGCCAAGGAGATGGACCTGGCCATTCTGCGGGAGATCATCAAGGGCGGCTGCGACAAGCTCCGGGAGGCCGAAGTGGTCCTCATGGGCGGCCACAGTATCGAGGACAGGGAGATCAAGTACGGCCTCTCCGTGACCGGCATTGTCGCCCCGGCACGGGTCCTCGCCAAGAAGAACTTACGGCCCGGTGATGGCCTGGTGCTGACCAAACCCATCGGCACCGGCATCGTCAACACCGCCATCAAGGCGGCCATGGCCTCAGGGGAACTGGCCCACAAGGTAACTCAACTGATGGCGGCCCTCAACCGGGATGCCGCCCGCATCATGGCCGACTTCGACGTGTGCGCCTGCACCGACGTGACCGGCTTCGGCCTCCTGGGGCATCTGGCCGAGATGGTCTGCGGATCCGGCGCCGGTGTGCGCTTAGATGCCCATCGGGTGCCCGTCATCACAGAAGCCTTGGAATTCGCCGCCATGGGCCTCATCCCCGCCGGGGCCTATAATAACAGAGTGTTTCGGGAGGAGATGATCGACCTGACCGCGGGCGTTCCCCGCGAGTTGCAGGACATCTTCTTCGACCCCCAGACATCCGGCGGGCTGCTCATTAGCGTCCGCCAGGAACAGACCGCCGCGTTGGTCGTCGCCCTCAAGGCGGGTGGCATCGAGGACGCCGTCCAGATTGGAGACGTCATCCCAGGCCCCCAAGAGAAGATATTCGTGACCTGATTTTTATCCTATGGAATAGAGGTAGCCTTATGAAAGAGATCGATGCTCGTGGACTGGCCTGCCCGGCGCCCGTGCTGCAAACCAAAGCCACCCTCCAGGAGGAACGGCCCCAGCGTGTGAAAGTGGTCCTGGACAACGCCGCCTCCCAGCAGAACGTCCAGCGTTTCCTGGAGTCCCAGGGGTTTCAGACCACCTTAGAACAAAGCGGCGAAGACTATTGGGTCGTCGGCGCCAGCGATGCTGATACCGTAATCCAGGCCCAACCTGCCGAAGAGACGTTCACGGGTGTGCGTCCCTCTGGCGAGCATCAGAAGATCATGGTCATGTGCGCCACCGATCGCATGGGCTATGGGGACGAGGAACTGGGTCTCAAGCTGATGGTCAACTACATCCGCACTCTGGGTGAGATGGGACCGGAGCTGTGGCGCCTGGTCTTCGTCAATAACGGGGTGAAGTTGGCCATCGACGGCGCGGCAGTGCTGGAAGATCTAAAAGATTATGAAAAGAGCGGTCTCAAGATCCTCGTCTGCGGCACCTGCCTCGACCACTTCAACCTGCTGGAGAGAAAACAGGTGGGGGAGACCACCAACATGCTGGACATCGTTACGGCCATGCAGCTTGCCGATAAGGTCACCAACCTATAGCTCGGCCGTAGCGGCGATTGATTGGGGGATCGATATTACCCGGGGAGTGTCTATCGGACCTTTGTCCAGCTGGCGTCCACAGATCGAACTTGTGAATGAAAAGGCCGGTTCCACGATTGGAACCGGCCTTTTCTAGTTGGAACTGACATTGGATCGTACTGAATCAGCCAATGGGACAGCTCATGTCCTCACCGCAGCACATGGGCGATTTGATCTTGCCATGGCCATTGGGGCATTTTGAAATTTGAACTTTTGTGCCATCATCCAGGGCCAAGCTGTCATCAACAAGCGGTGCATCACATTTGGCACAGGTCATGTTGACTGCCATACCACACTTTGGGCATTCGTATGTCGCCATCTGAAGATCCTCCTTAAGTCATTGTGGTTACAGTGTTTCAGAAGGTAGGTCGCATGCTTCGGTCATCTGTCCTATACCACTATAACCACTAATTTCGCGAATTCAGGTCCGACGGGACTATTTTTGGATATTTACCTGCGCAACGCTATCCTGAGGTTACCAAGATTTACTGTGACTATCTAAAATAAACTGGTTTTTATAAATTTACCATGCGTTCAGATCAACCTGCCAAAACCAGTTCGTTGAAGTTGATCATCGACATATCTCGTGTACCACTTTCTATCTCCAGAACCATATCTCTTACGGCGTTGTTGACCGGAGTCGGTATATGGTGTGATTGACCATGATCGCAGATATAGCCATTCAGGAAATCTACTTCCGAGCGACGGCCGCGTTCTATGGACTGCAAGCTTGACGATTTAATCCGGCGATATTTGAAACCGATGATCCGGATCGTCAAATGCCTTTTCATATCTGCCAATATGCCGCTTAATTCCAAAAAGGTGTTAAAATCAAGTTTGCCCCCGCCCGCAGCTTCAACCTGTATATTCATTGCATTGGCCACTGCCATAGCTTCGCGCATGAGTCTTATGCAAATCGTCCGCGCGTTTTTATCTGCCAGCAGTTTTCCCAGCCGCACGCCTCCGATGACGCCCAGGGAATTGATGCAGGCGTTGATGATGAGTTTGGCATACAATTCTCCCAGAATATTGGTTGAGATCCGGGTGGGATAGACCCGATTCAACATCTCTTGAATCGGTGCCAGGCGGTCATCGGGCTTGTGATCGAGATTGCCGATGATAAACTCGCCTTCCGACGTCACCTCGAGTTCTCCATGGCCATTGTGGCTCGCACCCCATCCAACCACGCAGCCGATGACTCTGTCTTTCCCCAGCACCTTCGCAAGCGTGGGTTCACTGATGCCATTTTGTAGCGAGACAACCACGGATTTAGGGGTCAGTTTCGGAAGCAATTGTTTGGCTGCGGTAACACAATCGGCCGCTTTGGTAGCAATGAAAACCAGGTCCTTGGGTCCGGACAGGTGCGCTATCTCTTTAACGGCCC
>JBNKKA010000141.1:0-11433 GCA_050291585.1 Desulfobacteraceae bacterium
TGTAAGTCTCCTCGAGAATGGCGTTCAGCGCCCCCAGCCGATTCTGGTAGCTACGGAACACCACGCGCGTTTTTCTACCCACCATACCCACGAGGCCGATCATCAGGGGGAAGGCCAGCATGGATCCCAAGGCCAGCCAAGGGCTGAGGATGAAAATGATGGCCAGGATGCCGCCCAGGGTCAGAACCCCGGTGAACAACTGGGTCGCGTTGTTGGTGAGTACCTGGTTGATGGCGTCCATGTCATTGGTCAGGCGGCTCATGAGCTCCCCCTGGGCGCTGGTGTCGAAGAATCTCAGCGAGAGGGTCTGCAGGTGGTTGAAAAGATCCGAGCGCAGGGCGCGCATCGCTTTCTGGGAAACCCTGACCATCACAAGCCCTTGGACCAGCTGTGCCCCTGCGGAAAGCAAATAGGCGGCCAGCATGAGAAGCACCGGCACGATCAGGGCGCCCGCGTCGCCCCGGGTAAGCTGGTCGATGGCCCGACCCATCAGGTAGGGGGCGGTCAGGGCCAGGCCCGTTCCAAGGGCGGCGAACAGGGTGGCGACTGCCAAAGCAGGGCCATAGGGCCGCAGGTAGTGGATCAGACGTCGCAGGGTACCCCGGGCATCTTTGGCGCGTTCGATCCGGCGGCCCTTGAGGCCCCCGCCACCGCCCGGGCCAGGCATGCCCGCAAGCCGTGGGGAAGCGGTGGGTTGCTCCTGCTGATCAGCCATGCTGCCCTCCCGATTTGCCCGGCGGTTCGCCCAACTGGGAGCGGTAAATGTCCTGATAAGTGACGTCCCTATCCAGGAGCTCGCGATGGGTGCCCATGGCTTTGATCCGGCCCTGGTCCAGCAGCAGAATTTTATCGGCCAGCAGCACCGTGGAGATCCGCTGGGCCACGACAAAGCGGGTGGTGGTATCCTGTGAACGGCTGATCAGGCGCTCAAGCGCATCCTGGAGCCGGATCTCAGTTTCGATATCCAAGGCGCTGGTGGCATCGTCCAGGATCAGCACCTTGGGTTTGACCAGCAGCGCCCGGGCGATGGCAATTCGCTGGCGCTGCCCTCCGGAAAGGGTCACCCCACGTTGGCCGATGACGGTCGCGTATCCATGGGGCAGGGCGTCGATAAAGGCTTCGGCCTGGGCGGCACGGGCCGCCGCCTTGACTTCCGCATCGGTGGCGGCCATGCGTCCGAAGCAGATGTTGTCGCGCACCGTACCGCCAAAAAGGACCGATTCCTGGAGCACAAGGCCCACCGTGCTTCGCAGCCATGGAAGATCCAGGTGACGCAGGTCCGTGCCGTCGAAGCTGACTTTGCCGGCGGTGACATCGTAAAAGCGGGGGATGAGGTGAATCAGGGTCGATTTTCCCGAACCGGTTGCACCCAGGATGGCCACCGTCTCTCCCGGTTCGGCAGTGAAAGAAACATCGGACAGAACCGGCTCAGCGCCGTTTCCATTGTAGCTGAAAGCGACTTTTTCAAAAACGATTCGTCCCCGGGGGCGGCCAAGGGTCACCGGGCGGTCGGGTGGCCGTACCTGGGATGGGTCATCCAGAATCTCCAGGATACGCATCGCCGACGCTTCGGCTGCTGAGAGGGGACCGAGCATGCCGCCCAGCAGCAGGATCGGAAAAAGGGCGAAGGAGAGGTAGTTGATGGCCGCCACCACCTGTCCGACGGACATCTCGCCGGTCAATGCGAACCGGCCGCCGAGCCACACGGCGCTGACGATGGCCAGATTGAGCAGCAGCAGCATGAAGGGCGAGAAAATCGCCATGAGTTGCGAGGCCCGGATGGTCCGGTCCATCAGCGCTTGGTTGGCGTCGTCGAACCGCGCGATCTCGTGCGCCGTGCGGACAAAGGCTTTGACTACCCGGATGCCGGCTAGGTTTTCCTGCAAAACGGTATTGAGCCGGTCGAGCCCTCGCTGCATCGTCAGGAATATTTTACCCGCCCTGCGGGCAACCAGCCAGACCAGAGCAGTGATCAAGGGTACAAACACCGCCATCACCAGGGCTAAACGCGGGCTGGTGAAAACCAGCAGAACGATCGCCCCAAGGGCCCAGATGGGCGCCCTGGTGAGGATGCGCAGGGACAGCATCACGATGATCTGCACCGTGTTGATGTCGCTGGTGGAGCGGACGATGAGGGCGCCGGTCCAGAGACGATCCAGATTTCCAAAGGAGAAAGACTGCACATGCTTGAACAGCGCGCTGCGCAGGTTGGCGCCGAACCCCACGGCTGCAGTCACCGACAGGGTGTTGTTGATCAAGGCGAGAATCGTGGAGATGATCGAAGCCCCCACCATGAAAAGGGCCGTGGTGATGACCACATGCAGGTCGTTGGCCAGGATTCCCCGGTCGATGATGCGCTGGGTGAGGTGGGGCACAACGAGGTCGGCTGCGACCATCCCAAAAAGCAGCAGCAGCGCGACAAGAGCCTGCATGCGGTAGGGCCGCAGAAATCGATACAATCGGAACAGGGATGTCACCCAACCTCCTTTCCCACAGCGGCAGCGCCCGCCGGCCCGGAACCGGACCGATCGGGCGCCTCGCTTGCCTGCAGCAGACAATGGCGGACCTTGACGAGCGATGTCATGAGGACACGGCGCTCCTCATCGCTGAGTACCGCCGTCAGTTCCCCGTCCAGTTCACGGAAGGTGCCGCGGGCCGTATCGCGAAGCGCCCGGGCCTTTGCGGTAAGGTGGACCCTCACCACGCGCTGATCGACGGCATCCCGGCGCCGCTGCACCCAGCCGTCGCGCTCCATGCGCTGCAGGGTATTGGTCGCCGTGGGCGGCGTGATATGCAGGGCCTGGGCAAGCACATTCTGGGCGATTCCATCCTCGTGCCAGAGGTGGAAAAGCACCATGGCTTGGGCATGGTGCAGGCCGATGTCTTCCAGCATCATCCGCATACGGCTCCCCACCAGTCGGCTGACATTTGCCAGCAGGTGTCCGAGGGAGAGCTTAGGGGGGGCTTGTGGTGAAGGGGGCATATTGGCCTTCATTGATTAGGTACCTAATAATTAGTTAGCTAACTATTAAGCTATCTATCCGCTCCTGTCAAATTCCATTCTCAAGGGGGGGATGTTGTGCTAAGAAGATACAGGTCCGTGGGATAACTGGAGATAATTGACGGGGTTTTCACACCGGGCTAGGGCAGATCATCAATCCGGAAATCTCAATTCTCTTGGTGGACGCGATTTTCGATCCGTCAAGGTCTATTCCAAAGAAACCAAATGAACGGTATAGGTCAGGGCCTCCCCGGCGAGGGGGTGGTTGCCGTCCACCGTCACCGTCGTGTCGTCCAGGTCCCTGATGAGCAGATTGACCACTTCCTGGGTTTCACTGCGATACTGCACGACGCGTCCCTTTTGCAGTTCAATGTTTTCGTCTATCTTGGATCGATCGATCAGCATGACCAGAGACTCATCGCGGATGCCATAGCCATCTTGGGGGGCGATTTCGATGGTGCGCATATCGCCGGTCTTCATGCCGATGATCTCCCGTTCCAGGGCTTTAAAAACCTTACCGCGTCCGATGGTAAAGGAGAGTGGCTGCCCCCCCCTTGAAGAACCAACGGTCTTTCCGTTTTGCAGTTTAACCGTATAGTGGATTTTTGCGCGTGCGCCGACCTTGGCTTCTAGCATGGTGACTCCTTTATGACCTGATGCCCCACAATGACGTGCCTCCGAATGATGATTCGGTCCCATCCCTGCAATAGAACGCCTGTATCAAATCAGGTGTGCGGCAACCATTTCCAGCTTGCCATTTGCTTCTCGACATGCAATATTACATACAATTAACAGGTTTTTCATCATTGTTCAAGAGATAATCATCCTTAATTAAGAGGAGAACAGCCATGTCGGTAGAACTGAAATCAATGGTCCGTAAAATCTTTGACGACGCATATAACAAAGGCAATCTGGCCGTGTTGGATGACCTGATCGCGCCCAATTATCTTCGCCATCAGCCGCCCATGAAGGATGTGCAGGGCTTGGACAACTATAAAAAATTTATCGCCGATGTTCGCAAGGCCTATTCCAACTTTGAAATTCGTCTGGAAGAGATCCTCGTCGATGGCAACAAAACTGTGGCCCGGATCGTTTTGAGTGGAACCCACACTGGGCGGACCCCCACTTTAGTGGCACCGCCCACCGGCAAAGAGATTCGCATGCTGGGGTGTGCCATTTCCACCTGGGAGAACGGCAAGATTATTGAAGAGTGGGTGTATAACGATTATATGGGATTGACCTACCAGTTCGGCGTCATGCCGCTGGCGGTGGGCGGGTTTGAATAGGCATTGACCCGTTTGCATGCCTGATGTTGATCTATCGTTGGTCAAAAAAGGAGCGTTGTTATGCACCACCTTGATGTCTATCCCACCGTTGCCTGGTCTGCCGGCCCGGGTTGCCACGGTGGCTGTGGTCAGAAACTCTACGTCCAAGACGGCAAACTGATCAAGGTGGAGGGGGACGAAGACCACCCTTTCAACCAGGGGCGCTCCTGCCCGCGGGTGCTGGCAATGACCCAGTACGTCTACCACCCGGATCGTGTCACTAGGCCCCTGAAACGCGTGGGCGCAAGAGGTGAGGGTAGATTCGAGCCCATCTCCTGGGACGAAGCCTTTGACATTTGCGAAGACCGCATGCAGGCCATCAAGGATGCGTTCGGGGCCGAGGCCATGATTTTTGCCCAGGGCACCGGCCGTGACATCGGCGGTCCCATCTCTTTTTTGACTTACAGCTACGGCAGCCCCAATTGGGCCCAATTGGGGCTTTCCGGCCAGTCCTGCTATACCCCCCGCCTGGGAGCCATGAAGGCCGTCATGGGGGATTTCTGCGTGACGGACTGCTCCCAGTTTCTGGAGAAACGCTATGCGGACCCGGCATGGAAGCGCCCCGAGGTAATCCTGGTGTGGGGCCAGTACCCGCCCAACGGCTGCCCCGACGCCTTCATGGGGCATTGGATCGTGGACTGCATGCGCATGGGCACCAAGATCATCTCCGTGGATCCGCGCCACACTTGGATGACAACCCGTTCGGTCCACCATCTTCAGCTGCGTCCCGGTACCGGAGGCGCCCTGGCCCTGGGGATGCTCAACGTGATCATCAACAACGAACTCTACGACAAGCACTTTGTGGAGAAATGGACCTCGGGTTTTGAGCAGCTTCGCGAGCGGGTGCAGCAACACCCACCTGAAAAAGTGGCCGCCATCACCGGCGTCCCTGCGGAGACCATCGCAGCGGCGGCAAGTCTTTACGCCACGAGCAAACCGGCGGCCGTCCACTGGGGGGTGCCGGTGGACATGGAACCCGAGGGCACATCGGTGGCCCACGCCATCATCTGCCTCTGGTCCGTCACGGGCAACATCGATGTCCCCGGTGGGAATGTGATCGCACGGCCTTCCCACGGGGTCTCCTCCTATCCTTACTCAACCGAGGAACTGGTCGACCTTTACGGCGAGGAGTTGGTCAAGAAGCTGACCAAGAAGCGGATCGGGGCCGACGTCTTCCCCATGGTGAAAAACTTCCGGGGCTGGGCCCACCCGGATATGGCCATCGATCAGATCAACTCGGGCAAACCCTACCCCATCAAAGGGGCCTGGATTCAGACGGCCAACATTTTAGGCGGGCAGGCCGCCCGGGCGCGACTGCACTACGAAGCCTTGAAGAAGCTGGATTTCGTCGTGGTGGTGGACCTGTTTCACAACCCCACCTCCATGGCCCTGGCCGATGTTTTTCTACCGGCGGCAACATTCCCTGAGAAGAACAGCTTCAGGGCCTGGTGGGCACCCCTGTCTCTCATTCAGAAGCGGATTCAGGTGGGCGAGTGCCGGTCTGACTGGGAGATCAATTTCGAGATGGCCAAAAGATTCAACCCCGAGGCCATGCAGAAGTGGCAGACGGTTGAGGACCTCTTCAACGAACGCCTGGCTTCGTCCGGTTTGACCTTCGCGCAACTCCAGGAAAAAGGGGGCTGGGCCATGCCGGAGGAGGGCCCCTTCAAACCCTATCACCGCCATGAACGCGGCCTGCTGCGCAAGGATGGCCGGCCGGGATTCACGACCGCCAGCGGCAAGGTGGAGTTGTATTGCAGCGCCTATCGATCCTGGGGGCTGGACCCGCTGCCTCACTATGTGGAACCGCCCCAAAGCCCCACGGCGACGCCGGAGCTGTTTGCCAAGTACCCCCTGATCATGATCACCGGTGCCCGCAGCCAGCTCTTCTTCCACTCCGAACACCGGGGCATCCCTTGGTTGCGGGAAAAAGAGCCCGATCCCCTGGTAGAGGTTCATCCCGACACCGCTAAAAAGTTTGACATCTATGACGGTGAGTGGGTGTATATTAAAAACGATCTGGGGCGGGTCAAGCGCAAGGCCAAACTCACCCGCAGGGTCCACCCCGAGCATATTCAGACCCTGCACGGGTGGTGGTTGCCGGAATTAAAGGGCCCCGAGCCCGACCTCTTCGGTGTGTGGGACTACCAGATCAACCAGTTGATTCCCGGGCCCCAGTGCAGTCAATCGGGGTTTGGCGGAGGGCAATACAAGACGACCCTCGTCACACTGGAAAAAATGGGGCCGGAGGGCGCGACGCATGGCTAAATACGGATTGCTCATCGACTACAACTACTGCACCGGCTGTCACACTTGTGAAGTGGCCTGCCAGCAGGAGCATGATTTCCCGGCGGGTATTAACGGCATCAAGGTCACCGAGTTCGAGTATGAGACCCTCACCGCCCTGGCCATCGACTACCTGCCTTATCCGACGGATCTTTGTGATCTCTGCATTGGCCGCCACAAGGAGGGGCTCCTCCCCGCCTGCGTCAAACATTGCCAGTCGCGCTGCATGGAGTTCGGACTGCTCGAGAATCTGGTCGGGATGATGGAGACCCGGCCCAAGATGGTGCTTTTCGCGCCGCGTTAGAATAAAGAGACGGAATAAAGGCAAATATGGACCTGTTTCACATCGATCGAGAGACTTGCAATCGGGACGGCATCTGCGCCGCCGTATGCCCGGCGCGCATCATCGATATGCCCAAAGGCGGATTTCCGGCCCCCGTTGCCGGAGCGGCCGAAGCCTGCATCCGCTGCGGCCATTGCGTGGCGGCCTGCCCCAGCGGCAGTCTCGATCACACCGCCATGGCGGCCGACCAATGCCCGCCCGTGGAGGCGGATCTGAAACTATCCCCCGAGCATGTCGAGCATTTTCTGAGGAGCCGCCGCTCTATCCGCGCCTATAGGCGTAAACCGGTGGCGGCGGATCTTATCGAGCGCCTCATCGGCATGGCCCGCTACGCCCCCTCGGGCCGCAACACCCAGGACGCCGAGTGGCTGGTGCTGGGCAACCCGGAGGAGATCAACCGCTCGGCCTGTTTGGTCGCCGATTGGATGCGCTGGACAGTGGGCCGTGATCCCCAGGCAGCGGCCCTCATGCATCTGGACAAGACTATAGAGGCCTGGGACAAGGGGACCGACGTCATCTTCCGCCATGCGCCGACCATCATCATCGCCCATGCCCAAGGGGAGAACCCCCGGGGCACCACCACCTGCACCATCGCCTTGACCTATCTCGAACTGGCCGCCGTGGGCTTGGGTCTGGGCACCTGCTGGGCCGGCTACTTCATGCGAGCCGCAGGCGAGTATGCACCCCTGATCCAGGCCTTGGATCTGCCCCAGGGGCACCAATGCTTTGGTGCCATGATGGTGGGCTACCCCAAGTTCAACTACCATCGCCTGCCTTTGCGAGACGCGCCTCGAATCACCTGGTCACGGTGAGCCGGAGCCGGCCCTGCCTCGAGCAGCCCATGGTAGATTATACAAGACCAGGTTTCCTCTCTTTAGATTAATCATTGGGGGATGGCCATGACTACCAGACGATCTTATTCCGAACTTGGGGCTTACGTCGCCCAATTGGAACAAAGGGCGGCGGTCAGCGCCGAGCGCATCAAAACCCTTGAGGCTCAGGAAGAGCACTTCCAGCGAACCCTGGAAAACCTGCGCGAGGAGTTTCTCTTTTATCGCCATGATACCCAAGGACGCTTTACCTATGTCAGCCCCTCCTATGCCAATATCCTGGGCTACAAACCCGAGGAATATCTGAAGTTATCCATTGAGGAACTCTGGACCCCCCACCCCATTAACCAGGCCGCCATTCGACATACGGAGTTGAGCATTCAAGGGCAGCGCCAGCCGCCCTATGAGATGGAAATCTATCACAAAAGTGGTGCTCGGCGTCGTTTCCTCACCATTGAGACCCCGATTTTCGATGCCCAGGGTCAGGTGATTGGCGTGGAAGGCACCGCCCGGGATATCACGGAGAAGCGTAAGACCGAAGAGCAGCTCGAAAACTATCGCCGCAATCTAGAGGTATTGGTTGAACGGCGCACGACTGAGCTGGAAACCTCCCGAAAACAATTGTTTGATATCATCAACTTCTTGCCGGACCCCACCTATGTCATCGATATCAACAAGAAGGTCATCGCCTGGAATCGCGCCATGGCCGATATGACCGGTATTTCAGGTTCAAAGGCCCTGGGACAGCCTTTCAAGATCTATATGAAAGATCTTTTCCCGACCGAGCAGCCCTTGCTGATAGAGCGGGCGCTCGACACGATGGCGCCGGTTGGCCCACACTCGGCGAGCGAGGGCAATAGTGCCATTTGGGGAGAAGATCTTTCGCTAAGCCCGACCGCCTTGTTTGCCGAGCGCCATCACCCCGGACTTCACGGCGGACAGGGAGGTTACGTTTGGGCGACGGCGGCGCCCATCCTGGATACCGAAGGGCAGGTCATTGGCGCCATCGAATCCCTGCGGGAAGTCACCCGCATCAAGCAAGCCGAGGAAAAACTGCGCAACGAGAACCTCCTGCTGCGTTCGACCATCGCCGACCGCTATAAATTCAAGGATATCATCGGCAATTGCCCGGCCATGCAATCGGTTTATGACCTCATCCTCAAAGCGGCGACCAGTGAAGAAAATGTGCTGATTCACGGGGAGTCGGGCACCGGCAAAGAGTTGGTGGCCAGGGCCATTCATTCTGCCAGCCCTCGCAAAGACCATCCCATTGTGGTTGTTAATTGTGGCGCTATCCCGGAAAACCTCATCGAGAGCGAATTTTTTGGAACCCGAAAAGGCGCTTTTACCGGCGCCCAACAGGACAAGCCAGGCTATATCCAAGCCGCTGAAAACGGCAGTCTCTTTCTCGATGAGATCGGTGAGATCAGCCCATCGCTGCAGGTCAAATTGCTGCGAGCCATTGACGGGGGGGGATTTTCACCCGTCGGCAGCCGTCGCGTGATCCAACCCAATGTACGCTATATCGCCGCCACCAACCGCAATTTACGCAAGATGGTTCAAGAGGGCGCCCTGCGCAGCGATTTCTTCTACCGCATTCACGTGATCCCCATCCATCTGCCGCCCTTACGGGAGCGGGGAGACGATCTTTTTCTGCTCATCGATCATTTCTTGAAACAATTCAGTGACGGTGATGGGCTGCGCGACCTGAGCCGGGAAGAGATCCAAATCTTGCATAGCCATGACTGGCCTGGAAACGTGCGTGAACTGCAAAATGTTCTCCGTCGCCAGGTGACCTTTGGAAAGCTTGTGTTGGGGGACGCCGTGGGTGCACCGCCGGGAAAACAGGGCCAGGGACTCGAGAAAGGTCTCGCTCCGGAGCCGCAACCGCTTAAAGCGGCCATAGATGCTTTTGAGAAGAAATTCATTGTTGATCTGCTCCATCAGAACCGCTGGTTGAAAACCCGCACGGCTAAAAGTTTGGGGGTATCGCGCAAGACCCTGTTCCGTAAGATGCAGCGCCATGGTCTCCTGGAGACCCAGATTGGGTCGGAAATGACCCAATAGGTATTAACCATAATTTCAATTACATATGCTTTTTTTGGGAAACTATGGGTCAATATTGACCCGATTCTTCCGACTGGCCTCAGCAATCGACGCCTTATTATTATCCAAACCATAAAAATTTTCCGAATCCAATTCATTGGTCTCATGGGGTTTCCGAACCAACCCCCCCATTATGAATCACCCGCCTCTCTCCTGGTGGCACTTTAATTGCTGTGACTGAGGGTGTTTTTCGATGAGATTCAAGTTTCCGCCATCTAGGTTTTCGATCAGGGTGGCCTGATCCAAATCGCCGCGTGTATTGGAATCCAGTTCTGTAGGAAACAACATCCGGCCTCGGATATGGTTTCGAGCGTCCAATGCTGTTTCCGCCATCATTAGCCCCCATCATGCAAGGAGGAATTCCCATGGGAACAAGTCACCGCCTGTCTACAATCATGGTTGCCGTGCTTTTGGCTCTGGTGTTCACCGCTATGGGTCCGGGGCTGAATCGCGTTCAAGCCGCCGACAAGGTCTATCGGATGAAAATCCAGTCCCTCTATCCCCGCGGCGACCTGTCCATGGAACTGCTCAAAGAGTTTGCCGAGTCGGCGGAAAAGCACAGCAACGGACAATTGAAAATCAAGGTGTTCGCGGAACCCGAAATCATCCCCGGTGACCAATTGTTCGGAGGGACCAAACAAGGGGTGGTGGACATGCTCCAAGGCATGGGCGGCATGTGGGGCGGCATGGTGCCTGTAGGCTATATCGAATTCAATCTGCCCTTGGCTTTCCGCATCTCTGAAGCCGATACTTTTGAGGCCAAAGCCCAGGCCATTCGCGACTTTCACCTGAACAGCGGTTACATGGAGCTGCTGCGCAAAGAATACGCCAAGCAGGGGCTTTACTTCTTGGATATTCATACCTACGGCCCCGTACCCTTTGTGCTCTCCACCAAGCCGGTAAAAACCTGTGCCGATCTCAAAGGCATGAAGATCAAGGCCGATGGGGGCAACATCGCCTACCACAGCGCCATCGGTATGCAGGGTACCCAGGTCTCGCCTACGGAAACCTATATGGCCCTTAAATTGGGCACCGTGGATGCCGCCGAATGGGATGTCAGCTGTGTTACCGGTTTAAAATGGCACGAGGTGGCCCCGTATTGGGTCAAGGGTATGGAGTGTGACCATGCCACTGGCCATATCCTGGTCAGCTTGAAAAAATGGAATAAACTGCCCGATGCACTCAAGGCGGCCATGCACAAAGCCGCAGAAGACTATTGGCATGCCACGGTTAGGGAATACAAAAAAGAGATCGAGGCCGTGGAAAAACTTGTGGCCGAGGGCAAGGTCACCGTCAACGTACTGGACGATGCCTGCCAGCAAGCCTATGCCGACGCGGCCTACAAAATCTGGGATGAATTGGCCGCTCAAGACGAAGCCAGCGCCGAAGCCATCAAGCTGATCAAAGCGTGGCGCAAGGTTCAATAGTTTTGCCATAGGCGACTCTCAACAGGGTCGGGACGAAACCCTTAAGGATGTGTCCCGACCCGACGGAAGACATCCCATGAATGCAATTCTCGATGGAATAACAAAGGTCATCAAA
>JBNKKA010000142.1:0-11372 GCA_050291585.1 Desulfobacteraceae bacterium
GTCTTGAAGGGGTTATCGGCGCAAGGCGGCCCGAGCTTTAACCCCGGCGGGAAATAAAGCCCCATGATGTAAACGATGCGTAGCATCACCCTTCTACATCTACCTTTGAAAGCTTGTCAGCAGGGAGCCATCGACCGCATATAAAACGATCCCAGCGGCATCGGCAACCAAAAAGCCCCTGTTCCCGCAAGTGGGGAACAGGGGCCGAAGTAAACTTCCAGCTTAGGGGAGGGTGGGGCTTACATCATGCCGCCCATACCGCCCATACCGCCCATGCCACCGGGTGCGCCACCCGGCATTGGTTCGGGCTTATCTTCAGGCTTCTCGGCAACCATCGCCTCGGTGGTCAGCATCAAAGAGGCAACGCTGGCAGCGTTCTGCAAAGCGTACCGGACCACCTTGGTGGGGTCGATGACGCCTGCTTCCAGCAGATTCTCGTAAGTGTTGGTGTCGGCGTTGTAGCCCATGGGGCCTTCTTCCTGCTTCACCTTGTCGATGACGACGGAGCCTTCGTAGCCGGCGTTATTGGCGATTTGGCGCAACGGCTCCTCGATGGCGCGCATGATGACCTTGACACCCAATTTTTGGTCGGCCTTGATCTTGATTTTATCCAGAGCCGCCAGGCAACGCACCAGAGCCACACCGCCACCGGGGACGATGCCCTCTTCAACAGCGGCACGGGTCGCGTTGAGGGCGTCTTCCACGCGGGCTTTTTTCTCTTTCATCTCGGTCTCGGTGGCCGCACCGACGTTGATCACGGCCACGCCGCCGATGAGCTTGGCCAGACGCTCTTGAAGTTTCTCACGGTCGTAGTCGGAGGAGGTTTCGTCGATCTGAGCGCGGATCTGCTTCACGCGTCCCTCCAGAGCGGAACGGGCGCCGGCGCCGTCAACGATGGTGGTATTGTCTTTGTCGATGGAGATGCGTTTGGCCTTACCCAGATCGGTGAGCGCCATGTTCTCCAGTTTGAGGCCGAGATCTTCGGAAACCACCTGGCCGCCGGTGAGGATGGCGATGTCTTCCAACATGGCCTTTCTTCTATCACCGAAGCCGGGAGCCTTGACGGCTGCGACCTGCAAAGTGCCTCTGAGTTTGTTGACCACCAAGGTGGCAAGGGCTTCGCCGTCCACGTCTTCGGCAATGATCATCAGCGGTTTTCCCATCTTGGCGACCTGCTCCAGAATCGGCAGAAGGTCTTTCATGTTGCTGATCTTCTTCTCATTGATGAGGATGTAGGGATCTTCCAGGGAGGCGACCATTTTTTCTGGATCGGTGACGAAGTAGGGGGAGAGGTAGCCGCGGTCGAACTGCATACCCTCGACGACGTCCAGGGTGGTTTCCATGGATTTGGCTTCTTCCACGGTGATGACGCCCTCTTTACCGACCTTGTTCATGGCCTCGGCGATGATGTTGCCGATGGTTTCGTCGTTGTTGGCCGAGATGGTACCAACCTGGGCGATCTCGCGTTGATCTTTGGTGGGCTTGCTCAGTTTCTCCAGCTCTTTAACGGCCACTTCGACAGCTTTGTCGATGCCGCGTTTAATGGCCATGGGGTTGTTGCCGGCGGCCACCAGCTTCTGTCCCTCTTCGTAGATGGCGCGGGCCAGGACCGTGGCGGTGGTGGTACCGTCACCGGCCATGTCGCTGGTTTTGCTGGCCACTTCTTTGACCATCTGGGCGCCCATGTTTTCGAACTTGTCTTCGAGCTCAATCTCTTTGGCGACGGTCACACCGTCTTTGGTGACCGTGGGAGAGCCCCAGGATTTGTCGATGACCACATTGCGGCCCTTGGGACCGAGGGTAACCACAACGGCATCGGCTAGTGCCTGGACACCGGTCAGCATCGCTTCACGCGCTTTCATATCGTATTTAATGATCTTGCCTGCCATATCTAATCTCCTCCATTATAAAATATCTGTAATTCATTTTCGTGTGAACGCGCTTATCTGAGCAGATGCCTATTCGATGACGCCCAGCACGTCGTCTTCACGCATGATGAGGTACTCTTCACCCTCGACCTTGACTTCGGTGCCGGCGTATTTGCCGAAAAGGATACGGTCGCCTTTTTTGATCTCCAGGGCGACGCGCTTGCCATCATCTCCCACTTTGCCATTACCGACGGACACAACTTTGCCCTCGGCCGGCTTCTCTTTGGCAGTGTCAGGGATGATGATGCCGCCTTTGGTGGTGGTTTCCTCTTCTACACGTTGTACCAAAATTCGATCCTGCAATGGTCTCAGCTTCATGGTTTCCTTTCTCCTTTTCTAATTGCATGTATAACTGCGTGAATCTGATCAACCCTCGAAGGCCTGCGTCTTGCCTTAGCCTCCTCTGTTTATAGTGATTCTCCCATTCCGCAGCGGTTGAGCCTTAAAGCGCTGCACCGCTCTCCGGGAATCGGTGAAAGAATCGGTAACAGTTTAATTATGTTGGATTTACTACATGGACCAGAAGGGTACGGTCTACATTAATCATGATCCTTGGATTGTAAAGAGGCCACACGTAAAATCTTATGAGTAAACGCCTCTAAACCGGTTCCGCAAATATTGGCCGCTTCATCCCGCCAAAACCGTCTAATCACCGCTGGCCGTGCTGGCGTTGGCCGTCTTGCTCTCGGTAGTCTTGGGTTTTTCAGGGGTGGGGCTGGGCTCGCTGCCACTCTTTTCATTGGTTGCCGCGGGAGGCGGATTGCCTTTGTTTGCGTAATCTGTGACGTACCAGCCGCTTCCTTTCAGATGGAAGGCGCTATGTGAAATCAGTTTATTCAGTTTTCCAGAACAGTGTGTGCAGGTAGTCAGCGGAGCCTCCGATACCTTCTGGAGCGCTTCTTCGATTTTTCCACAATCAGCACACTGGTATTCATAGATGGGCATGTGAAACTAAACCTCCGAGAATAAGCTTAGGATATGGGGCCAAACGCCATTGGCATCGGCTCGTCGAAGATGATGTAATATAGAACCGCTATCAGGCTTGTCAAGCAGCGCCTGTCAAAATTTACCCAATAAAGTAACTAATAGGAAATAAAGAAAAAAAATTGAATTAACGCGCGGGGTTCTGCAAGTCTTCGAGGGGCTTTTGCCAGGTACTATAAAAGTGCAGGACGGCCTCCAGGCCGGTGAGTTGAATATTGGCCAAGATGATTTTGGTCTCTCTGTGGACGCGTGCTTCCTCCGCCAGTTTTTCTTCTGCCGATGCATCGAAGTTCTGCAGAAATTTACTGAAGCGAACGATGTGAACCAACTCATGGGTCACGATGTAGAGCGTGAAGGGCAGAAGCTGTAACGCCTTGTTTTGTTGCAGGGCGTTGAGGATAGCGTGATCCTGAAGGCAGATTTTGTAAAAATCGTATGCATCCGATCCGAGAATGGTGTCCTGGCGTTTGCCCACATAGCGCACCACCTGAGCAAATGGACCTTGGACAGTCTCATCGGCGCTGAGATCTACCAGGGTCCTGATGTCGTATTTAGGACGCAGCCATTGGCTGGCGGACATTTTATAATGATTGCTGACCAACTCCTCGGACATGGCCACGGCGGTGTTGACTGCTTGCAATTGTTCGGGACTGAAGGTCTTTGGGGCCTTGATGACGGGCATGCGTGTGTCCGTGGTAATGGGTGAAGGTTCAGAACCTACCGATAATAATAAGCTTATTTAACATAACGGCCAGTGCGGATCAATCGTAAAAAAAGCGTTGGACAAAATACCCGCACCAGTGCTAAAGGTACAGATTTGTGAAACAATAAACTATCTGCGAGGGGGTGATCAGTTGGGCAGCGTGATTAAGAAACGGCGCAAGAAGATGCGCAAACACAAACACAGAAAACTGTTGGCCCGTACGCGGCACCAGAGAAGAAAGGGTAAATAAGCGCCCGCTGATCGGTATTGGGGAATCCCTCGCCCATCCGCTAAAAGCTTGTTTACGCCCATATCCCATCGGCTATGGATCGATAGGGAGGATCTGCGCCTGCTTGCCCATTTGGGGATTCTTACCCCCTCGGGACCAACACCATCGATTCCTTCGGAGGGCTTAGAGAGCCTTTACGGCTCCAAGAACCTACACCGACACCGATGGATGCAAACGTTACAAAAAAGGCGCCAAAGCAGAGATATTCCGCTTTGGCGCCTTTTTCTTTTTAATCGTGCTTTAAATCGGTTTTAGGGCCGTCACACGCCTGGGTCGCTCCAAGGGTTAGGGGAGCAGGTCGGTTCCCTTCAGGAATTTGAAAAACTCAGAGTCGGTGGACATGACGATGGTGTTCTTCTCATCCAAGGCTTCGCTGTAAACCTCGAGGGTTTTTTGAAACGAATAGAACTCTGGATCGGCATTGAAAGCGTCTGCGTATAGCCTCGTGGCTTCCGCTTCGGCGTGCCCTTTGATCTCCTGGGCGGTGCGGTAAGCTTCCGAGGTGATCAACTTCAGCTCACGCTCTTTATCACCCAATATTTTCTGAGCTTCCCCCTTGCCTTCGGAACGAAATTTCTCGGCGATCTGTTTTCTTTCCGCGATCATGCGTCCATACACCGATTCACGCACCTGTTCGGTGTAGTTGACCCGCTTGATTTTCACATCGACGAGTTCAATTCCAAAAGGCTCCAGCTTCGGTTGGGCCTGGCGCTGGATGCCTTCGGTGATCTTTTTCCGGCCAATCCGGATATTAAAGCGCCCCTGCTGGGCAGGTTCTTCTGCGGCTTTTTCTTTCGTATCGGCGTTTATGGTCCCCAGCCCATATTCAAATTCGAAGGTATCGAGGACGCGGTTGGTCCGGCGGACGGTTTCATTCAGCGGGTAGGAGGTGACCGCGTTGCGCACCGCCGGATCGATGATGTCGTCCAAGCGACCCTGGGCGCTGATGGTGTTGCTGACGGTCTGAAAGAATTTGACCGGGTCGGTGATTTTCCAGCGGGCAAAGGAATCCACCCAGATGAATTTTTTATCCAGGGTCGGGATCTGGCCCGGGTCGCCGTCCCACTGGAGTAGATTCTTTGGGAAGTAGTTGGCGTTCTGAAGGAAGGGCAGGCGGAAATAGAGTCCTGGTTCGATTTTGGGAGTTCCCACCACCTTGCCGAACTGAGTGACGACCACTTGCTCGGTTTCGTCAACAGTGTATGCCGAGGCGAAGCCGATGACGCCTATCGCGGCGATGAGGATCGCTATAATACCTTTAATTTTCATTTTACGACACCCTCCTTGGTACCAAGGTTCAAGAGCGGCAGGAGGTTGCTCTGGCTTTCATCCACAATATACTTCTGGCCCAGCCGAGGGAGGAGATCCCGCATCGTCTCTAAATACATGCGTCTTTTGGTGACATCTTTGGCTTTGGCATACTCGGCGTAGACGCTCTTGAAACGAGCGGCATCACCCTTGGCCCGGTTGATGCGATCGAGGGCGAAGCCCTCGGCGGCCTTGATGGTCCGCTCGGCCTCACCGCGCGCCTCCGGGATGGCCTTGTTGTAATCTTCGCGTGCCTGGTAGACCATCTGCTCTCTTTGCTGGATCGCTTGGTTGACCTCATTGAATGAGGGCTGCACAGGGCCGGGGACGTTGGTTTTTTTCATCTCGATGGTGACGATGTGGATGCCGGTTTCAGCCTGGTCCAACTCATCTTGCAGCAGTTCCCGCGATTCGATGGCGATCTCTTCCCGCTTGGTGATCACCTCGTTGATGCTGCGGTCGCCCACGACCATGCGCATGGCCGCTTCGGACATGTCGCGCAGCAATCGATTCACATCCCTTACCTTAAAGAGGAAATTGTAGGGGTCCTTGATGCGGTACTGGACGATCCAGGGAACGACGGCTACGTTTAGATCGCCGGTGAGCATCAAGGACACGCTGTTCTCGTCCGAACTAGCGGCGAAACGGCTGCGTTCATCAGCGCCGACGGTGCGAAAGCCGAACTCTTCCTTGTAAACCCGACGCACCTTCACCTTGGAAACTTTTTCGATACCGGCAGGATATTTAAAATTCAATCCTGGCTGGGTGGTGCGCACGAATTTGCCGAACCGCTGGACCACACCGACTTCATCGACGCCGACGGTAAAAAAGGTGGATGATCCGAAGAAGAGGACCACGATGAGAAGCAGAAGAAGGGGCCCGCCGGGCAGCTTCATCTTACGAAACTGTTTGACGAGGTCATCCATCTGCGGAGGCACGCCGCCTTTTTGCTGCTGTTGTTGCTGGTTTAGCTTTTCCCAGTCCCAAGCCATAAGTCTATCCTGTTATTATTATTCCCGTTTAAAAAAAACCTCTGTAACCACTTAAGTGGCTTACTAATCTAAGCGCCCACCCAATTCAAGTCAAGGGTTTTAAGCACAGTTGGCTCACTGCGTGGGTGGGAGGAGGGCGGGTTGACAGACTGTGGAAGATGACTGATACACTACGCTTGTCGTCAATCATCACCTGTGCAGTGAATCCGGAAAAAGATGGCCCATGCCCACAAAGCGTTCCCCCTTGAAGAAGCCCATCCCCCTGGGAGACTTGATCCACCAGCTGATGCACGCGCATCGCCCGGCCAGTGCCGAGTATTTAACCCGCATCTTGGATATTTGGGAAGTCTCCGTGGGTGAATCCATCGCTCGCAATGCAAAACCGGGCGCCCTGCAGGGGCATGTGCTGGTGGTGACGGTGACCAACAGCACCTGGCTGCATCAGTTGCGTTTCATGAAGGCCGATATGCTGATCAAGCTCAATCTGCGTCTGGAAACCGACAAGCTCAGCGATATTAAATTCAAAATCGGCCCATTGTGAGAACCAACCCATGCCGGGAACGACCTTAGACCCATTCCACCAGGGTGCCTTGACCCTGCACCAGCCCAAAAAAGGATATCGTTTTTCCATCGATGCGGTGCTGCTGGCCGCCCATGCCCGACCGCGATCAGGAGAGCTGGTGGTCGATCTGGGGACGGGCTGCGGGGTGATCGCCCTGCTCATGGCCCAGCGCTGCGCCGGGCTTGAAATCTACGGTGTCGAACTACAGGCCGAACTCGCCAGCTTGGCCAGGCGCAATGTTACCGAAAATCACCTTGAGGCCGTTGTGCACATTCTCGAAGGAGATATCAATGAATTAGGGGGCGGGAGCTTGCCACGGCCGGCAGACCTCATCGTGACCAACCCGCCCTTTTATAAGTTGGCCAGCGGGCGGCTCAACCCCGACGATCAGCGGGCCGTGGCCAGACATGAACTGCGCTTGACCCTGGATCAGCTCATCGCTGCGGCAAAGCGCCTCTTGCGCACCGGCGGGCGTCTGGTCTGTGTTTACGCCTGTGAGCGTTTGACCGACCTGCTTGCGGGGATGCGTAGCGCGGGGCTTGAACCCAAATCCCTGCGCATGGTCCACGGCAACGCCGATGGCGAGGCCAGATTGTGCATCGTGGAGGGCGTTCTGAAGGGGCGCCCCAGCTTGAAGGTGCTGCCCCCCCTGGTGGTTTACACCCCCGATGGCGACTATACTGAGGAGGTCCAGGGGTATCTCAGCCCCTGATGGTGCGCCCTAATTAAGGCGCACCTTAACTAAGGCTGCGCTTCAATCCTCTTGGATCAGGCTGTTCAGGACCAGGCCGGAGATCACCTTGGGATAAAAATAGGTGGACTTGCGCGGCATCACCAGGCCGGCTTCACTGACCCGGCGCACCTGGGTCATGCGGGTGGGGTTGAGCACAAAGGCCACATCGTATTCCCCGGCCTGGACCGTCGACACCGCCGTCCGGGCGCTGCTGCTGTAGCCGATCAGCCGATTGTCATCCAGACGGGCCTGATCGAAGCCCAGGAGGTCCATGAAGATCAAGCGGGTGAGTGCGCTCACATCCAGATCCCGTAGCTCCGCGTCCATCTCCTCCCCGTATCGTTCCGTCATCACTCCCGCTTTGAGCCGCAGCAGGGTCAGCTCCGCTCGGTCTTTGCGCACGAGGCCGATGGCGTTGTCAGCGTTCGTGAGGTTTTCAAGGAAGCGATCGGTCACCGCCTCCGATGGGCCATCGGGGGCTGCGAAAGTGTCGATCTCGAAACAGGCTTCGGCCCGGGCGAGGGCGTCATCCAACGCCTCGGGGGAGACCTGATGAAGCAGGCGGTGGGCGGGCAGGATGATCAAGCCGGGATCCTGCATGCTGGCCAGGTACATGAGGACGAAATTGGCCGGATGCTCAGGCCCGTATGTGGGATCGTTGGCGGCCACCCAGTCCCGGTAGTTGAGGGCGGTTTCGTAGCGATGGTGGCCATCGGCGATGTAAAGGCGCTCGGCCGCAAAGGCGGCCACCAGTTTTTCCTGGATACCGGCATCCACCACGCGGTGAACCCGATGGTGGTGATCCCCGTCATCGACCATTTCGATGAAAGGAGGCTCGGCCAGGGCGGCTTTTTTCAGAATTTCTATTATGGCGCAATTTTGCGTTATGGCACCACTGTCCGCATAGAGGGCGAAGATGGGGCTGAAGTTAGCGTGACACTGGCGCATGAGGCCAAGGCGCTCGGACTTGACCTTGGAGAAGGTTTTTTCATGGGGCAGGACAATGCCCTTCTCGAATGCCTCCAGACGCACCCGGGCGATGAGACCGAAGCGGTTGAGCTGCCGCCCTTCGTGGGTGAAAGTGGTCTGTTGGAGATAGAAGGATGACCGATCGTCCCGCACGAGGATGTTTTCCGACCGCCACTGGTTATAGGCCTGTGCCGCCCGGCGGTGGCGATCGTTATCGCCGGCATCCTCGGGCTGATCCTTGGTGAGGATCAGGCGGACGATATTGTTGGGGTGACGCTCATACAGACGTTCCTGGTAGGCTGTTGAAATCACGTCATAGGGGGGGGCCGAGACATCGGCCATGGAATTGATCTTGTTGGCGTTATAGAGGATTCCTTCGAAGGGGATAACCTGGGCCATGGATCGATCCTTAAGTGTTGTAACGGTGGTTGTAACTGTCAGTCGATACCGGTGGTGGACGAAAGGTCAAGCGCCATATGTCAAAACTGGGCGCGCCCACTGATACTATAGCCCTGCGATCAATTCAAGGTGCAGATTTCCAACTTCGTTTTGGAAGCGCCCGAGGAACAGGGGGCGCCTTTCCAGCCGTTCGCCCCTATGCCAGAAGGGCATTGACACCTGTGGTTAAACATTATAATGAGGCTATCCATCTCAGCACGGTCCCAATGGCTTTTGTTCCTTTGAGTGCATTGGCGGCAATCAGGTGCAAACGGTGGGTTGGCAGAGTGGTTGATTGCGGCAGCCTCGAAAGCTGTTGACGGCTTTTAGTCGTCCGTGCGTTCGAATCGCACACCCACCGCCACACCACTGACCCCGGTTGGATAACCTGATACAGTGATTGCGACAGGTTGAGAGACTACTGGTGACATATGCGGAGAGATGACCGAGCTGGCTGAAGGTGCACGACTGGAAATCGTGTGTGCTGTCACAAGCGGCACCGAGGGTTCGAATCCCTCTCTCTCCGCCACTAAACAGCGACTGGCCCCCCGAGCTCATTCCAGAATCCCGCGGCAGACGAACTGGCCGCCGGGAGGGAGTAGTGGGGGGCTTCGTATTTAATTCCAACGCCTTTTCTGCGGGTGCTAAGGCGGTTCATATGCCCCACTCCTCTCAGAACGGCAGCCCGAGTGGTATCTCCGGGCATCAGCGTGTCTTCCATGTCCTATCTCGTTCTTGCGCGCAAATACCGACCACAGACATTTACCGAGGTCATCGGACAGTCCCACGTCACCCAGACCCTGAGCAACGCGATCCTTGCCGATCGGGTGGCCCACGCCATTCTTCTGACAGGTCCGCGGGGAACCGGCAAAACCACCGTCGCCCGCATCCTGGCCAAGGCCATGAACTGCAAGGTGGGGCCGACCCCCTCGCCCTGCAACACCTGCCGCTCTTGCACCGATATCACCGACGGCCACGCCGCGGATGTCTTCGAGATCGACGGTGCCTCCAACAACAGCGTCGACCAGGTGCGTGAGCTGCGTGAAAACCTGCAATACCTTCCGGTTCACAGCCGTAATAAAATTTTCATCATCGATGAAGTCCACATGCTCAGCCTGGCGGCCTTCAATGCCCTCCTGAAGACCCTGGAGGAACCGCCGCCCCATGTGATGTTCATCTTTGCCACCACCGAACCCCAGAAGATCCCCATCACCATCCTGTCGCGCTGCCAGCGCCACGACCTGCGCCGTATTGGCCTTGAGGCCCTCTCAAAGCACATGGTCGGCCTCTGCAGCAAAGAGGGATTCGATCTATCCGTGGACAGTCTCTGGCTCATCGCGCGGGAAGCCGAAGGCAGCATGCGCGATGCCCTCAGTCTTCTGGATCAGGTGCTCTCCGGAGCCGATGGCAGCGTGACGGACGAAGAGATTCTCAACCTGCTCGGCCTCATCGATCGCAAACTGCTTTTCGATCTGGCCGAGGCGATCCTCGGAAAAGATCTGGTGGTGATTCTCGAGATGCTGGAGAGCGTCTATCAGCGCGGTCAGGACATGCGTAAGCTATACGCCGACCTGGTGGAACACTTTCGCCATCTGGTGGTGCTCCAGTCCACCCGCAAACCTGGCCGTTTGGTGGATCTGCCTGAGCAGGAACTGACCCTCATGCGCCAGCAGGTCGAGGGACAACCGGCCGCCGTCATCGGACAATTGCTGGAGCTCCTATTTCAGGCGGAGAACCAGATGCGCTACGCCAGTCAGCCGCGCCTGGCCCTGGAGATGATCTTCATTCGCCTCCTTCAAGCGCGTCCGGCCCTGGGCATAGACACGCTCATTGAGAAGATAGACGCTTTGCAGAAGGGAGTACTCCAGGGGGATGAGCCCCAAGAGGACGCTGGTTCGGCCCCAACCGCTCCCCGGAGTGCTGCCCCGGGACCGACGACGAGGATGCCGAACAAGCGCCAAGCAACACCTGTCGGAGCCCCGACTTCATCAGCGTCGACAACAGCAACGGCTACTGCTATAGCCGAAGATGAACCGATACCTGAGGCGACAACGGCACTGCCCACAGCCGCCATGGACAACCCCCAGACCGTCTGGGAAGCTCTGATCAAGGAATTCGACGGTAACAAACCCGCCCTGGCGAATAATCTTAGCGCCTGTCGGCTGATGGCGGATGAAGGCGGTGGTTACACGCTGACGGTGGCGGGCAATAAGTTTACCGTCAACAATATCAATAAGAACCTGGCCATGATCCAGGGGCGGCTCTCTGAAATGATGGGCAGCGCAGTGGTATTGAAGATTGCCCAGGATCGACAATCCGACCAGGCGGTGCGCCAGAAGAAGAAAGAGGTCGACGCGCTGAAAAATGCGGCTCTGGGACACCCCTTGGTTGGCGAGGTTGTCGAACGGTTTCAGGGCGAGGTGGTCGAGGTCAAACTATTATAAAGCCGCCCCCAGCCAAGGCGGC
>JBNKKA010000143.1:0-11191 GCA_050291585.1 Desulfobacteraceae bacterium
ACCTGCTGCTCAAGGCCCCCACCAGGTTACCGACGCCCTGGCCCACCAGTTCGCGGTTGGGCTCGATGCGTTGGCCGGTTTTGGCCGCCATGGCTTTGGCGATGGCGATCGACTCCGTGAAGCCCAAGAGAGCGATGATGAATGCATAGGGCAGCAGGGTAATGATCTTCTCAATGCTGAAAGCCGGTAGTCTGATGGCGGGCAGCCCCCTGGGGATGGCGCCGACAACGGCTCCACCGCATTTCAAGATCAGCCGATCTCCATCCAGCAGCCCGGTTCCGATGACCAGCTGCCAGGGCCGCGGCGCCACTTCCACTTTAGCGGGAAGTGCTGCTACCGGGTAAAAGCGCACCGGCTGCTTTGGGTCGGAACTCCTCAGTAGATGAGTCTCCACGAGTTTTTCGCGGAGGATCTTGAGTATTTCGGTGGCGCGCCCCTCGGCCAGCCGGGCCAAGGCCAGCTCCCGTTGCATCTCGATGACGGCCTCGGGACTCAGGCGCTTGGTCGCTGTTCTTAGTGCGGCCTGGAGTTGAGTGCGCTGAACGCTGGCCTCACTCAAGGTGGTGTGAGCCTGATTGTAACGCGCCAAATCCTGATGAAATGGCGGGTGCACGATGGCGTCGGCCGTGACCCGCGCCTGGTCGCTAAAACCCGTCAACCAACTGAGAACGGTGGTCAGCACCACTGCCACCAGAATTCCGGGGCTGCGTGGCACCAGACGCTTGAGCCCGACCATGATGCCCATGGCCAGCAGCCCCATGAGGAAAGTCGGCCAATGGACCCTTTCAGTGGCGGATAGGAGGGTGCGGCCCACCGCCACAAAGAAAGGGCCCTCCCCGCTCACGGTCACCCCCAGGAGCTTGCCAAGCTGGGCCGATGCGATGATCACGGCGGCGGCGTTGGTGAACCCGTTGATGACCGGATGAGACAATAGATTGACCAGTACGCCCATGCGCAGGAGCCCCACAGCCAACTGGATGGCCCCCACCAGCAGGCTGAGGAGCACGGCCGCCACTACAAAGGCCTCACTGCCCGCCGTGGCCAGGGGTTCCAAGGCCGCGGCCGTTATCAGCGACACCACCGCCGTCGGCCCGGTGGCCAGTTGGCGGCTCGATCCCAGCAGAGCGGCCACCGCCGGCGGCAGGAAGGCGGCGTAAAGCCCATAGTAAAAAGGCAACCCCACCAGCTGGGCATAGGCCATGGACTGGGGAATCAACACCAGGGCGACGGTCAACCCGGCGATCACATCGGCCCTTAGATGGGCCCACCCATAGGGCCCCTCCCCCATGAGCCAGTGGGCAGCCCAGTTGTCCAGGGAGGCCCTCACGCCCCCACCACCTTGGCCGCCAGCAACTGACGGCAGGTGCGCATCAGATCGCCGTAAAGGGCCCCGGCATCGTAAAGCCCGTAGGTGTTGAAACGGATCGTGCCGTCCACCGTGGAGAAGAGGATCAGGGCGAGGTTGCGCGACGGCACCCGACGCACCGATCCATCGGCCTGCCCCTGGACGATGCCCGCCTCGAAGCGGTCAAGCAGTTCGGTGTAGATCTCCTCCAAAAGCGCCCGGCAGCGCAAATTCTTGCGGGCGAGTTCATAGGGGAAGTAGCGCTGTAGGAGGCGAAACTCATCTTCCAGGGCACCGGCCACCCGTAAATAGGCTGAGATGGTCTCGCCGACCCGTTCCAGGCCGTCGGCAAAGCGGCGGTGCCCCAACTCCGCTGCGAGCCCCGCTCTGATATCGGATTTGGCGTTGTTCAGCACCGTCAAGAACAGCTCCTCCTTGTTCTCGAAATGGTGGAATATGGTACTGGAGGCCACCCCTGCCGCCTTGGCCAGGGTACTCATGGAGGTGTCGCCAAAGCCGTGGCGGGAGAAGTAGCTGGTGGCGGCGGCGATGATTGCTTTTTTCTTGGACATATGTTACCCGGAAGAATACTGACCGATTGATCGGTCGGTTTTAACGTTTTACAGATCCAAAGTCAAGCGAGCCTGCTGAGGCAGGTGGGCCAGTTGCCAGGCGGTATGCAGGCGCGCTGCCAGATACTAGCCTCACCTTAGTCGCTGTCCATGTTACCGGAGAATCAGGCATGTCAGAAAAGTCCCAAGACACCGCACAAGAACCGGAAATTATTCCCGAGAAGGCCCGCCTGTTGACCCGCCTGCAGCTCAAAGGCTTCAATGTGCCGGAGTTCATCTATGTCTCGGCCACCGATTTTGAAGAAGAGCGCTTCGACGATCTCAAGGCCTTTCTCCAGCGTCATCAGGAGAGCTTCAAGGTGATCGCCCGCAGCGCCCACCCCGTGGAGTCCCACTTCAAGGGGGGCACCTTCGACTCTTTTGAAACCTATGCCGACCTGGGCGGCATCCGCTATGCCCACAAACGCATGATGAAGCTGGCCGATACCTCCAAACGCCTCAGCATCCGGCGCCAGTGCAAGTTCAACTGCGCGCCGAAAGTGGACGTCAGCCAGATGGGTGTCATCGTCATGCCTTTTATCAACGGCTCCAGCGTGATGGCCAAAAAGCTCTGGGACGATTGGGAGTTCGGCTATTGCCGCAGCCGGCAGCACAAGGTCCAGAGCGAACCCTATGTCACACGCACCCCCCACGACCGGAAGCTGCTCTTGTTCTCCAAACAGATTCAGGAGGAGTTGGGCTTTCCCTGTGAGATCGAGTATATCATCTCCGAGGAGGGCGAGATCTTCGTTGTCCAGGCCAAGGATATCTCCACCGTCGAAATCCTGCAAAAAAAAGAGAGCGAACGGGCCGTGCGGCTCACGGGGGTGAGACGCGTGCGGGTGCGCCGCAGCTACCGCGAACGGGTGGTCTATGTGATGAACACGCGGGCCTTTCTGCTGGATGTGATCAGCCAGTGTGAAGATATCCTCAAACTGGACGAGGGGCGGGAAGCCGCCTTCGAAGCCCTCCTGGCGAATATCGATGCCTATGAGAAGGGCCAGGAGGCCTTTGCCCTGCGCCATCAGCGCTTTGCCATTTTAGGTTTCTCCATCCAGGCGCCCGAGGAGATTTACCAGATCGCCAACCACTATCTGGACGATTACCCCGAGATGCAGGCCCGCCTCTCCAAAGTTCTGCACAACAACCTATACTGGGTGGACACCTTTATCTCCGAGGCCGACACCCTGATCTCCAAAGACAAACTGCGCATCAATCTCTGCGGCCATGACGCCTACGGCATCGATACGGTGCGCAATCCCATCTGGAACGTCTTCTGGCCCGTGGCCGAACACAAGAAGATCGTGCGTCAGTTCGAGCGCATCGGTTTCACCACCGGTGACGCCGTTGGTATCGATATTGACAACCATTCCATTCCCACGGTCTACCGTCTATAGAGATCATCCCACAGCGCCCTGCCCCATACTTTACAACGCCTAAAATCATGGCTATCAGTGTATTTGTTTATATCTCCGCATTGTTAATAGCTGTCAAACAACCATTACACCAATAGGGAGGGCGCCATGATCAAACGCCTGATCGTCATAGGCCTATCGTTAATTCTCTTCCTGACGATGGCCACCATTGTCCAAGCCGAGAGCCTGCACGTCACCTACCAGGTGGGCGGGAAACCTTACGAAGGTTACTACACCAGTCAGACCCGCGGGGCACCCTTGGTGCTGCTGGTCCACGACTGGGACGGCCTGACCGACTATGAGATCAAACGGGCCGAGATGCTGGCCAAGCTTGGCTATGCCGTCTTCGCCGCCGACCTCTTCGGTGGCGGAGTCAGGCCCACCGAAGTCAAGGACAAACGCCAGCACACGGGCGAACTTTACAAGGATCGCAAGAAGATGCGCGCCCTTCTCTTCGGTGCCCTCAAGGCCGCCAAGGGCTGGGGGGCCGACACCACAAAGGCGGTGGCCATGGGCTATTGCTTCGGGGGGGCTGCCGTGCTCGAATTCGCCCGCGCCGGAGCGCCGCTGAAGGGATTCGTCACCTTCCACGGTGGATTGGAAACGCCAGCGGGCCAGAACTACACCAAAACCCAGGGCCAGTTGCTCATCTTCCACGGCACGGCCGACGCCAACGTCACCATGGACCACTTTGCGGCCCTGGCCAAAGCCTTGGAGAGCGCCGGGGTGGCCCACGAGATGACGACCTATAGCGGTGCGCCCCACGCTTTCACCGTCTTTGGCAGCGATCGCTACCGAGCCGCTGCCGACGCCAAGTCGTGGCAACGGTTTACTGCTTTTCTGAAAGAGACGCTAAAGTAGAGATAGGCGCTGGTCCAGACGCGTATAGCGGTCTGCCGTCTTGGCATTGTGAACCGCCATGCCCAGGGCCCTTTTACTGCCCACCACCACCACCAGTTTGCGGCCGCGGGTGATGGCGGTGTAAAGCAGGTTGCGCTGGAGGAGCACGTAGTGCTGGGTGAGGAGGGGCAGGATCACCGCGGGGTATTCGGAACCCTGGGATTTGTGAACCGAGATGGCATAGGCCAGGACCACTTCGTCCAGGTCGTGGAACTCGTAGGTTACCCGGCGCTCGTCAAAGATAATGACCACCTCCTGGGCATCCAGATCCACCCTGGCGATGCGCCCGATGTCGCCGTTGAAGACCTCCTTGTCGTAGTTGTTGCGGATCTGCATCACCTTGTCCCCCGTGCGGTAGCGGCGCTCGCCGCGCACCAGGCTCTGCCCCTCGGGGTTGAGCCGCTCCTGGAGGACCCGATTGAGGTTGCCCGCCCCAACCACCCCACGGTGCATGGGGGTAAGGACCTGGATATCATCCACTTTGTGAAAACCAAAACGCCGCGGGATGCGCACCTCGATCAGGGCCTGAATGGTCTCCAAAGCCTGTTCCGGTGCTTCCCGCTCGATGAAGTAGAAATCGCTCTCCCCCGCTGCGGGCCTGGTATCCGGCATCCTGCCTGCGTTGATGCGGTGGGCGTTGACGACGATGCGGCTCTGGCGGGCCTGGCGGAAGATCTCGGTGAGGGCCACCACCGGGATGGCCCGGGAGGCGATCATGTCGGCCAGCACCCTTCCCGCCCCCACCGAGGGCAGTTGGTTGACGTCCCCCACGAAGATCACCGTGGCCTCGGGGGGCACCGCCTTGAGCAGGTGGTGCATGAGGATGGTATCGATCATGGAGGCTTCGTCGACGATGAGTAGGCCGCAGTCCAGGGGCTTTTTGTCATCGCGCTGGAACCCGCCCTTGCCCGGGCTGAACTCCAGCAGGCGGTGGATGGTCTTGGCCTCCCGCCCGGTGGCCTCGCTCATGCGTTTGGCCGCTCGCCCGGTGGGAGCCCCCAGGGCAGGCCGCACCCCGAGCCCGTCGAAGAGCATGAGGATGGCCGTGATGATGGTGGTCTTGCCCGTGCCCGGCCCGCCGGTGAGGACCATGAGCTTGTTCTCGGTGGCACAGGCCAAAGCGGCCCGCTGACGGGGGGCCAGCTCTATACTGAGATGCTTCTGCACGTCGGCCAGGACCGCCGCCGGGGGCTGGGTGAAGGTCTGCTGGGGCGTATGCAAAAGGACGTGTAGCCTGCGGGCCACCTCGGTTTCACAGAGGTGATATTTGGCTAAATATACGGCTGAATCGCTACGCGATTCAGCTTGTGAATCGCTGCGCGATTCAGCTCGGGAGCCGCTGCGCGATTCAGCTCGGGAGCCGCTACGCGATTCAGCTCGGGAGTCGCTATGCGATTCGGCCAGTACTTCGCGTCCTGAGTCGGTTGCCGTGGGCCCTTCTCTAACTGCCTGGGGGGCCTCTACCACAATTTGCTCGGCGTTGGCCAGCACCCCCAGGGCGGTGCCAACCGCTGTCGGTTCCACGTCCAATAGTTCGGCACTGCGTTGCACGAGGCCATTAAAGGGGAAGTAAACGTGGCCCTCGTCGGCGAGCTGATGCAGGACGTAGAGGGTACCCGCCTGGATGCGCATGGGGGTGTCGGGGGCGAAGCCCATCTGGGTGGCGATGCGGTCGGCAGTGACAAAGCCGATGCCAAAGATGTCGGTGGCCAGGCGGTAGGGGTTCTCCTGCATGACCGCGATGGCGCCCTCACCGTATTGCTTGAATATCTTCACCGCGTAGGTGGTGCTGACCCCGTGGCTGAGGAGGAACTGCATGACCGTGCGGATCTCGCGCTGCTCCTCCCAGGCCTGCTGGATCATCTTGACCCGCTTACGGCCGATCCCCGCCACCTCGGCCAAACGCTGGGGATTCGCTTCAATAATATCGAGGGCGTCCTTGCCGAAGCGGGCCACGATGCGGTCGGCGATCTTGGGGCCGATCCCTTTGATGAGGCCCGAGCCCAGATACTTGCGCATCCCCTGGGCGGATGCGGGCACGGCCGTCTCGTAGTGCGCCACCTGGAACTGCTCACCGAAACGGGGGTGGTTGATCCAGTGGCCCCGCATCTTCAGCACGGCCCCGGCGCTGGGGGCCAAAAGGGCACCCACGATGGTGACCAGCTCGGAGCGTCCGTAGACCTTGAGCTTGGCCACGGTGTATCCCGTCTCCTCGCTGGTGAAGGTGATCCGCTCGATCTGGCCGCTGAGTTGGACGGTAGCCCCTCCCGGCGGTGATTTGGGGGGAACCGGCTTCTTCAAGGACCTACACCCAGTAGGGCTGGCGAACCTGGTCCGCATCCGGCTCACCGGGGATGAAGCCCTTGATGTCCACCACTGGGGAGCCGTCCAGAGCGTCGAGGCCGGCGATGGAAAGGGTCGTGCCAGTCACCGCCAGCAGCTCGCAGCGGGTCATGGCGATGAGGTTGGGCCGTTTTGGGGAGTGGGTAGCGAAGACCCCCGTGAGGGGATTGGTTCGGTCGCCCCGGGGATGCACGCGCAGGGTGGTGCGCCCCTCATGATTATCGTTCTGATGAAACCAGTATAGGACAATGATGTGGGAGTAATCTCCCAGCCCCAAGAGGGCATCGGCGTATTCGGGGTCGACCTCGATGGTGATGGTGGTGTCGGTCCTGCGGACGCGGCCCACCGGTCGCATGGTCAAGGTTCCACTCATGGCAAAGGCCCCTTTCCGGCTGAATGGTTTGCATAGGCCGGTCCAATATGCCAAATGCCCTCCTAAATTACAAACCTTGACGACAAGAAAGCGGAGAAAGCAATCGCCCCCTTGCATTAACTACCCAAACCGCTTATTTTATGGCCGCATCATTTTGAGAAACATCATCATGATCCTAGCACCTGGCTGCAGCGCCGACATCGACGCGATGCTGAGACGCTCAGCCTGCGACCCGCATTTGACCTCCTAATACGATAGTGTGGATTGGCCATGGGGTATGTCTTCGATTTTCGTGACGCCAAAGCCTATGAAGATTGGTTTGAGAAGCGTCGCAATAGGCTGGCCACGGAGTTGGAGAGCCGCCTGATGATCGACATGCTCAAGCCCGTTCCCAAGGAGCTGATCCTCGATATCGGCTGCGGGGTCGGCGCCAGCCTCAGGCCCCTGCTCGACCAGGATCTCTCGGTGACCGGCATCGATCCTTCGCCCTATATGCTCGATATCGTCTTCAACCGTTTAAAAAACCAAGTGGATCTCTACCGGGGCTATGCCGAAGACCTGCCCTTCGACGACAACAGCTTCAACCACGCCTGCTTCTTCACCAGCCTCGAATTTGTGGACGATCCTAAAAAGGCCCTCTCGGAAGCCTTTCGAGTGGCCAAAGACAAAGTCTTCCTAGGGGTCCTCAACCGCTATGCCCTGAAAGGGGTTCAACGCCGGGTGATGGGCGTATTTACCCAGACCATCTACAACCGCGCACAATTCTACAGCATCTGGGAGCTCAAGCGCATGGTGCGCGAACTCTTAGGGGATGTGCCCATTAGCTGGCGCACGGTCTGCACCTTTCCCGAGCCATCGGGGTCCATCGTCAGCAGCATCGAACGCTCATCCCTCGTGCAGCGTTGCCCCTTCGGCACCTTCGCCGGCATGGTCATCACCCTGGTGCCCCGTTTTCGCACCAAGCCCCTGGCCCTGCGTTACCGCGCCAAACCCTCCCCAGGCGCACTTCCCACTTGAGCTTTGATCTGCGGTGCGATGACCTATAACCCACCAAGAGGAGGCAAGCATGGAAGCCCTGCTCTACGACCGCATCAAAGACAAACTCGTACAATGCCGCCTCTGCCGCCAGGACTGTGTGATCAAACCCGGCCGGCGGGGAAAATGCGGGGTGCGCGAAAACCGGGACGGAACCTTAACGAGTCTGGTCTACGGCCGGGTAGTGGCCGCCAACGTGGATCCCATCGAAAAAAAGCCCCTCTTCCACCTCCTGCCCGGGAGCCTCAGCTTCTCCATCGCCACAGTTGGCTGCAACCTGCGCTGCCGGTTCTGTCAGAACGCCGACATCGCCCAGATGCCGCGGCATCAGATGCCGGTGGACCGGAAGGGGCGCATCGTGGGTCAGGCGCAAACGCCCGCGGCCATCGTGGCCGCCGCCAAAGCCAACAACTGCGCCAGCATCGCCTACACCTACACCGAGCCCACCATCTACTTCGAGTTCGCCCAGGATACCGCCGGCCTGGCCCGCCAGGCCGGTCTTAAAAACGTCTGGGTCACCAACGGCTTCATGAGCGCCGACGCCCTGGAGATGGCGGCCCCCTATATGGACGCCGCCAACGTGGACCTCAAGGCCTTCAGCGATGACTTCTACCGCCAGCAGTGCGGTGCGCGCCTATCCCCTGTTCTGGAGACGTTGCGAGCCATGAAACGGCTGGGCATATGGGTGGAGGTCACCACCCTCATTATCCCCGGACTCAATGACGACCCCGAAGAACTGAAGCAACTGGCCGCCTTCATTGCTAAAGATCTTGGGATCGACACCCCCTGGCATGTGAGCCGTTTCCACCCCACCTACCAGCTCACCGACCGGCCCCCCACGCCGGTGGAGACCATCGTGAACGCCCGTCAGATCGGCCTGGACGCCGGCCTGCACTACGTCTACTGCGGCAACATCCCCGGCCGGGGCGGAGAGGATACGCGCTGCTGGCAATGCGGTGAAACCTTGATCGATCGGCAGGGATTTTCCATCCGGCGCAATAGCGCTGAGGCCGGGGCCTGCCCCCATTGCCGGACGGCGGTGGCGGGCGTCGGGATCTGAGCAAGCCATAGTGTCGGGACAAGGCACGGCTACCGGCACCCTGTGATGGTAGGTATTGGCGTCACTTGGTCTGAAATTCAGATTAACAAGAGATATCATAAACGCCAAATTTTCAAGGTTTGACCCCAATCGCCCACAAACCTCATTTTCAGTGTTTGAAAAATGTACTCCATATTGACAAATGTACGTACTTTTGGTCTATAGTATTAAACAATCCCCTCTATTGGCAAACATGGAGATCAAATGAAGAGGACCTTCTCGCTCTCGTTGACGACATAGGGGGTAGGTTCCCCCATCGTTGAATAAATATTGTCTCACCAAGCTAATATTATTTTCCATTGGAGCATTACCATGATGCGAATCTATATCGCCGTGCTGATCGTGGTGACCGTTTTTCAATCCGGCTGCGAAAGCGAAAAAATAAGCCAGCATGTTGCCGAAATATCCGTCGATTTCACTTGGCAAGGCCTGAAACCATGCGGTTGGGGCAATCCGGAAATCCGTATCAGTGGCATACCTGAGAATACAAAATATCTTAAAATCAATATGTACGATCATGCTTACAGCCACGACCACGGAACCGTGCAGATGCCTTATGCCGGTGAGAAGGTCATCGAGAAGGATCGGTTTAATGTGATCCAGCGTCCCTGTCCAGTGTATACGCCCGGTCGTTATGAAATTACCATCAAGGCGTTGGATGATAGGGAAACCGTAATCGGTGTAGGGATTACAGAAAGGTACTTTCCAGAAGAATAAGGAAGAAGGAGGCCGGATCATGCAAAGATATACAATGGGTATGTTGGCAGTACTGCTCGGTTTAGTCGTAAGCTTTTCGACCGTCAGCGCTGAGGAGTTGGCAAAGCAGGGCAACGGGAAATATCGCAGTGGTAGAACCGCAAAGGTCAATGTTTTAAATATGGGAAAGGAGCACATGTAGATCAATTTCGACGAGACTGGGATAGTGGTCGACGCCCCTGTCAACAGCCCATTTTTCAATGCATCTTTCAATACCATGGGGACCATCCATGCCGTCAACGGCAATTTCACATATAGCGGTGCAGCCTTATGGACCCGTCCCAATGGAGATCAGATTTATGGAATCTTTAAAGGTGATGGAAAGCTGGGAGTTGGAACGAACACTTCTCTCGAAATCGTTGGCGGACAAGGCGAATGCGAAGGTATTACGGGAACCATTGAACTGAAAGCCGGCCCCAATGCAAAATCGTCCAAAAAAGGTTATTCCATGGGGACTTCGGTTGGGACCGCCCACTGGAAGATTCCATAATTTAACTTGTGATCTATGTTCAGAAAGGGTCTAATTACTTGTTATCCCGTAGGAAATGCGATGAGTGATAGACCACAAATACTTTCTGAAATCAAGCGCAGAGTCCTAATAGAGGCGGGATACAGGTGCGCAGTTCCGACGTGTAGATTCCCAATAGCTGAAAATGCTCACATCGTTTCTTGGGCAAAATCCAAAGATCATAGTTATGAAAACCTCGTAGCACTTTTCCCGAACTGCCACACGATGTACGATTCCGGCAGAATTGAACGGGCAGCCAGTATAGCCTACAAGAAGAAACTTATAATTCTAAATGAAGTTTATAGTCGCTTTGAACTTGATGGACTTGATTACTTCAAAACTCACAAACGAGCACTCATACCTGGCGAACTATTGGTTAAACGTCTTCTTGAGGAAGGACTAGTGGAGCATGAAGAGGAAATAATGATACAGGGATTCGGCGATGGTGAAGACATCCTTGGTATATTTTCAATAATCCTGTCCGATAAGGGTAAACGATTGCTTGACGATTGGTCAAAAGTAGAGAAATCGTTAACGCATGATCGGATTTTGGCTAATCGGCTTGCCGGGGGTTTTTCTCCCCCAGCCCCCACAACACCCAGCATGCGGGTCTACCCCAGGGGCACTTCTTTCAGGGCGCGCACTGGACGTTTCACCCAGCTTGGGGAAAAGGAGATTCGAATTATGAAAGTATTAGCCTTTAATTCAAGTGCACGAACAGTGGGTGAGAGTAAAACCGAGTTGATGCTGAATCACCTTGTCAATGGAATGAGAGAGGCAGGCGCCGATGTTGAGGCGGTCAATCT
>JBNKKA010000144.1:0-11109 GCA_050291585.1 Desulfobacteraceae bacterium
GTTGAGTTTGCCGACGCCACTAAAATCGTTAAAATCCTCGGCTCGGTCTTCAAATCGACCGGTCCGAGAACCAAGGGTGCCAGCGCCAATACGATCTCCTTCATGGCCGACGAGCGCACCAACAGCATCATCATGCTCTCCAGCGAAGGGGAAAGCGAGCGCGTCAAGAGCCTGGTGACCCTCCTGGACAAGGAGACCCCGCGCGGCAAGGGCAACATCCACGTCTACTACCTGGAGAACGCCTCCGCCGAGGACATCGCCGGGGTCCTCCAGGATATCCCCGCCAAGGGCTCCACCAAATCCACCGAAGGCAAGAAAACCGCTCCGGTGCTCTCCCAGAACGTGCGCATCACCGCCGACAAGGCCACCAACAGCCTGATCATCACCGCCGACAAGGAAGACTACGAGGTGATCCAGGACATCATCCGTAAGATCGACATTCCCCGGGCCATGGTCTACATCGAAGCGCTGATCATGGAGGTCAACGTCAACAAGGACTTCCGCCTAGGAACCGAGTGGCAGGCGGGTGACGAGACTGCTTATGAAAATCGAAGAGGTTACTAC
This sequence comes from Desulfobacteraceae bacterium, assembly GCA_050291585.1. Classification (GTDB taxonomy): domain Bacteria; phylum Desulfobacterota; class Desulfobacteria; order Desulfobacterales; family Desulfosarcinaceae; genus JASJCL01. The sequence goes on from JBNKKA010000144.1 coordinate 565, forward strand.
GGAGGCGGTTTTACTGGATCAGGGCTGACCCCGACGCCTGCGGAACTGGCTACTGGTGCAGGAGTAGCGGCGGTAGGAAATGGTTTCTCATTAGGCGTGTTTGGAGAAGCTTTGAATATTTCTGGGATCCCTTTCCCTTCCATCTCGGCGGTGATCAATGCCTATAAAAATGACAGCGATGTCCAGATCCTCTCCACCCCCCAGATCCTCACCACGGACAACGAGGAAGCCAAGATCACGGTGGGCAAGAACGTGCCCTTCCAGACCAAGTCAACCACCACGGACAACGATACCTTCAACAGCTTCGAATATCGCGACGTGGGCAAGACCCTCATGATCACCCCCCACATCAGCAAGGACCGCATGGTGCGCCTGGGTATCAACCTAGAGATCACCGACCTCGAGAACGCGGCCAGCGTCACGGTCACCCCCACCACCCTCAAGCGCACCGTGGAGACCACCGTAATTGTCAAGGATCAGGGAACGGTTGTCTTAGGCGGCCTCATCGACGAGAGCCTCGACACCAGCGACCTGCGGGTGCCCTGCCTGGGGGACATCCCCCTCCTCGGCTGGGCCTTCCGTACAAATAGCCAGAACCGTGAGAAAACCAACCTCTACATCTTCCTGACCCCCAAGGTGATCAAGAACCCGGTAGAGGCCACGGCGGTGTACAAGGATAAGCGCACTCAGATAGAAACAGCGCGCGAGGGGACGGTGAAGCTCTACGAGGAAAAAGACAAGCGCAAAACGGTGGAGGTGCCGGCGCCCAGTCCGGCGCCCCAGGATGAGGTCGAGCCCAGGTCGGCCGTCCCCGAGGCCTCCCAGTCCCCCCTGGCCAATGCAGACGCCGATATGGCGGGCAAGCCCTACCTTCTGGAAGTGGCCGTCTTCGATACCAAAGCACCGGCGGACACCCTCATGGCTCAGCTCCAGACCAAGGGCTATCCGGCCTTTCTGCAGGAGACCGGTGAAGAGACGGACGCAACCAGCCGCTACCGCGTGCGCCTGGGGGCCTTCGAAACCCTGGGCGAGGCCCAGCTTTACCAGGAACTTTTGGATGACGAAGGGATCAAAGGGGATATCATCACCCGTCCGGCCATCCAGTAGACGGATAAATACAGCATACCCTGCCCGATGAAATGGGGCGCGAACCATAAGGCGTAGAGCCACCACGATGAAAAAAGATTTCGGCACCATTCTGCAACAAAAATTCGGCCTGCGCGCCGAAGAACTCCAGGACGCCCGCAAGGTCAAACGCGAAAAGGGTGGCAGCCTAGGGGATATCCTCATCCAGCGCGAGCTGATCTCCGAAACCGACCTGCTCAACGCCTTCAGCCTGCTCTACGACATCCCCTTCTGGCCGGAGCTGCCCATGGAGAGTATGGGCAGCGAGCTGGTGGAGAAGGTGCCCATCCAGTTCCTCAAGAAAAACACCATGGTCCCCCTGGCCGTGCGCGGCGGCCTGGGCGAAAGCCGCCTCGATGAGGGGGAGTTGGAAAGCCATTTCAAAACATCCCTGCTCAGCCCCCCCCTGCACATCATCGCCGTCCACGACCCGACCATTTTTCAACCCCTGGACGACCTGGTGCGTATGCTCGACCTGGATGACCACACGCTTGTACTCTCCACCCGCAGCGCCATCAACGCCGCCATCAACATCTTTTTCGACGCCAGTCGCGATTCCGCCGAACAGCTAGTCCAGGACATGGAGGAGGACACCAGCGACATCATCAGCGAGATCGAAGACACCGCCGATCTCCTCGAGGACACCAGCGACGCGCCCATCATCAAGCTGGTCAACCACATCATCAGCCAGTCCACCAAGGCGCGCGCCAGCGATATCCACATCGAGCCCTACCAGGACAGCTTTAAAGTGCGCTACCGGGTGGACGGCATCCTCTACGATCTCCTCAGCCCTCCCAAGTGGATCCAACCGGCCCTGACCTCGCGCATCAAGGTCATGGCCAAGCTCAACATCGCCGAAAAGCGCCTGCCCCAGGACGGTCGCTTCGAGGTCAAGGTGGGCAGCCAGGTGGTGGATGTGCGTGTCTCCACCCTGCCGACCCAGTTCGGCGAACGCGTGGTGCTGCGTCTGCTCAACAAGAGCGGATCGATTTTGGAGATGTCCGAGCTGGGGCTCAGCGGTGAGCGTCTGGCCCAGATGCGAACCCTGGTCACCGCCCCCAACGGTATCATTCTTGTCACCGGCCCCACGGGCAGCGGCAAAACCACCAGCCTCTATGCCACCTTAAACTCCATCAACACCCCCGACATCAACATCATCACTATCGAAGATCCAGTGGAGTATCAGCTCCAAGGCATCAGCCAGATCCAGGTCAACGCCAAGATCGAACTGACCTTTGCCCGCGGGCTGCGCTCCATAGTGCGCCAGGACCCGGATGTGATTCTAATTGGGGAGATCCGTGACCGTGAAACGGCCGAAACCGCCGTTCAATCGGCCCTCACCGGCCACCTGGTCTTCTCCACCCTGCACACCAACGACTCGGCCAGCGCCATCACCCGCTTGGTGGACATCGGGGTGGAGCCCTTTTTGATCTCCTCCGCAGTTCTGGCCGTCATCGCCCAACGATTGGTGCGTGTCCTGTGCGAACATTGCAAGATCCCCGAGGAGAACAAAGAGGCGATCAGCGCCCTGGGCGTCGATGCCGAAACGGCCGCCGCCCACACCATTTACAAAGCTGTCGGCTGCGAACAATGCTTTCAGACCGGCTATCGTGGGCGCATCGCCATCTTCGAGATCATGACCATGAGCCCCACCCTCAAAAGTCTCATTCAGAAGACCTACGACAGCTTCCAGATCAAGGATCAGTCTGTTAAAGAAGGCATGGTCACCCTTCGCAGCGATGGCGTGGATAAGGTCCTCAAGGGTGTCACCACCATCGAGGAGGTGATCCGTGTCACCCAGATTTAACCGCCCGGCCGAGGGTGTCCTCGTCCTGCTGGCGGCCCTCATCCTTGGCTTTCTCCCCGCAGGGGCCCATGCCCAGGCGGCGGCGCAGGATGGTCCAAGGTCGGCAAACGATGCCGCCGAGGCGCCCCCATTGGCCCATCAGATTGGTTTTTCAGGCAGGTCCTCTCAAGAGCCGACGGCGATCGCTGCCCCATGTACCCTTCCTGCTCCGCCTATGCGCTCAGCAGCCTACGTAAGCACGGCGCCCTCATGGGCTGGGTCATGGCCTGTGACCGGCTGTTACGCTGCGGGCACGACGAAGTCCGCCTGGCCCCGACGGTGCGCGTAGGCCAGCGCCGCCTGGCCTACGATCCGGTCTCCGGCAACGATTTCTGGTGGTGGCAGCCCCCGGAAGCAGTGCCGACAATAGCGCCCTGAAAGTCGGGTCTCCATGAACAACCACACCCTGGTAGACAATAGTCAGAAACCGGTTGGGTTCCTCTACGCCTTGGCCATCTGCATTTTTCTTATTTTCTACTCACAGTATACCCATGCGGCGGAGGTAGTGATCACGGCCGATGACCAGTTCAGCTATGCCCACAACTGCCTCACGACCCAGGCCTACGAATGCGCCATCGCCGAATTCCGACGGTTTTCCCACTTCTTCCCCCATGATGCCCGGGTGCCCGAGGCCCTCCTGCAGATGGGGCGCGCCCAGCTTTTGGCCAACCAGCCGGCCCGGGCGGTGGAGAGCTTCGAAGCCCTCATCCGCCGCTTTGAACAGCATCCCCTAATCGTCCAGGCGGCTTTCCTCAAGGCCGAGGCCTGGGAGCGCCAACAGGCCCATCTTCAAGCGGTCCTGACCCTCAACAACCTCATCCAGAGCACCCCCGACAAAGCGGTGCGGGACCGTGCCCGCTTCCGCATCGCCTGGATCCATGTAGATCGGGGGGATTGGCCGGCGGCCAGAAGCGCCCTCAACGCAATCTCTCCCGCCCACCAGGAGCAGTATCGGACCAGCGCCCTGCTGGCCGACCTGGATAGCGCGACCAATATCCCCACTAAATCCCCGACCCTGGCCGGCAGCCTATCTGTCCTCCCCGGCCTGGGCCAGCTCTACTGCGAGCGCTACGAAGACGCCATCATCGCCTTTCTGCTCAATGGTGGGCTTATCTGGGCCTCGGTGGAGGCCTTCAATCACGATCTCTACGCCCTGGGGGGTGTCATCGGCTTTGTGGAGCTGGGATTCTACGCCGGCAACATCTACGGCGCCGTGGGAGACGCCCACAAGTACAACAGCCGTGCGACGCGGACTTTCAGCAACGGACTGACCCGTAAGTGGCGGGTGGGCATGTTGCCCGCGCCCCAAAAGGATGGTATAGGCCTCCTGCTGCAGTTCGACTACTGAGACGGGAGGGTCGCGCTCCCGGCTCGCAGTGGCGCCTGCAAGATCGCATGGAGCGGTAAGTTTGATGGACAGGGGAGATAGCTAGGGATGGCCGTTGTATCGAATATTGTTAAATGGCTCATCCTTGCCGGCCTCTTCGTGCTGGTGGTAGGCGTCAGCGCCTATCTGACGCTAACGGCCATCATCGATAGCGAAGCGGTCGTCGTCATTCCCGATCTGCGCGGCAAACATGTGGTTTACGCCCTGGAAAAGCTCACCGATCTGGGGCTCAACACCAAGGTCAAAGGGTCCTCCTACGACCGCGACATCCCCAAGCATCACGTCATCCTCCAAAGCCCCGAACCCGGCGCCGAGATCAAGAGCGGCCGGGACGTTAATCTTTCCCTCTCACGGGGGCCCGACAGTGTCCAACTGCCCAATGTGACTGGCCTGTCCCTCCAACAGGCAGGCGTGATCGTGGAGAGCAACGACCTGGTGGTGGGCAAGCTCACCTACAGCCACCACCCCCGCATCCCCAGCCAACACCTGATCGCCCAGTACCCCCCGGCGGGCGTCCAGACGCCTACCCAACAGGCGGTGGATCTGCTGGTCAGTCTGGGGCCACGCCCCGAGGGTATCATGGTACCTGATCTGGCAGGCCTGGACCTGGATGAGGCCATCCGCCTGTTGGATCGCCACAGGTTGACGGTAGCCCAGGTGGACACCCGATATCAGCCCGGTCGACGGCCCAACCTGGTGATCGCCCAAACCCCTTTGCCAGGTCAGCACCTGACGACCGGCGATGCCGTTTCGGTGGTCCTCAATCGCCCTCCTCCGACCATGGGCAAACCCACCCAATCCGACGGCGACCTGCATCTGTTCCGCTATCGCAGCCCCAAGGGGTTTCTCAAACACCAGTTGCGCGTCAGGCTCAGCCAGGGGGACCTGGCCCGTGACCTCTTTGATGAGCTGGTACCCCCTGGCAGGGAGATCTGGCTCCTGGTGGCCGGTAAACGGCCGGCCTCCCTATTCGTCTATCAAGACAACGAACTAGTGGAAACCCAGGTATTGGACTGATCAGTGCACCGGTTGACCAATTTGCCAGTTAGCCAGTGCGCCGATACTGGCTTACCGGCATACTGGCTAACTTTCATATTTTAGGAGCTGTACTTTCAGCGCCATGGATATTTGAGAAAGGAAACCCATCCCCATGCCACACTACATCGCCCCCTCCATCCTCAGCGCCGATTTCGCCCGTCTGGGCGAGGAAATCAAGGCTGTCGACCAGGCCGGTGCCGACTGGATTCATGTGGACGTCATGGACGGCCACTTCGTGCCCAACATCACCTTCGGTCCGGCGGTGGTGGCCGCCATACGCCCCCACACCCAACTGACCATCGACGTGCACCTGATGATCAGCGACCCGGACGCCTACATCCCCGCCTTTGCCAAGGCAGGGGCCGACTATATCTGCGCCCACGTGGAGGCCAGCGTCCACCTGCACCGCACCGTTCAACTGATCAAAGAGAGCGGGGCCAAGGCGGGCGTCGTCCTCAACCCGGCCACACCCCTTGAAAATTTGAAATGGGTGCTGGGGGATCTGGACTATGTGCTTCTCATGAGTGTCAACCCCGGCTTCGGCGGGCAGAATTTCATTGAATCCAGCCTGGAGCGCATCCGCAAGGTCAAGGAGATGATCACAGCCTGCGGCAGCGAGGCCTTGCTTCAGGTGGACGGCGGTGTCAACCCGGCCACCATCGCCGATGTGGCCCGGGCGGGATGTGATGTCTTCGTGGCAGGGTCTGCGATTTTCGGAACGGAAGACTACGCGGCGACCATTGCCGGCTTGCGCGAATGCCTGCCATAAAAAATATTACTCAGGCATACGGACAATTCAGCAGACTGGCTTTGACGGTGGACACTAGCCGACCTGAGCAGACGGATCTGAACACAAGGCGTTAAGGTGTGCTTGTGGCAAGGTTCTTCGACAGGCGGGTCTGTCCCTGTTCATCCACCACTTCGATACGTTGGTAATCCCCGTGGGGCACGGCCAGGAGCAGGCAGGGGTGAGTAAGCATCTGAGTGACGAGATCGCCTTTGGAGGGCTCCTGCCAGACCACGGAGATCACCAGGGTCTTGTCCACCAGGGTGGCGATCTCTTCGGCCAGATCGAGACGGAAACCGCCGGTCCGCCGGGCGCCCATTTGGAGGAAGATCAGGCGCTCTTCGGCGAAGTTCAGAGGCGGCCTTACTTCAGCGCTGCCCCCTATGGTCTGGCGTCCCCGGCACAGGGCCCATAGATGGTCGGCCTGGGCAGGCGTGTCGGCCAGGCGAATGCCTGCCTTGGTTGCCGGATCCACGCAGGTGTGATGGGCGTAGACGCGCCTCAAGGGGACAGTCGTGTGCTGCGCTGAACCGGCCGCCAGGGCAGCCCCGGCCCAGATCAGCAACAGGGTCATCAGGAGGCCCTCGCAAATCACCCGCCGCATCTCTCTCCTCATCTCCATCTTACAAGCCCCGATTTTGACACCGGATAGCCCACTTGGCCGGGCTGACCGCTTGTCAAGCTGCCCGGCAGGGCCAGCCGATAGCTCGTGACCATATCCAAGTTGCTGCGGCTGCCGCTGATCTCCAGCAAAATAGGGTTGTCCAGGGAAAGATAGGCACCGAAGGCCTCCCCCGCATCACCGATATAGTTGTCGTTGTCCATGTCTGAGCCTGCGATGAGATAATAGCTGCCGGCGCTGACCCCATCGATGGAAAAAGCACCCGCAGCTGTCGCCTGGGCCTGGCCGACCGCTTCGTTACTCGCACTGTCAATCAGCAGCGCGTAGTGGTTGGCGAGTTCCCCTGGAGTGGTCTCGGCCAGCACCTGCATCTGCACCGCGATGGTGTGTGTCTCGGTGCTGGTCTCAAAACTCAGATGGGCGCGATAGATGGCGTCGGCCAGGCCGGTGCGATCCACCAGCACCCGATATGTCCCGAAGCCAGCGCTATCCAGGTCATCGCCGGTGGCCTGCAACCAGCTCGCATCACTGTTGACCGAAACGATGGAGAGCTCATCCTCACCCAGGCGGCTCACATTCAGATTGAGGGCTTCATCCGTACGGCCGAAGGTCAGCGTGGCGGGTTCAAAGAGCGCCACCGTGGGCGCATCCTCCATGGCGCTGAGAACGCTTTGATAGGCGTCGATGAGGCCGTGTCCAAAGGCGTCATCCCAGCCCTCATCGCCCAAGTCCCGTGTCAACAAGCCGCTGACCAGGCGGGCGTCGAATTCTGCGGGCGTCATGTCGGGATCGACGGCCTTCATCAGGGCCGCCACTGCCGCCACGTGAGGAGCTGCCATGGAGGTCCCCTGATAATAGCAATAAACCATATTGATGGCGTCAGAACCGGCAGCCTCCTCCCCGCAGGTACTCAACACCCCATCCGCGTAGCCATCTCCATCCAGATCCGCCCCGGTGTTGCCGCCGGGGGCGGCCACATCCACACTGGCCCCATAGCTCGAGTAGGACGCCAGCTCTGCCTGACTATCCACGGCCGACACGCTGACCACGCCCTCATAGCTGGCTGGATAGTGGGTTGTTTCATCGCCGCTGTTACCCGCCGCCGCCACGATAATGACGCCGGCATCCCGAGCGGCGGTGATGGCCGCCTGCTCAGTGGTGGCGTAAGATCCTCCGCCCAGGCTGAGATTGATAATGTCGGCCGCCTGGTCCGGCCGGTTTCCACTGGCATTGGAGAGGCCAGCGGCATAGCGAAGGGCCTGGATAAGATCGTAGGAAGTCCCCCCGCCCACCCCCAGGATCCTTAGGGGCATGACGCGCGTCTGCCAGCCGGCACCGGCAACGCCTACGCCATTGTCGCTGAGGGCGGCGATGGTGCCGGCCACATGGGTGCCATGGAAGCTGCTGTTCTTCTCCAAAGAGTCTCCGGGGTCGTCGGGGTCGGCGTCCCTGCCGTCGCCGTCGTTGGCGTTGGTCTCATCGCTGATGAAATCATAGCCCGCCACCAGCTTACCCTGTAGATCGGGATGGTCCAGGAGCACCCCCGTGTCGATGACGGCCACCAGGACATCCGCACTCCCGGTGGTCTGCTCCCAGGCATTGGGCAGGTTGATGAGGTTGTAGTGCCATTGTTTGTTGAAATGGGTATCGTCCGGCGTAATGCCCATGGCGTAGCGACGATAGTTGAGATCGGCCCCGCGAACCCCAACTTGGGCGCGCAACTGACGAATCATCTCGAGGGTATCCCACTTGGCCAGCAGCTCGTGGTCGCTGGGATCGATGCGTCCACGATGGATATCTTCCGGGTTGCCTCCCAGAGAGCGCAATTGGGACCCGTCACTACCGCCGACCTCAAAGCGAAGCAATTGCGGACCCTGATCGCCGTCAGCCTTAAGCCCCATGGGCGCAAGCGTGGCCGTGAGGTGAGCATTTGTCTCGGCCTCACTATCCATCATCTCCACGATCGCTTCGCCGGTAACGAAATCGGCGCTTAACTGCAAGTCTATGTTCTCAGGGGCTGAAGCTGAGATCTCGGCAAGATTGACCGCCAGGGTGTAGTTATCGGCCCCTGTCTCGGCAAATACCTCCAGGTAGTAGGTTCCTTCCATCGCGATGGTCAGGGACTGGGTATTGCTGCTGCTTTTGGATGAATCCACCAGACGACGCTCCGAGTCGTAGAGATACAGGTGGATCTCGCTGGTGGGGTAGTTGCTGAAACGCAGCGAAATGGTTTGACCGCTGCCAAAGCTCAAGCGGTAGAAGTCGGAAGGATCCCCAGAATCATAGCTGTTGCCCGCCGAACCCGTGTCGGATCGGTTGACATAGCCCCCCAAAACCACTGGCACGGGCAGCTCCTGGGCTTGGCCAAAATTATCGTTATCGCTGGTGGTGGCGCCTTCGTCATTGGTATCACTATCCACAGCCGCATTCTCAGCCACAGTGATGCTACCACTGAGACTGAAACCCGGCGTCGGGTCATCGCCGTCATCATCGTCTTCGTAGCGCCCTCCTTTGTTGCAAGCCATAAAGGCAATCGCAATCAGGACAACTGCACACAATCTCAAGAATGCATAATACCTCCGGAAGGCCAGGCTCATCTCAGGATCCTCTTTTCTAATTGGAGCTCACAGTCATTGAACTGATTTCATCGGTTGGTGGCGGTTGAACACGTCAAGCAATGCAGATGTCCCTCTGCAGTAGAAACGAAGAAGGTGCGGCCTTACTCGGCCTTTTTGACATCCACCGCCTCGGCACCACGCCGGGTCATCTCAAGGGTGTAGGTCACCCGGTCCCCCTGGGCAAGGGTGCGAAAACCCTCCATCACGATGGAACGATGGTGAACAAAGACCTCCTCGCCATCGATGCTCTCAATGAATCCGATCCCCTTGTCTTCATCAAACCACAGGACGATACCCTCCGGCATAGGTTGGACTCCTTTCGATATACTAAGATTGCATGCGAAAATATCTGAATCAGATAGGTGCAAATCCAGCGGCGAGAGAAGGTCAATTTAACCCCATCCTATCATGATTGTGGAGAATATTGAAAAATGGCCATAAATGTCAAATCTATTTAGATGTTGCGCAAGCGTTTAGAGTCCAACAGAAACCGGTAACACCTTGCCAGGGGACCTCGCCGTAAGCGCTATTGTTGCCCAAATAAACGCCATTTTTCGCCTATCAATAGCATTCACCTTAGGTAATTTGGCCTGCAGACAATAACTTCTCCACCCATCTGCTTCTCTGCAAAAAATACCTCCGTTTCAGTATCACGATGGGAGCCAGGTGCAGTTTGAGGATACAAAAGCCACAAGCTATGACATTGTCGCCGATGATAAAATTAAATGTGAATATTCACACCAATCAAACATAACCTAACAATTGACTAACAAACCCGTTATAGGTTACACGCAGTCCCGCTGGAAGAAGCAGATATTGTATCAACCAGCATCTCTCACGCTTCGCATCACTTTTGAATTGTAGTGTTGTGTCTACACCGATTGCTCCTTGCCACTGAAAATGCGAAGCATAGGACTCAACGCCTGACCCATTTAATCATGATCCACAGACAACAACTGACTGGAGCACATCCGATTTCTGACACTGGCGCCATGCCAAATGAATGCTCCCTGCCAATGGGTCACATCTCTGGAGTTGCGTAGTATAAGCAATCTTCACCCCTAATCGTCCGCAATTAGCGATGAGAAGTGTGCGCATCTTCGCTTATTTTTTACCAGGTAT
>JBNKKA010000145.1:0-11094 GCA_050291585.1 Desulfobacteraceae bacterium
ACCCCGCCCAGCAGGCGCCCGGCCCCATGGGGACGGCGGCCAGTTCCATGTAGGCCAGGGCGATGTGGTTCTCTATGTGGCAGTGCTGCACCACCGGAGACCGGTAGTGGCCCTCGACCTGAATGGGTGCCGCCTGGATGACGCCGGCCACATCCTCTCCCGTTGCGTAGCCACTCTGGCCGATGCGGTTGCCCGAACCGGCATGGACCTCGAAAGCACCTTGGGCCAGGGCGTCGGCGCCCTCCACCACCACAGGATAGGCTTCGTACTCGACCTCAACCTTGGCTATGGCGGCCTGCAGGGTCAGGCGATCGCGGGCCACCACCACGGCCACCTCGTCGCCATGGTAACGCACATGGTCGGTGAGGAGCAGGCGATCGGCCACGTCGGCGTGGGCCGCATCCATGCTATGGGGGTGACCGGCCGTGGCGAATTTTCTCTGGGGCACATGCTCAAAGGTGTAGACCGCCGCCACCCCCGGTAGTGCGGCAGCCGCAGCCGTATCGATGCGGGTCACCCGTCCGTGGGCGATGGGGCTGCGCACGTAGCCGGCGTGGAGCATGCCCGGCATGCTGAAATCATCTGTGTAGCGCGCCCGCCCGGTGACCTTGGCGACGGCGTCGACCCTGGGTAGGTTTTTGCCTATGGCCATATCGTTATTTCGTTAATCCGTTAGAATGGTTAATTCGTCTTGCACCTTGGCGGCCAGCATAGTGGTTCATTATGGCGACAAGCACGGCGCCGCCGATGGCGCGGGCCTTTTCAGAGATCGTGCCACAATACCCCACATCGCCGCGGGGATCAATATCGCCGACCTTGAGGCCTTTTGGGACCTTGCGGCCGTCGCGGATCAGGCCGCGCAGCACGCCGCCGATGGTCGCCCTCACCGGCTCGCCCCCGACTTCGAGCACCGCTTGGCCCTGTTGCACCTGGGTCCCGAGGGTAACAAGGGTCTGGACAACGCCTTCGACAGGTGCCCGCAGCACACGGTCGGCCGTATGGCCGCCGATATTCCCCGGCACGCCGCTGTTGGCCGCCGCCGACCCGGTTGTGATGATGCGCCCCAAGTGGTGGCCGCGCTGGGTCTCGATCGCCCGGTGGACATCGTCGCCGGCGCAAAAGCCCGGTCCCAGCCCAATCACCAGGTCGGCCTCATCCATATGGGTGCCCAGGTTGCGTTTGGCCAGGATGGCGTCGATGACGACCTGGGGTTTTACCTCCTCCAGAGACGACCACTCGGGATCCACCCGCACGGCCAGACGATCCTGATCCCAGGCGCCGACCATCTGGGCCTCGTCGGTGACCACCATGGCGGTGACCCCCTCGACGGTCTGACGGCCATTGTCCACCGCCTCGCAGAAGCTCACCCGCCGCCTCACGGCCATGGGTTCGGCCACCTCAAGAAGGAGGATACGGCGCAGACCGGCGGAGTGGAGGGTCCAGGCGATGCCAGAGGCCATTTCACCCGCCCCTTTGATGAGTATCCTTAAATTGTTAAGTCGTTCAGTAGTCAATTTATCCTCTCAGGATGGCGCTCGTTCTGCTGCGGGTTGGGCCGCCGCCAGCATCCTCGCGCTGATGGCGTTGCCTTTTTCCATGATCTCGGTTTCATCAAAACCCACCAACTTGCCGTTGTCGACGACCACCTCTCCGTTCGCAATGGTATAGGCCGCGGCGTGGTTGTAGCCCGAGAAGATGACGGCCGCCAGGGGATCGCTGAGGCTACCGGCGTACTCCATGCGGCCCACGTCGAAGAGGGCCAGATCGGCGGCCCAGCCGGGTCGCAGCTCACCCACCTTGTGGAAGCCCAGCAGACGGGCGCCGTTGCCGGTGCCCATCTGGAGGATCTCATGGGCGGTGATGGCGGCGGCCCCATAGCGCACCCGCTGGAGGAGCAGTCCATTGCGCACTTCGCCGAGCATGTCGCTGCTGTCGTTGGAGGCACTGCCGTCCACGGCCAGCCCCACGTTGATGCCCAGGGCCCGCATCTCCTTGACCCGGCAGATGCCAGAGCCCAGGCGCATGTTGGAGGTGGGGCAGTGGGCGATGTGGGTACCGGTGTATGCCAATAGCTTGAGTTCCTCGTCGTTGAAGTGGATCCCGTGGGCAAAGCTCACGTCGGGGCCTAAAAAGTCGCAATCACCCATGAGTTCGAGGGGTCTGCGCCCGTACATCCTCTTACAGAAGACATTTTCGTCGCGGGTCTCGGCCAGATGGGTGTGTAGATTCACCCCCCGCCGCCGGGCCAGGGCGGCGGTCTCCTTCATGAGGGCCTCGGTGACCGAAAAGGGGCTGCAGGGCGCCAGGATCACCCGCCGCATGGCCAGTTCGGCTGGGTCGTGGTAGGTGTCGATGACGCGTTCGCTGTCGGCGAGGATCTCTTCCGCCGTCTGGACCACCGTGTCCGGCGGCAGGCCGCCGTCCTTCTTGCTCAGACACATGGAGCCGCGCGTAGGGGCGAAGCGCATGCCCAACGCCTCGGCGGCCTCGAACTGGATCCCCATGAGATCGGCGTCCACCGACCGGGGGTAGAGATAGTGGTGGTCGGTGGTGGTGGTGCAGCCTGTTTTGAGCAGTTCGGCCATGGCCAGCAGGCTGCCGTAGTAGACGGCTTCCGCGTCGAGGTGTTTCCACACTTCGTAGAGGTAGATCAGCCAGTCGAAGAGTTCGGCGTCCTGTACCGCCGGCAGGTTGCGGGTGAGGGTCTGGTAGAAATGGTGGTGGGTGTTGACCAGGCCGGGCATGGCCACAAGACTCCGTCCGTCAATCAGGCGCAAACTATCGTTTGCCTCCTTGGACGGCCTATCGGTCGGCTTGGCGGCCGGACTATCGTCCGCCTTGGCAGTGCTGTCGCACTGCGGGTATTTTACTTCGATTGATAGGTCCTTGCCGATGGCTGCGATGCGGTTGCCCTGGATGAGGATATCTTCGCCCTGCCGGGGTGGCTCACCGGCGGCAGTATAAATATGCAGGCAATTGCGGATCAGGATGGCGCTCATTTATTGCCCCCTCCCCTCCTCTTGGAAAACAGTGTTTTTTACCATGCAGCACTTGAAAATACTTATCAGGCAACTCGCTAGGCTCGCATTCTGACCAACGTTTGTCTATTCGAGAACAGGTAGAAATCATGCAGAGACGTCCAGAGTAGGCCCATCCGGGTAGCATGACTCAGCAAAACAGGTTCGCTCAATTCTTTTTTGAACGCAACCGCCATTACCTTCAAGGTATCGATTTCCAGCCACATCTTGAACGCTTCATCTTCGTAGATAAGTCCGTCCTTCTCCGGGCGCAGAGATGCGCTGTGCCCGTCCAGATGGGAATAGAGCACCCCATCCACCAGACGGTAGGCGTTGGGATCGCCATCGAACCCCGCTTCAGAAAGGTAGAAGCGCGGTTTGTCCAGGTAGGGGGCTCCGCTGGTGGGGCAGAAGCTGGTGCAGTTGCCGCAGTGGTTGCAGGCATCGCCCAGGTTGAGTACCTGGGGCCCTTGGGTGATGATCAGCTGATCGATGACCTCCCAGGTAACACCATGGGGTCCGGCCGCGGCTTTCACTACCGGGTAGCTGCCCAGCGCCGCGGTGTAAGCGATGTTGGCGCGGTTGGGGCAGACGGTGACGCAGATATTACAGAGCAGGTCGCACTGCAGGCAGCGGCGGGCCTCGGCGCGGGCCTCGGCATCTTCGAGGGTGTCGCTGACCAGTTCAAAGTCGGCGCGCTCCCGGGCCGGGCGCTGGGGCATTTCGGGCCCAAAAATTCGCCGGGCGCGCTGGATCTCCAAAGCGCCGGGATCCATATCGGAAGCCGCCTTGTGCTGGGTGATATTGAGTGCAAATCCAGCCTTGCGGGCAATGCCCTCCGCCGCCCTGCGTCCGTCCCCGATAGCCAGGATCAGCGAGGCGGCCCCCCGCACGGCGTCACCACCGGCGAAGACATCGCTAAGTTGTGTTTCGAGAGTCACTGGATCCGGCTTCAATTCGCCATCGGGGAGGAAGTCCACGGCCACGCTCTGGCCGATGGCGGAGATGACGGTGTCCACGGCGATCTTGAATTCGGAGCCTTCGATTCGGGTGGGGCGCGGACGCCCGCTGGCATCGGGTTCCCCCAGGCGCATGCGGAAGCAGAGGTTGGAGGTCACCCAGCCATCTTCGGCCAGGACGCACTCCGGTGCGGTGAGCTCCACCAGCTCGATGCCCTCGTCCAGGGCGGCCTGGACCTCCTCGGGATCCGCCGGCATCTCGGCGCGGGTGCGGCGGTAGAGGATGTGGACCCGCCCATCAGGCCCCACCAGGCGCAACGCCGTCCGGGCGGCGTCCATGGCGGCGTTGCCCCCGCCGATGACGGCCACCGATTTGCCGATCTCGGGGGCCTCGCCCCGGCGCACGGCGCTGAGGAAAGCCAGCTGGTCCCAGACCCCTTTGGCACTTTCGCCGGGAATGCCCAGGCGCAGGCTGTTCTGCGCCCCGATGGCGATGTAGAGGTAGTCAAAGGTTTTTCGGAGCGCCTCGAAACGGTCGGCATCCACCCGCACGCCGGTGTGGATCTCAACCCCCAGCTTGCGGATGGCGTCGATGTCGGTGGCCAAGCTGCGGTCGTCCAGGCGAAATTCGGGAATGCCGTCGGCCGCCATGCCCCCCGGCTGGTGCTTGCCTTCGAAGATCTCCACGGCGAAGCCCGCCCGTGCCAGGAAGTAGGCGCAGGCCAGGCCGGAGGGTCCGGCGCCGACAATGGCGATCCGATGGCTATCGCCATCGGTCGTGGCTTTTCGGAGACTTTCGCCATCCGACGCTGGGCCCATTCTCTGACTATCATCAGGAATGACCGGGCTCAGTGGGCCATCGGTGTCATCCACAATGGCTTCTCCAGTTTGGTTTCCTGCCTTCTGGGCCACGTAGCGTTTGATCTCGCGGATCAGCAGCGGGCTGTCGTAGTTCATGCGAGTACACTTGGCCTGGCAGAGGTGGTCACACACCATCCCCTGAACATTGGGGAAGGGGTTGGTGGCCCGGATGACGTCCAGGGCCTGGTCGAACTCTCCCCGCGCCGTATGGGCCAGATAGCGGGGAATATCCTGACTGGCGGCGCAGGCGGCCACGCAGGGAGCGGCGATGCAGTCGAAGGGTTCCAGGGGGCGTTGAGCTTTGATTCCAGCGTAGGGGAAGGCGCGCTTTTGATACGTGGACTCTCCGGCCACCCGGTCGGCATAGGCCTTCAAACGGGCGAGGCCGGCCGCGGCCAGATCCGTCTCTTGGGGCGATTGAACCCATTCATCCAGGGAGGTCGCGCCTTCAGCAAACATGGCGCGTTCAAGCTGGTCGAGGTATTGCCCCAGACGACCGTAACCACCGGGCTTGAGGAGATCGGAGCAGACCGTCACGGGTTTGAAGCCGCAGCGCAGCACCGGGGCCAGGTTGAAGCAGTCCAAGCCGGCGCAGAAACTGATTGCCAAGCGTCCGTCGAACGCCTCCTGGAGGCGGGCGGCCAGGTGGATGCTGATGGGGTGCAGGGCGCGGCCGCTCATGTAAAGCATCTGCTCTTTTTCGGGTAGATAGCGGCCGGCGTTGACTGTCTCCAGGGTATTGGTCAACTTGAGGCCGAAACTCACCCCCTTTTTGTCGGCGCTGTCCGTCAGAGCCCGGATGAGGTCGCAGCCGGCATCGTATTTGAGATCGTGTTCAAAGGCGATGTCGGGCACCGTTACGGGGAAACCCAGCGCATCATTGAGCAGGCCACGCAGGCGTTCGGGCCCCAGGAGGGTGGGGTTGAGCTTGATAGTGGTGTGCAGGCCGCGCGCCTCGATGAAGTAGCGGCCGATCTTCTCGATCTCTTCCGGGGGGCAACCGTGCATGGTGGAGACGGTCACGTTGTCCGACATCTGGCCCGGGATCTCGATCTGCTCGATGGCGGGATAGACCTTGGCCAGGGCGACCACCCGTCGGTTCTTCTCCGCCTCGCAGTCGTGCATGCGATCAAAAAAGCGCTGCATCGCGGCGCTCTGGATCCCCTCGAGGTTGTAACCCGCGCTCATGTTGAAGATGAAACCGGGCCCTTGACCACCTGGCCCCGTTGCCGTATCCCACCCCAGGTGGTGACGCAGCACGTGCAGCAGAATCCAGGCATCCAGATATTGGCTGAAACTCTCCTCCAGCCTGAGCTCCTGGGACCATTCGCAGTTGTAGCCCTCGTCCTGCATGTCGATGCAGGGTTTGGTGACCTTCAGATCGTCCAACACCTGAACGGTTTTCAGCTCCAGGTAACGGGCGCCGCAGAGCCAGGCGGCCACCAGATTCTGGGTCAGCTGGGTGTGGGGGCCGGCAGCCACGCCGATGGGGGTCTCCAGCAGGCGGCCGTAACGCTTGAGGCGAAAAGGGTCCGCGACCGTGGGGGTGAAAAAAAGGCCCCGATGGATGCCGAGGATATGGTCGGCTTCCGCTTCCGCCAGGATCCAGCCCAGCAGTTGTTCGGCAGAGAAGATGTTGAAACGGTCGATCATGGAATCATCCCTTTATTCTAATTATGGTGTGGACAGTCCGTGATCCTCAAAGGGTGCGCGCGGAATAAACCGGCCATAGCCCTTGGTGGCCAATAGGCGGCCGCGGTCGACGACCACCCGCCCGCGCACCAGGGTTGTCACGGGCCAACCTGTGACGTGCAAGCCTTCGTAGGGGGTGTAGTCCACCCGCTGGTGAAGGGTCTTGTTGCGGATGGTCACCCGCCGATCCGGATCGAAGATGACGATATCGGCGTCGCTGCCCGGCGACAGGGTGCCCTTGCGGGGATACAGGCCCATGAGCTTGGCCGGATTGGTGGCCATCACGGCCACGAACTGCTCCAGGCTGAGACGTCCTTTGTTGACACCTTCCGAATAGAGCAGCGGCAGACGGGTCTCGACCCCGGGCAGGCCGCCCGGGCACTGACGGAAGTCATCTTTCCCCAGCTGTTGTTTGAGGGCCAGGTCGAAGGGGCAATGGTCGGTGGCCACTACCTGGATGGCGCCCGACTGGAGCCCCTCCCAGAGGTAGGCCTGATTCCCCCGTGGCCGCACCGGGGGGGCCATGATGTACTTGAAGCCCCCGCCGTCCTTCTCCCGGTAAGCGCCCACGTCCAGCAACAGATATTGGGGGCAGGTCTCGGCGTAGACCCGCTGACCCAGGGCCCGCGCCCCGCGCACATGGGCCAGCCCCTCGGCCGTGGAGAGGTGGACGATGTAAAGGGGCGCGTCGTCGGCCACAGCCGCCAGTTGGATGATGCGCTCGACGGCCTCGGCCTCGCACACATCGGGCCGGCTGAGGGCATGGTAGATGGGGGCCGTTTTGCCGGCGTCGATGAAGCGTTCCTGCAGAAAGCGGATGATGGCATCGTTTTCCGCGTGCACTGTCAAAAGGCCACCGGCCCGCCCGAGGCCGTCCATCACCCTCAGGAGATCGAAATCGGAGAGTTTGCCGCCGTAGGTCAGATAGGCTTTGAAGCTGGAGATGCCCATATCCACAAGGTCGGTGAAGTCTTCCAAGACACCGGCGTCCACATGCTGAAGCACCCCATGGAGACCGAAGTCCACCACCGCCATACCGCGGGCATATCCCCGATAACGGTTTATCTGATGATCCAAGGGGCAGCCCTCGGGCCCGAAACCGGGATGGTCTACGATGCAGGTGGTGCCCCCGAAGGCCGCCGCCACGGTACCGGTGTAGAAATCGTCCTGGGCCACAGCCGTACCGGTGTCGAGATTCATATGGGTATGCACGTCCACCCCGCCCGGCAAAACCAGTTTCCCCCCGGCATCGATGATGGCGCGTCCCTCCCGCGGAAGGTCCCTGCCGATGGCGGCGATCGTCTCCCCGTCGATGGCGACATCACCCCGGGAGACGGTCTCTTCCGTAATGATGCGGGCGTTTGTGATGAGGGTTTTGTTGGCCATCGTTGCGCCTGATTATGAGGTAATGTCCGTCCAGAAATGGTGAATCTCGCCCGAGTTCAAGGCGGGTGACATTTCCAAATCCTCGAAATATTAATAATATTCCTCCGGTTTGGAAATGTCACCCAACGTCGAAATTGGGTGAGAGGTGCCGTTTCTGGATGGGCACGAGGTAAGCAAATTGTCAGCGAGCTCGCATGGCTCCCAACCTGACCTATAGCGCTGCAACTACTTCCAACCATGCCTGCAGCTTTACAATTCCTTCAACAGGCCGGTGCGTTCGTTGAAGGTCTCGATCAGAGCGTCGATCTTGTCGACGCTTGCGGGGATCGAGGTCCAGTAGTCGTCCTCGTACCACTGGGCTTGGATCTCCGCATAGGTTTTGCCCTGCTGCTCGACCCAGGTGTAGTATTTCAGGTTGTGCACCCGTTTGCGGTCGTAGTAGCTCAGTTCCTGGACATGATCGAGGCCCAGACCGAGCATGTGCCGGGCGTGGGCGGCGGCGGCATCGCCCGGGGTGAAGGCGCCGTGCTCCTCGGTGAGTTCCGCCAGCCGGCTGCCGTACATCTCCATGCTGTCGGTGAGGATGGTGAGGACCACCTCGCCCTCCCCCAGCTCGTAGTATTTGGCGAACTTGACGGCGGCGGCCAGATTGGCCACACCGGAGATCCCAAGGAGATCGAGCTGATCGACGCAGGTCTGGGACACGCCTTTTTCCAACAGATAGTCTTTTCCCGCCGGTTCATTGAACAGTCGGATCAGCGCCATGGGACCGGCGTCGTCGATGGCCATGAGCATGTCGGTGTTCTTAACGTTGTGGATCCAGGGCACGTGCTTGTCGCCGATCCCTTCGATACGGTGGGCGCCGAAGCCGTTCTGCAGCAGGGTCGGGCATTGGAGGGCTTCGCTGGCGGCGATCTTGCTGCCGGGGTACTGCTTTTTAAGGTAGTCGCCGCAGCCGATGGTGCCCCCCGAGCCGGTGGCCAGGACCACGCCCCGGTATCTGTCCTTGGGGCCCATGGCGGCCCCCAAGGCGGTTTCCAGGGCCGGGCCGGTCACCTCGTGGTGCCAGAGATAGTTGCCGAACTCGTCGAACTGGTTGAAGATCATCAGCTCCTGGCCCGAGGCGCGCAGCTCCCAGCACTTGTCGAAGATCTCCTTGACGTTGCTCTCCGATCCCGGTGTCTTGATAATCTCACCGGCAACCGTCTCCAGCCAGGTGAAGCGCTCCTTGCTCATCCCCTCGGGCAGAATGGCGATGGAGTCGCAGCCCAGGAGGGCCGAATCGTAGGCGCCCCCGCGGCAGTAATTGCCCGTGGAGGGCCAGACGGCCTTCTGGCGGGTGGGATCGAACTGGCCGGTGACCAGACGCGGCACCAGGCAACCGAAGGCGGCCCCCACCTTGTGGGCACCCGTGGGGAACCACTTGCCCACCGCGGCGAGAATGCGTGCCTTGACACCGGTGAGGGTGCTGGGTAGTTCGACGACATTGACAGGACCGAAGCCGCCCCCCGAGGCCACGGGATCATTTTGCCAACCGATGCGGAAGAGATTTAGGGGGTCCAGATCCCAGAGGCCGACCTGCGCCAGACGCTGAACCACGGCAGGGGGGATCTGGCTCGGGTCGCGCATCTGTTTGAAGGTGGGGATGAGGATTTTGCGCTCCCGGGCGCGGGTCACGGCCCGTTCCAGGGCCGCTTCGTTGATGGTCAGATCGATCACGGTTGTACTCCTTTGGCATTGCTATTGATATATCTTCTTTAGTGCGCCCAGATCCGGCGCCACCCTTCGCGGTGCAATCCCGCGGCGTTCCACCGCCTTCATGGCGCTGGCCACATCCTTGAGGCCGCTGCCCGTGCTGATGACCACGATGCGTTCGTCGGTGGAGATCTCGCCGGTCCGAACCGCTTTGGCCAAACCGGCGTAGGCTGCTGCGGCGGCGGGTTCCGCGAAGATTCCCGTCTTGGCGGCCAAGGTGGGGATGGCGGCCAGAATTTGCTCGTCGTTGACTTCTAGGAAGGCGCCATCGGTCTGGGTGACCGCCCCCATGGCCTTGATGCGGTCGCGGGGCAGCCCTGCGCTGATGCTGTCCGCCAGGGTCTCGGCGAAGATGGCGGGTTTGGTCAACACCGCTTCGCCTCGACGCCAGGCGGCGCTCAGGTAATTGCTGCCCTCTGCCTGGACACCCATGAGGCGCGGCAAGCGTTCGATCCACCCGAGTGCCATAAGATCCATCAGCCCCTTGTGCAGACCGCCGATGATGCAGCCGTCGCCCACGCTGACGAAGATACGATCCGGTGCCTGCCAGCCCAACTGCTCGCAGATCTCGTAGGCCGCCGTCTTCTTGCCCTCGGTCATATAGGGATTGTAGCCCGTGGTGCGGTTGTACCAGCCGTAGGTTTTGGCCGCCGCGAGGCACAGCTCCACGGCCTGGTCGTAGCTGCCCTGGACGAGAACCACCTCGGCGCCGAAGGCCAGAAGCTGGGCGATCTTGGCCTGGGGGGCGCTCTCGGGTACGAAGATGACGTTGCGCTGGCCCACGCTGGCGCAGATGCCGGCCAGGGCCGCGGCGGCGTTGCCCGTGCTGGCGGTGGTGATCACCGTGGCGTCCTTCTCTTTGGCCTTGACCACGGCCAGGGCGCTGGCGCGGTCCTTGAGGGAGGCGGTAGGCTGGCGGCCCTCATCCTTGACCCACAGGTGACTCAGCCCCAGTTCATCCCCCAGCGCGCGGGTGCGATAGAGGGGGGTGCCCCCCACGGTGAGGGGCGGGAGGGCGGCAGCGTCGTCCACAGGCAGGAGGGCCCTATAGCGCCACATGGTGGTATCCGCAGTGCGGGCCAGGGCCTCGGGGCTGAGGCGGCGTCCGATGGCGGCGTAATCGTAATTGACGCTCAACACGCCGTCATCGCCGTGCAATGGGCAGACGTAGTCCACCGCATCTGGGGCGTAGCGCTTGCCGCACACTAGACACTTCAGATCGGTGACACGGGACATGGCCGGGCCTTTTTGATTGATGATGTATGGGAGCATGCGCTGACCTTGGCCGTGAAAACTCAAGACCTGCCTGCATAGTAAAGAAGCGGCTAAACCAAGTCAATCCTGGCTCAGCAAATTTTCAAATTTTTCTGTATCGTTTACCATTTTTTTTGAATTTACTGACAATGGCTGACAAGCCCCCCCAC
>JBNKKA010000146.1:0-11019 GCA_050291585.1 Desulfobacteraceae bacterium
CTGGGCGCTACGGCCGTCCACCTTGAGAACCAGGTTGACGGGCAAGCGGATGTGGGTCACGTATTTGGCTTGATTGACGATGGGCTGGGCCTGAAGCCACTCCCAGTCGAGCTCTCCTTTGGCACCGCCGCTGAGGGTGATATAGTTGATCCCCATGGTGGTGATGTTGTGAAAGAAGTGGGATCCCTGGGAGGGGTCGGCCAGGAGTTTGTCAGAAGCGCTCTCCACAATGGCGCCCACCCCGGAGATATCGGCCCAGGTCACCGGGATGCCCAGCCAGCGGTCGGCCGAACCCCAACGACCAGGACCCATGAGGAGGTATTTTCGATTGGCATTAACCAGACTGGCGTTAAACTTGCCGATCTCCTGGGCGATCTGCACGGTATGGGAGGCGTCGAAGGTATCCGGACGCACGAAGAGGATGTCGGCCATGTCCTCCTTGACGGCGTTGCCCAGGGCCTTATCGGTGTGGCAAAAGGCGCGGGTGCGCTCGTCGTCGCGTATGATCACACGCCCGCTCTCAGCCCGCGCCGTCATGGGTCGCAGCTGAAGAAAAGCGAACTGGGGTTTTTCTTCCGAGCGGGTATTCCAATTGACCGAAAACTCCATCTCTACGGGGCAGCCCATGCCCTGTTCCCCAAGGGCAAGCGCGTCGGTGAGGATCTCGGCCAGGGGCAGCTGGTTGAACTTTAGCACGGAGGCGAAGGTCAGCACCCGGTAACCGGGAATCAGGGTGGTATCGCGGATGCGGTGCTCATCGGGCAGATAGGTGGATGCCAGCATTTTAACCGCCGGTTCCTCCTCGGCGTCGGTGATCTCACGCTTGGCTAAGTGGGCATCCTCATTGGTACTCAAAAAGGCGCTCGAACCGTCCATTTTCAGAGAATAGAAGTAGCGCTGGCTGTTGTCCAGAATGTCGTCGACGGTGGAACGCTGGGGCAATATCTGTGGAAATTTGGGGGCGAAGCGTAGGGTGCGTTCACCCTCCACCACGGCACGCCCCAACCCCAGGGCGATGGTGACGATGCCGTCCTCCTGGCGCTGGTGGCCGAAGGGGTAGTAGTTGTGGCTCTGGCCCACACCAGAGATGGCCGGGTAGAAGTGCCCGTTGGTGCGCTCACCCACCAGTTGCTGAATGATGACGGCCATCTTCTCCTCTTCGGTGCGATGGCCGACACGCTTGGAGAATGCCTTGGGTGCCCGGAAATAGCTGGAGGCGTATACCAGCTTGACCGCTTCCAGAAGGTGAGCCAGGCGGATCTCCAGCTCGGGGGCGTCGTTGGAGAGCATGTAGGTTTTATACAGACCGGCGTATGCGCGGAACTGGGCGTCCTCCAGCAGGCTCGAGGAGCGGATCGCCAGGGGGTAGTCCACCTGGGTCAGGTAGCTGCGCAGACCGTCGACGATCCACTCGGGGAAGTCGCTCTCCAGAAAAGCGCTGGCGATCTCCTCGTCGGGCAGATCGACCTCGGCCAGCCTGAGCAGTTCGTTCTGGTTGACGAAATCCTCGAAGCCCACGGTGGTGATGACCAGGGTCTGGGGAACGATGATGTCCAGATCCGGGTATTTCTTGTGCAGCTCACCATGGCCGCGCAGGAGGGAGGCCACAAAGGCCAGACCGCGGGCCTTGCCCCCCAGGGAGCCGTTGCCGAGTTTGAAGAATTCGGTGTCCGGATCGAAATCCTGGGTGACCAGATTGACCACCACCCCTTTTTGCCGCCGCCGCCGGCGTGCCTGGATGGCACTGGCGAGGTAGTCGCGCAAACCTTCGGCATCATCGAAGTCCGCATCGGTGAGTGGGCGCAGTTTGCTGGCCAGAACGGTCTCGGTACGGGCGAAGAGCCAGCGCGAAAAATCGTTGTTGCGACAGTGCATGAGAAAAGCGTCTTCGGGAAGCTCGCGCATCCCTTTTTCGAGCAAACGCATATTCTTGGCCCGCCCCACCTCACTGCCGTCGGTATTGCGGAAGACAAATTCACCGAAACCCAGGTGATCGCGGAAAAAGCCCTGCAC
This sequence comes from Desulfobacteraceae bacterium, assembly GCA_050291585.1. GTDB lineage: Bacteria > Desulfobacterota > Desulfobacteria > Desulfobacterales > Desulfosarcinaceae > JASJCL01. Next base: position 2,014 of record JBNKKA010000146.1, read on the forward strand.
CTCGGCGTGCAGGGTGGGCGAATTCTTGTCCACGAAGACGGCATCGACTGCCGCTGCCTTGGCGGCATTTTCAGTCTCCGAGCTGGTGAGCAGGACAGGAATGTCAAAACGCATGTGACGGACGTGGGTAACAAAGTTGACCCCGGCATCGCCTTGCTGGACCCCGCCGCAGGAGAAGCGCACATCGGAGATCACCCCCAGCACATAGGGTTCGTAGAGCGCGAAGAGCTCCATGGCCTCCTCGAAGGTCTCGGCCACCAGAATTTTTGGGCGCGCCCGCATGGTCAAAAGGCGGTGCTCTTCATTGAGGCCCTCCTCCATGACGGCCTGGGTCTGGGTGACCAGCTCACGGTAGAGAATGGGCAGCAGGGAAGAGAGGTAGGCCGGGGAGTCTTCAACGAAGATAATCACGCGGATACCGGCGGCGGCCGTGTCTTTAACCACGTTCATACGGTCTTCGGCGCTCTTGATAAGGGCCACGAGGATGTCGGTGTTGCCCGACCAAACGAAGATACGATCGATGCCGTCGGGGGTGGTCTTGCCGCAGTAGTCGGTCTTGGAGAGCACCTCACCGTGGGAGAGCATGACCACCGGCAGGTTGGGTGCCTTGGCCTTGATGGTGCGCCCCAGGGAGAAGGCGTCCATATCGGCCAGGCGGGGCATGGTGATCACCAGATCGAAGTGGCGCCGCTTGATAGCCGCCAGGGCCTCCTCGGCGGTGGCCACCCAGGTCAGCCGGGGGGGGCGGCTGAGGTTGAGGCCGCGGTACTCATTGATGATCCGCTCGGAGAGGCGGCAGTCCTCCTCCATGATCCAGGCATCGTAGAGGGTGGACACCAAGAGGATGTGGGTCACCTTGGACGCCATCAGTTCGTGGAAGAGCTTGAACTGGGAATCAAAATCGCTGGAAAAGGGATCGATCTCAAGATCCATGGCGCATTCTCCACCGAACCGGCGCTGGCTGGGTGTCGATGTCATCAACTCAACTGCCTGGGGTCTGGGTATCGAAAGGGTGCTGGCCGACCCCATAACGGCTAATTATAGTCCGTACAACCCATGGCAGATGCGACGCTCGAATCGCACTGATACCGCTTAAGGTTGCGCCTTGTTATACACCTTGTCCAGACGAGTCAACCCCAAGGTCAGGACGAGGTAAAAAAAGCCCGGGCGGCACACACAGATTTGGCCCGGGCGATCCCCCCTTGCGGGTAAGCGATAGGCGGCGTCAGGCTCCCAAGGTGGCCACCATCATTGCCTTGATGGTGTGCAGGCGGTTCTCGGCCTCATCGAAGACCACCGCGGCGGGGGATTCGAAGACCGCCTCGCTGACCTCCATCGATTCCAGACCGAACTTCTGGAAAATCTCTTCGCCGATGACGGTGTCGCGGTTATGAAAGGCCGGCAGGCAGTGCAGAAACTTGACCCGCGGGTTGCCCGTCTTGGCCATGACGGCGCTGTTGACCTGGTAGGGGGAGAGCTGCTTGACGCGCTCTGCCCATACAGATTCCGCCTCACCCATGGAGACCCATACGTCGGTGACGATGAAGTCGCAGCCTTTCACGCCACTGTCGATCTCTTCCGTGAGGGCGATTTTGGCACCCGTAATTTTCGCGATCTCGCGTGCCTGGGCCACAAGGTTTTCCTCGGGAAAGAGGGCCTTGGGGGCCACGGCGCGGAAGTCCATCCCCATCTTAGCGGCACCGATCATGAGGCTGTTGCCCATGTTGTTGCGCGCATCCCCCAGGAAGGCGAAGGCCACCTGGTGAAGGGGCTTGTCGCTGTGCTCCATCATGGTAAGCAGGTCGGCCAGAATCTGGGTGGGGTGATACTGGTCGGTGAGGCCGTTGTAGACTGGCACGCCGGAGTATTCAGCGAGGGTCTCGACGGCGCTCTGGTCGAAGCCGCGGTACTCGATGGCGTCGTACATCCGTCCCAGGACCCGAGCGGTGTCCTTGAGGGACTCCTTTGTGCCCATCTGGCTACCACTAGGCCCCAGGTAGGTGACCCGCGCTCCCTGGTCGTAAGCGGCGGTTTCGAATGCGCAGCGCGTACGCGTGGAGGACTTCTCGAATATCAGGGCGATGTTCTTGCCCGTCAGTCGCGGCTGCTCCAAGCCAGCGTACTTGGCGCGCTTGAGATCGGCCGAGAGGGTCAGCAAGAAGTTGATCTCCTGGGGAGTGAAATCCAGGAGTTTAAGAAAGCTCCGGTTTCTCAGGTTAAAGCCCATGTGCATCTCCTTAGGAATACAAAGAAATTGAACGGTCGCTGGGTTCTGAACAGATCTGCTGCGGTAAATGGATCTAGCCCATAAAAACCGCCGCGATCCGCTCCAGGGCCCAGTCTACCTCTTCCTTCGTAATAATCAAGGGGGGCGCAAAGCGGATGGTATTTTCGTGGGTCTCCTTGCAGAGCAACCCCTTCTCCTTGAGCTGCAAACAATACTGACGGGCACCGCCCGCCTCGGGGTGGAACTCCACGGCCAGCATCAGCCCGCGGCCGCGAACCGCTTTGATGGTGTCGGCCTGGATCGCCTCGAGGCCTTTTTTAAAATAAGCGCCCATCTTGGCGGCGTTCTCGATCATGCCCTCCTCCACCAGCACCCGCAGTGCGGCGCGCGCCACGGCGCAGGCCAGGGGGTTGCCGCCGAAGGTGGAGCCGTGCTCGCCGGGCTGGAGGACGCCCATGACTTCGGTATTGGAAAGCACCGCCGACACGGGGTAGAGGCCGCCGGAGAGGGCCTTGCCCACCAGGGTCAGGTCTGCTTCGACGCCCTCGTGCTCCTCGGCCAGGAGCTTGCCGGTGCGGCCCAGACCGGTCTGGATCTCGTCCAGAATCAGGACCACCTTGTTGGCCGTGCACAGTTCGCGTGCTTTTTTCAGGTAACCCGCCGGGGGGATCACCACACCGGCCTCCCCCTGGATGGGCTCCACCAGAAAAGCGACCGTATTGGGTGTGATGGCCGCCTCGAGGGCATCGGCATCACCATAGGGAATTACCTTGAAACCCGGAGTGAATGGTCCGAAGCCCTTGCGGGCGCCATTGTCGGTGCTGAAGCTGATGATGGAAATGGTGCGGCCGTGGAAGTTACCGTCACAGACGATGATCTCGGCCTGGTCGGTGGGCACCCCTTTGACCTGATAGCCCCATTTTCGCACTGTCTTGATGGCCGTCTCCACAGCCTCGGCCCCACTATTCATAGGCAGCACCTTGTGGGAGTTGGTCAGCTTGCAAAGGTCATTGTAGAAGGGCGCAAGCTGGTCGTTGCGAAAGGCCCGCGAGGTGAGGGTCAGGCACTGGACCTGGTCGATCATGGCCTTGACGATCTCCGGGTGGCAATGCCCCTGGTTGACGGCCGAGTATGCCGACAGGCAGTCCAGGTACTTGTTGCCGTCCACGTCCCACACCCAGACGCCCTTACCCCGGTTGAGAACGACGTCGAGGGGCTTGTAGTTGTGGGCCCCCAGTTGCTGCTCGATCTCGATATACTTGGCCTGGTCCATCTTGCCTCCTCCTAAAATATAGTCTCGATGAGAGAAATAATCTATTCATATGATGAATATGTCCGCGATTACGCCAGTCAAGGTTGAATGTCAATCAGAAAAAGGGGTTTGGTCAAATCGTGAAAAAAGAGGGCGGCTGGGGCCAAAAGCCTGCCGCAACCGCCCGAGACGCTTGAAAGTATGGTGTGCTAGCGAACGTGGGCGTACCAGTCCGTATTCTCAAACCACTTCTTGTAGATCCGCTCGTAGCGGCCGTCTGTTTTTAGCTGATGGAGAAATTCGTTGAGAAATTTCTTGAAATCAGGATCGTTTTTGCGAATTCCCCAGGCCAGATCCTCCTTGGTGAAGGGCTTATCCAGAAAGATCAGCTTTCCCTTGCCGTAGAGGGCCTGAAAGACGGTGTTGAAGGGCAGGTCGTAGACAAAGGCATCCACCTCCGATTCCAGGACGGCGCGGGCGCCCTCGACCTCCTCTCCATAGGGGCGATAGCGACAATTTGGCATTAACCGTTTAACGGCCGCCTCACCGGTGGTGGCCGTGTTGGAGGCCACCGTGAAGTCGCTGTGATTCAGATCCTTATATGATTTGACCCGCGCCTTGTGCTTGGGATTCAGCAGGATGGTCTGACCGATGACCATGTAGGGGTCGCTGAAATCGATGCGCTTGCGCCGCTCCTCGGTGATGGACATTCCGCTCATGATAACATCGAAGCGGCCAGCCGTCAGGGCGGCGATGATGCTGGGCCACTGGGTATTGACGGGTACAAATTTCACCCCCAGCGCTTTGGCCAGTTCGACACCGACGTCCACGTCGAATCCCATGTACATGGCGGGGCTGCCCGGATGGCGCTCGTCGCCCCGGACCACATTTTTTTCCCTCAACCCGCTGCGCTTGGAAATCATCTCAAAGGGCATGTAGCCGGCATCGAAGCCCACCCGCAATATCCCCCGCCGAAAGATCCCCTCGAGGGTGGAATCCGGCGAAAGCGCCGCGTCGCCCGCCAGGGCCGAGTGACCCAATCCCGTGAGGATCAGGGCCACCAGCAAGCCCGTGATGATACAATGCCTCATGGCGTCACCTCCCGGACCAGGTCCTGATCCTCCCCGATGCCCTCATCTTCATCGGCCGGCGCGATGGTGATATTAAAGAGACCGAATGCCAGGGTAACGAGTGGGGAGAGCCAATTGAAAAAGCAAAATGGCGCGTAGGCGATGGTGGGCACGCCCAGGGTGGCGCTCTGGTAAGCGCCGCCCGAGTTCCAGGGTACCAGGCAGGAGGTCACGGTGGCGCTGTCTTCCACGGCCCGTGATAGATTTTTGGGATGCAGGCCGCGATCGCGGAAGGCCTGCGCATACATCTTGCCGGATATGACGATGGCCATGTACTGCTCGGCGACGATGAAATTGGCGCCCACGGCGGTGGACACGACGGCCACAAAAAGCGAGCCTCGCGATTGGGCTTTCTGGAGGATCTTGTTGACGATGGCCCTGAGCTGGCCGGTTTCCTCGACGATACCGCCGAACATCATCGCCACGATGATGATGGAGATCGTGTAGGACATGGCGGCCAGCCCCCCCTTGCTGAGCAGCGCATCCACCGAGGCCACGCCGGTCTCGCTGGCGTAGCCCCCATAAGAGACGTTGAGCAACTCGCCCACACTATTGCCCTGGAGGAGTATCCCCAGGAGGGCGGCCGTTAGAATACCCGCGATGATACCGGGAATGGCGGGTATTTTTTTCATGGCCATCACCAGCACCACCACCGGCGGCAACAGCATGAGGACGTTGATGTTGAATTGTTGATCGATGGTCGTAAGGATGACTTGAACGCTTTCCATGCTGGCACTGTCACTGCCGCTGTAGTAGAGTCCGAGCAGAATCTCGATGATCAGGGCCAGCCCGAAGCTCACCGCGGTGGTATACACCATGTGCCTGATGTGGGTGTAGAGATCGGTGCCGACGATGGCCGGCGCCATGTTGGTGGTGTCGGACAGGGGTGACATTTTATCGCCGAAATAGGCGCCTGAGAGGACGGCTCCGGCCACGATGGGCAAGGGGAAACCCAGACCAGAACCAATGCCGATCATGGCGATGCCGATGGTGCCCGAGGTACCCCAAGAGGTGCCTGTGGCCAGGGAGGTGATGGCGCAGATCAGCAGGGTGGCAGGCAAAAAGAATTTAGGGTGCAGAATTTTAAGCCCGTAATAGAGCAGGGTCGGCACCACGCCGCTTTGAATCCAGACCCCGATGAGGATCCCGATCACCAGCAGAATAATAATCGCCTGGAGGGAATTGGCGATCCCGTCCAGCATCCCTTTCTCGATTCGCTTCCAGCTGTAGCCGACCTTGAGGGACACCAGGGCGGCGATCATGGCGCCGATCAGAATAGGCAGGTGGGGTTCGCAATGAAAAACCAGGATCCCGCTGCTGATGGCCACTACCAGCCCTAAGATCGACAAACTCGCTTCCCAGACATGGGGTTCTCTCGGTTCGTTGGTGTCTTCCATGAAAAGCCTCCTAATAGTGAGATTCAGGGGCGCCGCGTCGGGAGCCCTGCATCGGCCTTAAGCATTCTTTTTAATCAACATGACGGGAACCGGAGCCAGTTTGGCGACCTTGTCGGCCACGGAGCCGAACATGGCGGCGATCACCCCACGACCCGTCCCCATGATGATCAAGTCAACTTGCTCTGAGGTGACATAATCAAGGATCTCCTTGTAATGAGTACCCGAGCGAACTTGGGCGTGAACCTCCCCCAGGCCTTCAAAATGCTGCTGCTTGAATCGATTCAAGCGGGCCTCAGCCCCCGTGTGGATCTCTTTCTCAAAGTCGCTGGCCACCCGTTTGATATCGTATTCCGATGCTTCTTCGATGTAGGCGTCCACATAGCCGTCGAGTTCCCGCGTAATGTGCAGCAGGTGAACTTCGGCCCCGTATTTGGCGGCCATGGAGGCCACATAGGGAGCGACGATGGGCGATAGTTTGGTGAGACTGACGGGAAACAGAATCTTGCGGAACTCCGTCATGGCGACCTCCTTTTCAGTCTGAATTAAGCGATGAGTGATGGCCGGTCGCTATCCTCCCGGCGAGTGAGATTCTCTTAACAACCGGGCCGTTGGTGGATGCCGCGGGAACCGCGCTTTTCGTGGTGGGGGTGAGGTGGTCTCCATAAGGAGATCAGGGGGAGATCCAGCTAGCGTTACCCCTGCAGGGGGGTGGCGGACATTTTAGGATTGTTGAACGAACAGGAATAATTTGTAATTATCATATATTCATTATATGATTGTATAATATTTATCCGGCAGGAATCCCATTGTCAAGTCTATAATTTGGCCATCCCACACCTGAGAACAGGCCCCATTGACCCGGCTGACGATTCGGGTTATCCAATCATTGGACGATTAAATGATTCGACTTAACACTGGGTGATGGGTCTTCAAGCAAGGTTAGCAATAGTACCCATCCAGAAACCGCCGAAAGCAGATGCATGCCCCCTAAAAGCTACCACCGTAAGCTCTACGAGTATATTATGGAGGAGATCGCCCTCAAAATCTTAAAAGGCGATTATCCCAGCGAAGCGACGCTGCCCAACGAGGATGCCCTGTGTAAGGAGTACCAGGTGAGTCGGGGCGTCCTGCGTGAGGCGACCAAGGTGCTGACCCAGAAAGGCCTCATCCAGGCGCGCCCCAAGGTGGGCACCCTGGTGCTGCCCCGCAACAAGTGGAATCTCTTTGATGCGGATGTCCTCACTTGGAAACTACAGGTGGAAGATAAGGTGGAGTTTCTGCGCTCGGTCACCGAGGTGCGCTGCATCATCGAGTCCGAGGCGGCCCGTTGCGCGGCGGAGCGCTCCGATGCGTCCCAGATAGAGGCCATCGCGACACCCCTTGGAGAGATGGCCGAGCTACTAGAAGCGGGGGGTGAAGAGACATTCGACTACGAAAACTACTTGCTTATCGACATGGCCTTCCACATGGCCATCATGGAGGCCAGCCGCAACGAACTGCTCGCCCAGATCGGTGCCACCATGCGCCAAGCTGTCCTCAGCGCCCGTCGTCTGGATATCCGCAACATCGACATCTTACGCGAGTCGGTGACGGACCACCGCCGTCTGTTCACCGCCATCAAGGCCGGTGACGCCGAGGGGGCTTACGAGGCCTCCAAGCAATTGTTCGATGAGGTCTGGCGGCATCTACCCAAGGCCTGACACTCAATCCCCACCGCTCCTCATCCATAAGTCGGGCCCCAAAAAACAAAAAACCGGGGCACTGGCAATACCAGCGACCCGGTTCTCTATTCAATCCAAGCGGCTATCGGTTAAGCCGATTCAGGCCTACCACCTTCCGCAGCCACCTCCACCGCGGCGACCTTGACCACGACCGTTCTTGTACCGGGGCCCGCCTTCGAGATCGGGAAATAGCTTCTGCATCTCGATGCGATGGCTCAGGCGCTTCTGGTCCAGCTGGGCTTTGAGAGCAGACAATTCGGTCTGCAGAGCGGCGGCTGAATCGGTGTCCACCGGTTCGGCGTCCAGCACCTCATGCAAGTCGTCGGCTTTGTCGCGCAGTTGGTCGCGCAGCGCCTGGGTCTCTTCGAAGAAGGCCTTGCGGGCATCGTTCAACTGAGTGCGCTGCTCATCGGTCAGCTCTGCGGCATAACCACCGCCCCGGCGCCCCTCCCCATACCCTGGGCAATCGCGATTGCCGTCAAAATAACCGTTACCACCGCCATTGTTCATCCAGCCGCGGTAGGCCATGGCCGTGCTGCCGAAACTCACCAGTCCGATTACTGCCACCAGGGTGATGATGTGACGCATACGAATCTTTTTCATGATCTTGCCTCCCTAATTAATTTTATAGCGGGTTGAATTGCTTACAGTGTTGACTCTGCTTAGAGCAACGCCTGTGCCACACCCGCCTGAGAGGGCGCAAAATAAATCATAATTTACTATTATTATTATGTTTTTTTGATTGAACGAACCTTCTTGATCGAATCAGGAACAGATCTTTGGTTTTGGGTCCGGGGAGAAAGTATCCACTTTGCGGGGAGAGATAAAACCCAGCGGGTAAAAGCTACTCAGTGTCCCTCAAGCAGAGGCATTAAATCTACTTTTATAGTTGGAGTTCGGCGTTCATTCCGTGAATCCACGCTCTCGCTTTGCGGCCGCTTCTTTAAAGAGGGCCATGCCCGTTTTCATCTTCCGGAATCCATGGGTCTGGTAAAAGCCCTCTTTTCCAGGCGAGGCGTATAAAATGACATTGCAATGCGAGACCTGGGACAAAATCTCCGCCATGATTTTTGATCCGATCCCTTTGCCCTGGAATTCAGGTAGAACGGCGCAATCATAGACAGCCGCCTGGTATACGCCATCGGAAATCGCCCGGCCAAAACCGATCAAGCGCTTGGCCCGGTAAACGAAGACGGTCGAATAGCTGGCTTCAAAAGCCCTTTGGTGTAAATCAGGTTTGTGGTGCGCCATCCCAACGATTTTCAATATTTGCGAGACA
>JBNKKA010000147.1:0-10956 GCA_050291585.1 Desulfobacteraceae bacterium
TTTTCTCGGTGCTGACGCCGGAGGTGGCGCCCTTTTTAATCTCTATAGCAAGGAAAAATATGAACGCATTCTACCCTTATCAAGCGGGATTGTTTGTGCCTCGCGGCCTGTGAACCGCTTCGTTGTGCTGACAGGAGGTCTGCCATCTCTATAATGGAATATAGTAAAAACTATCAGCTTAAGCGGTTAATTTTGGCAGTGATTCTGTCCCTATCTTGTGCCCTATTTCTTTCTTATCTTGCCTATTCTCAGGCATTGAAGTCTTTGACTAGCCAACTTCAGGAGCTACAATTATTAATTGCAAAACAGACCGCGGCTGGCTTTGAAAAAGACATCAAGAAACTGGTGCGAGAAATTGAACTTCTTTCTAAAATTTCCTTTGTTGTTGATTTAGATATTGATGAGGCCACTAAGGCTTTGGCTACGACTTATGAACATATAAAGGAAGCCAATATCACGGATATGGCCATTTTAAACTCCGCTGGAATCGTTGAAATAGCATTGATTGCAAAGGAACTATCAGGGTCAGATTTTTCTTTTCGAAAGTATTTCATCAAGGCAAAATCTCAAATTAATAACAATCCTACTTATGAATTCATTACATTCAGAGGCGTCGATAAAGGCAATAAAGGTGTCGTAATAGCCATGCCAATATTCCATCCTAAGAAAGGGTTTAATGGGGTGGTTATCTTGGTTATGAAAATAGAGGACTTTATAGCCAACTCCCTGCCCAAGGAAAAAGCGGGACACACCATTTTGGTATTGGAAGATGATGGTAATATTTTGTATTATCCAACGCAGAAATCCGGCACAAATATTAAATCAATTTCGAATATTAGTCCTGATTTTTTAAACTTTTTTAAAAGAACTATATCTGACAAAGAAAGTTATGTTGAATATATTTCCGAATCCGGCAAAAAAATGATCGCGGCAGCATATACAGCAAATATTGCCGAACAGAAATGGATAGTAGGGGTTACGGCTCCGAAGCAGATAATTGAGGCATCCATTGTTCAATTTAACAAAAAATATATTGGGGCAACCTCCTTTATCATACTGCTCATCATTGCTGGAGCAGGGTTTGTAGTTTATGCTGTTGTCGGATTGAATGAAAAACTCCAAAAGGAAGTGGCAGAAAGGAAATTAGCAGAGGATAAAACCCGGACTCAGAATGAATTTCTGAACTGTGTTATCGAATCTATTCCTCACCCGTTCTATGTTGTGGATATCCATAATCACAAGATTCTAATGGCTAACTCTGAAGCTGCTCCAAATGACGTATGGCAAGGGGAAACATGTTATTCCCTAACGCACAATTGTGAAACACCTTGTGATGCGGATGAACACCCCTGCCCACTTGAAGAAGTTAAAAGAAGTCATAAACCGGTGGTGGTAGAGCACGTACACATCAACTCTGAGGGGCATAAGCAAAATATTGAGGTCCATGGATATCCCATATTTGATGAGAATTCAGAATTGGTACAGATGATTGAGTACTTTATAGACATAACCGAAAGAAAAAATATGGAGAAACAAAGAGAGCAACTAATCTTTGAACTTCAAGAATCGTTAGAAAAAGTAAAGCTATTAAGCGGTTTTATTCCTATTTGTGCCTCTTGCAAAAGAATTAGAGATGACAAGGGGTTTTGGAGTCAGGTTGAGGCTTACATAATGGAACATTCAGAAGCTAAGTTCAGTCATGGCATATGTCCAGAGTGTAAAAAGAAGCTATATCCTGAGTTGTAATGCATTTTGACCTTTCGACGCTGAAAAAATACCATATGACGATAATACGTTCGGTGCCATCCAACCCGGGTTGTTGCATATCTAAAAAAAACTTTATAAAATATCGAAAGAGTATCATGGGAAAAAAAATGGGTGAAATTCTTTCAGGAAAGAACAGGGAGTCAATTCCAAACATAGCGTTTAAAGCTATGACAATAACTATGAAATTGATGGATATTTTTGGACAGTATTCTCGAAGAAACTTCGAAACCCTCGAATTAAAGTCTGGCCAAACTGTTATTGATTATGGTTGCGGTCCCGCGCGATATATTGAATTCGCGTCCAATGCTGTTGGAGAAGAGGGCAAAGTCATAGCAGTGGATGTTCACCCACTTGCTATTGCCAAAGTTAAAGGTAAAATTAACAATCGAAAACTATCAAACGTTGAAGCTGTTCTCGCAGAAAATTATACAACATCTATAGGTACTGAAACCGCTGATGTGGTTTACGCTCTGGATATGTTCCATATGATAGAGCAACCAAACAAACTTCTAAAGGAATTAGGCAGGTTGGTAAAAAAGGATGGTACCATCATTATTGAGGATGGGCACCAATCCCGAAAAGATACACTAGAGAAGATTAAAAAAGCGGGAATTTTAGAGGTTGTTCAAGAAACCAAGTCTCATGTTAAATGTCATAAAATTACTTAGGACAAGACACACAACGAATGGTTCCTGCGGATCGCTTTCGCGACCGCTGAAGCTAATGGCCATATTTATTAGCGCCTCACCAGGAGATCTGACGGGCCGTTAACGCCTCCTGCGCCTTGCCATGGCCCAGGCGGGCGGCAATCTGGAGGTTCTTCACCGCGGCGCTCTTCTCCTTGCGGCGTGATTGGACCACCCCCCTGAAGTAATAGGCTGCCCCGAGTTCTTCATCTTTCTGGATGGCCGTGGAAAAGGCCGTAAGAGCCGCGTCCAGGTTTTCGGCGCGGAAGTAGGCGATGCCCTGTTTGAGGTGGTCGACTGCGGTTGCCGCCGCTGGGACGGTGGCCGCTGTGGGCGCCTGGGGCGGCCCATCGACGGGCATCATAAGCTCGGGAACGAGTCGGTCGGGTGTCCCCGGTGGGGGGGGCGGCATACGACGCGTCGGATCGCCCCCAGGAGCGGGCGGGGGGACTTCGGAACCTTCAGGGATGGACCCGAAAGCGGGATCAACTGAAGCCTCACTGCGCCGCTTCCACCAGAGCAAAAGCATCGGCACGGCGGCCCCGGCCAGGAGGAGGGCGCCCACCAGGGGGCGGTGCCAGATCCAGGCCACGGCGATGATGGTCAGGCTCAGGCAGGCGGCCAGGATGGCGGCGGCGATGCCGGCGCCGAAGCCAACCAGGGACCCCAGCAAAGGGATCACATCGGCCACCGTGGCCAGAGGGCGCAAGAGCAGGAAGAGGCCAAGGGCCATTAAGAGCGTGCCCCCCAGACGCAGTGCCCAGGTAAGGGTGGCGTTGGCGGTGCGGGCGGCCTCGAAGAGGGCGTCGGCGCTGTGCTCACCGGTTTTCAAAAGGGCAAGTTCACCGCCTCCGGCGGGCTTAAAGGGGGTCAGGCGATTTCTCTGCTGCTGGGCCACCAGGCTGATCCAGGCGGGGTAGACGGCCCGGAAGGAGACGCGTACGTCGCCCACCGTTGGGGTCCCCGGCTGGGGACCGAAGTAGAGCCAGGCGCCGTGGCGCTTGGCATCCTCGGGAACCTCTCCCGCCACCAGGGCTTCGTCCAGGTCCACATCCTCGAAGTGATTCATGCGTTGGACCAGGGTGGGGGCCAGGCGAAAGGCACCCAGGTGGGCGTTGATGGAGATGAATTGCTGATTGGCATAGGGCATCTCTACAGGATTGCGGTGTCCTTGGGACTTTTTAAAATCGTGATGATCGACAAGCCGATCAACCCACTCGCGCCGGTAGCTGTAAGTGGTGGTTTTCTCCTTGCCACCGCCGATCTTTTTGCGGGTCTTGGTCTCTTTGTCTTCGACCCACTGGTACATCTCCACCACGCGATGAAGGCGCAGGGCCGTAAGGGTCAGTCCGAAGTCCGGGTCTTTGAGGGGTTTGGTTGTGGTGACCGCTTCGCTGAGGTGTACCAATTGCCCTTCATGCTCGGCATTGACCGTATCGGCCGAGATGGAGACGACGCGCTTCTGACCCGCCTCGAGGGTCTGGTAGCGTTTGACGCTGCGCCCCTCGTTCCAGAAGAGCAGGGTGGCAGCCCCGGCCAAAAGGATCAGGCCAAAGACGACGCCACTGATGGCGCTACCCAGGCGGCTGAACCAGGATTCGTGCTGCACTTCGGTGAAGCTGTCAGTTTCCATAAGGGTTTCCTCTGGGAAAATGCCCCGGACGCTGTCTGCTGAAAGAATCGGCGCAACCAACGGCGAAACCAACGGCGAAACCAACGGCGTCTGCGTCCAGGCGGTTTTATGTCGGGATCATAATAATGCAGGTGCTTTAGGCTACTATCGGCCCCTCGGGCCGAATCCTTACCGGAAGCCTTGATATGTTGCCTGGAGCGATCCGTTGGGTAGCTCCTAGAACCCTCCCCCGAGAACGGTGTGGAGAACAGCCAACCCGCTATTTATATTCTATAATTTCAACGAACTGGCGCTAGTTAACTACGCCCGATTGATCTGGTTTTATACTGGCGATTGTGGTAAGGGTCGATAAGCGCTGTGACCTGCAGGCGCAAGTAGCTTGAAACGCGTCAGGAACACCCCAGGACCCAAGCCCTAAACTTCATGCGGATCGAATTCGACAAGCTTAGCTTCCTCTATCCGGGAACAGATAAACCGGTTTTCAACGACCTGTCCGTCTGCCTTGATCGGCCCGGTTTTCACGCCCTTTTTGGCCCCTCGGGTGTTGGCAAAACCTCGTTTGCCCGCCTGCTCACCGGCGCCATCAATGGATATGAGGGCCAGATCCGGATCGAAGATGCCGGCACCCCGCTCTACTCTTACAATCTCGAGCGCCTCCCGGACTGGTCCAGCGTAGGCAAGCACCTGGAGAAGATCACGCCTTCCCGAGCGGCCGCGCGCCTGATCGAGCTAGTAGAAATTTTCGGTATGGGGGCCTTCCTCAATTCGCGTTTCTCCCGCCTCAGTTTAGGCCAGCAGAACCGCATCAATTTGATCCGGTATCTGGTGCAGGACTTTCGCCTGCTGATCATGGATGAGAGCCTGGGCAACGTGGACGAATTGACCCGCGAACGCATCCTCCTCAACGTCAAGGCGATGTTTCCCGAAGCGATTTTCCTATATATCTCCCACAACGTGGTCGAGGTGGCCAAGTTTTGCGATCAGATCCTGGTGTTTCGTGGTGCCCATAAAAATCCCCAAACCATGACCATCACCGGACAAGACCATCGTCTCGACCAGACCCTCGATCCCCAGGGCCTGCAGGATACCATGCTGGAGATCATGAATGCTTCATAGACGGATCTATCAGTTCCTGATCATCTATCTCCTTGGGATCTCCGTGTTGTTGGGGGTCAAATACAGCCTCCATCTGTCGGACTACGTCATCCCCGGCCCGGCCAGCATCTGGGAGACCGGTGTGGGGGTCTTCGGGAGTTATTTTCACGATGCCATGAACACCCTCACGGTGGCCATCGTGGGCCAGGTTGTCGCCATCTGCCTGGCCTTTTTGGTGGGCATCCTCGGCCGCCAGACCACCTGGTTCGGCTCCTTCATCAAAGTAGCCGCTTACAACGTCCAAGCCTACCCCATCGTGGCACTGGCCCCCATCATCTTCATCCTCCTGGGGGACGGGTTTTTCACCCGCCTGCTCATCGCCGCCATGATCTGCTACTTCCCCCTGCTCCTCTCGGTGCTGGGGGTGATGTCGGAACCCATCACGGACATCGAGCACTTCTACCGCAGCACTGGGCGCATGCGCTGGCAATTGGAAGTCAAGATCCGCGCCTTCGAGAACTTACAGAAACTTACCACGGTGATCTCCGGCAGCGCCACCCTGGCCATGGCTGGCACCATTGTGGCGGAGTTCATCGCCGCTAACGCCGGCATCGGCTACAGTATCCGCATCGCCCTCTACCAGAGTGATCTTTCCAAGATTTTAGTAGCTCTCTTTTTGGTGGGCATCTCTCTGGCGGTCTATCAGGGGCTGCTGGAGTGGTTGGGGGGATTTGTCAAAAAAGGCTGGGCAGCAGCCTAGCTTAACGACTTAGATGGAAACTGGCCAACGGATGCCGCCCACTGGAGTTCATACGGGCGGAACTGTGGCCGCGAGAAATAACTATAGCAGAGGAGAGTGGAAAACGATGAAATCAAGACCAACTTACAAATGGGTGCTGACTGGCCTGGTGCTCGTGATGAGCTTTGCGTTTGCCCTGCCCGTAGGTGCGGAAACGATCAACTATCGCCTCAAATGGCTGTTTAACATGAGTGTGGCCGGGGATCTGTACGCCCTCGAGGAGGGCTACTTCACCGACGAGGGCCTCGATGTGGATGTCAAAGCCGGGGGGCCCGAGCGCGATGCCATCAAAGAGTTGGAACTGGGGTATGCCAAGTTCGGCGTGGCCTCGGCCGACCAGGTGATCCGCGCCCGCTCCAAAGGGGCCAAGGTGGCGGTTCTCGCTCAGCTTTTTCAGATCAACCCCCTCCAGTGGATCTATCGGCCCGACGAGGTCACCCTGGAAAAACTGGCCGACTTTCGGGGACAGACCATCGGCGTCACCTTCGGTGGCAACGACGAGACCATCATGAAGACCCTTCTGGCTCTGGGACAGATCGCGGAGAACGAGGTCAAACTCTTCAGCGTGCGCTATGACTACACGCCCTTCTATCAGCGCAAGGTCAATATCTGGCCCGTCTATCGCAACTCCCAGGGGATCTTCGTGGGACAGAAACTGCGCGATGCCGGCGAGCCGGTGGGGGTGTTCAATCCCGAGGCGCACGGGGTGAAGTTCGTGGCCAATTCGGTGGTCACATCGGAGAAGGTGCTGGCGGAAGATCCGGAGATGGTACACAAGTTCATGCGGGCGTTGCTCAAGGGTTGGGCCATGGCCTTTGATACAGCCAACACTGATAAAACCCTGGCTATCGTTAAAAAATACGACAAGGACACAGCCATGGAGGTCCTCGCCGAGCAGTATCGGGTCACCCGCGGCTTGGTTCACCCCGACGCCGACGTGCCCATCGGCACCATCGACCCAGACGGCTGGCAGCAAACCGAGCGCATCATGGTGGGTCAGAAGGTGGTGGACAAGCCTGTCAGTATCCTCACCCACCTCAAACAGCATTAACCCCAATGATGCAACCTTGGGGTTAACGCTTACTGGCTGCGGACGGGATACCTCGTCCGTAGCCGACATCCACGAAAAACGTATTCGTGCATGCCTTCCCTACTTGCGTAACCCTTTGTAAACCTTAATGATGCGATCCTTGTTGGCCTCAAGCAGTTTCAGCTCAGAAGGGCTCAGGTCCTTGACGACATCCTCCATCTGCCCCATGAAGCCGGTATTTCCGCCGGAGCCGGTATTGCCGCCGGAGCCGGTATTTCCGCCGCCCTGCTGTTCCATCATGGTCAGCATCTGTTTTTTGACCGCCTCGGGGATGTTGGGATCCGCCATCATCTCCTTCTTTTTGGCCGCCATCTGCTTCTGGGCCTTGGCCAGTTCCGGTTTGGCCACCAGGTAGCTGGTGGCGCTGGTGACTATGCCATGGACGCCGGCGAATTCCTCCGCTTTCCAGCCGTTCTTGGAGAGGTAGCTGGTGAGCTTCGAGCTGAGCTGCGAGCCCTGAAGGGCCCCCGTCAAGCCTTCCATCCCTGTCGACCCGCTGGTATCGGCTTTCTGGAATAGCGCGACGATACCGGGCAGCACTTTGAGATATTTATCCAGGGTGCTGCTGGTGATTTCGGGGCGGTTGTCAGCAGCCATTGCGGCTGCGGTGAAGAGTACGAGGAGGGTCAGGGTGGAGATGAAGATGCGTCGCATGGCTTGTTTCCTTTCGTTGAATGGTCAAATCGTTCGCTTGCCCATCACTGCATTGGTCAGCAGAATGTCATGTAACGCCTGACGGCGCAACCTGACCGACAAACTTTTTATGTTAGGATTGCGGGACTATGAATCTATTATTCGATTTAGATGGCACCCTCACTGATCCGTTTGCAGGTATCACGGAGAGTATTTTATATGCGTTAGATCTTTTGGGTCGGCCAAAGCCCGAAAGGGAAAGTCTGCACTGGTGTATCGGCCCTCCCTTACAAGAGAGCTTTAAAAAGCTGCTCGGCACCGACGACGAGAAAATGGCCGAAGTGGCCTTGGCGCATTATCGCGAACGGTTCGGATCGGTCGGGCTCTTTGAGAATGAGGTCTATGAGGGGATCCCCGAGGCACTGGGGGCTTTGCAGGCAAATGATTCTGCCCTTTATGTGGCCACATCGAAACCAAGGGTTTTTGCCAAACGGATTGTGGCCCATTTTGGTTTGGAGCGGTACTTCAAGGAGATTTATGGAAGTGAGCTGGATGGGACACGAAGTGATAAGGCGTCACTCCTAGCTCACATCCTGAAAAGGGAGGCGATTGAGGCGTCTCAGACAGCTATGATTGGAGATCGCGAGTATGATATGATCGGGGCCAAGCAGAATGGTTTGTCTGGGGTTGGCGTTTTGTGGGGATATGGAACCCTAGCGGAATTAGAACGCTCGGGGGCCAGCGCCTGTATCCGCCATCCTTCCGATCTGATAACGGCTTTTGGTTGAGGTGCGACAGGGATGCTTATTGGGCCTGCATCTGTTTGATGCGGGCGTGCAGTTTTTCGGAACGCAGCCAGAAGATACCGGTGTTGAGGGTCTCATCGAATTCAAGCAGACGGTCACTGCCGTTGTCGTACCAGACCCGCCGTTCAACGCTCTTATTGCTCTGGTGGCCGGGACCATAGGTGTCGAGCACCCACCGGCGCAGCTTTTCGTAGCTCGGGCGCCCATCTGCCCAGACGGTTATGGTGTAGAGCCGGTTCTGCCAGAAGCCGTAGACGATGCCGGTGATGGGGGCCGGGCCCAATTGGAGCACCTCGTCCGGGTGATAGAATTCATCCACGCCGCCGTATTCGGGGTCGGTCTTGCTGAGAAGCAGGCCGGGGATACTGCTGGGGCGCATGCCCCAGGCCAACTCGCGGAAGACCCCCCGGGAGGGAGGCGTAGTCGGCTGGCCGGATGATGGTCCGTTTTTCCGGTTTTGCACCGCATTGGAAGCTGAGGTAGACCGACGTGTTTTCGTGCTTGTTTTTTGGGGACGCAGCTGGGGTTGAGGCGGCGGCAGTTGCAGCGCACCTTGCAGACGGAGCTCCCGGTTCAAGGACGCTGTCGGGGTGTTGTTGACTGAGGTCGTGATGGGGGCCGCTGCCGGTTCCGGTGACGCCGTGTTCGGCGCGATAACTTTGGCCACGTCATTTTTCGGTACGCTGACCACCAGGCCGTTGAGGCGGAATTTCAAGCGCCCGTCTTCACTCCAACTGCGGTCGGTTTGAAATTTCTCACCGGATTTGAGGACGACCCAATCCGCCCAAGCGCTCGGGGGGGTGAGCAGCGCCAGCGCACAGAGAACCAGTGCCCATCCATACATGGCACCTCTCACCCGGGCGCGATTCACCCTTTCTGGATGGATATGAACTATTGTGGGGATTGCCCGAGGTTTCATCAACTTGGTTACCTAACGAGTCCCAATTCACGGTCTCTTGTAAAAACAACCCTGGTTTTAGGGTTTTTCATCTGGAAATAGCGTGGATTCAGCAGCCGATCTGGGGTATATTCGCCGAGGTTCAGGTATCTGCCGGTTCTGCCAGAGCGCATTTCGTACCTTTTATATCGAACACTTGCTCCCAAACTTGACGGTTTGCTGCCGCAAACATCACTATCCCTTTTCCGTTCTGAAAGCCCCATGCCCATGACATCGCTTGAAGATATCTCAAAACACTACCCCCAACTCAAGGTGCATACCTATTCACTGGACGGGGGGCTTGAAGCCTGGGCCGGCCGCACTGACCAGGACAACGACCTGCTTAGCATAAAGGTGGCCCGTCCGGATGACTGGTGGTTTCATGTGCGCGGCATGCCCGGAAGCCACGTGATCCTAAGGTGTCACGGATATCCGTCGCCGGGTCGCGAGGTGCTGCAGGCCGCCGCTGCCATCGCCGCCTGGCACAGCAAAGCCCGTGGGGGGGGGAATGTGGCTGTGGCGGGCACCCTGGCACGCCATGTGACCAAACCCCGCGGTGTCAAGGCTGGAACGGTTCAGATTCGTAAGGAGCGGGTTTTTAAGGTGCGGCCAAAATTGCCGGATGCCGGATGATGGCTACGGATGGTGTTCGGGCTATCGTTTCTGCCCTGACGGTGAAAGCCTGAGGTCGTATGATCTAAGCCGAAAAAAGATCCCAGTAGAAATAACGTCCCGACGCGTAGTCACCCGAACGTTCGCAGGCGCTTTGCGGAACGCTTTGGTCTGAGTTCGGGTGGTGCGCCTGAAGGACTCGTAGGAGGGTCTCTTGCTCGTGCTCGGGCAGTTTGATAATGAGTTCGATGAGGGCCGAGGTCAGTTGGCGATTGTCGAATTCGGGCTTGGCGGCAGGCATGCGGCGTCCTCTTCCTTGCAGTCGGTTTTTCAATGTGTCAATGCGGGAACATTGATGAATTAAGCAAGTTCCGGGCCGATCCTCCTGACTTGCCGCTGGTTAGCGCCCGAACGCTTGAGGGCGTAGGGATAGGATATTTTTACCGCATGTGATGCCTTTCTATAAACCAGAAAAAAAGTAACATTCCGTATACGGGCGTCGTAATTAAAGGATACTTCTGCGACGCGCTAAACATTAGACGCAAATTATGGAGGATTGGTTATGCAACGCAGAGACTTCCTCAAGCTATCCTTGAAATTGGGCCTGGTGGCCATGACGCCCTTGCCGATGATCGCCTGCTCGGGCAAGGACGGGCACGGTAGCGGTGCCGCGCTCCCCGCTTTGCCATACGCTGCCGATGCGCTGGCGCCCTACATCTCAGCCGAGACAGTCGCCCTGCACTATGGGAAGCACCATCGCGGATACGTCGAGAAAACCCAGCGCCTGACCGCCGGCACCGCTTACGCTGGCAAGGGCCTGGTCCAGATCATCATGGAGGCCAAAGAGAGTGCCGGTGACCAAGCGATCTTTAACAATGCGGCCCAGGCGTGGAACCAT
>JBNKKA010000148.1:0-10833 GCA_050291585.1 Desulfobacteraceae bacterium
CACTAGAAATACAGACTTATTTATCTTTTGATACTGTCTTGACAAATTCCTGGACCTGTTATAGGTGTATGATCCTAGAAGGCAGGACTTGTGGGATGATGACAGGAAAAACGAACAGCTCCATTGGTCGTTTCTTTTCTCACATTATCCTGTCGGTATAATGCCCCTAAAGAGGTACTTTCTCTTCAAATATCTTGGCCAGTGTTGTTTCAAGGGAGATGCCATGAAAACGCCAGTCTCGCATTTGGTTTTTATCCTGATATTGTCCTTGTCGGCCCTGGTACCTGCCTCTGCCGAGGAAGAATCACCACAGGCAATCAGCACACAGCAAATGGATATTCCCAGAGGAGAGTTAAAGCTTCTCCTCCGTCCGTTGAGCAAGACCGAACTGCTGATCGAAGCTGATGCCTGGTCCGCCATCATCAAAGAGAAGGCCCAGGCGATCGCCCTGGCAGAAATCCAGTTGCGCCGAAACAGCCCGCCTACGGGGACAGATTCACTTGCAACGGGCGATACGGGTGAGAACGGGACCAGCCCCGAGACGACTTCGGCCAGCCCCGAACAGGCTCTGGTCCAGCTGCGCGAGCAACGCACCCGTTTGATCGATAACCTCAACACCGTATTGGACGAGCTGGAGAAGAAAAGCCACCCGGAAGACAAGGAGACCCAGGCCAGAATTCGGGATTATCGCCTTTATGTCGGCGCGATATCCGGTATTAGCTTGGATGTCAGCGATACGGGTTCCATCTGGACCACCATCCGAAGCTGGCTGACCTCCAGCAAAGGAGGCCTGCACTGGCTGAGGAATCTGGTCATCTTTGCCGGCATCCTGCTTCTCGCCCGTTTTTTGGCAGGCATCTTCAAGAACATTACCCGAAGAACCACAGACCGCCTTCAGGTGCCTGCCCTGCTGGCAGACTTCATCACCAGAGGTGTCAGCACACTGATCATGCTCATCGGAATGCTCACGGCCCTAACAGCTTTGGAGATCAGTATTGCCCCTCTACTGACCATGGTCGGCGCTGGTAGCTTTATCGCTGCCTTTGCCTTGCAAAACGCCCTATCCAACTTTGCTGCGGGACTCATGATCCTTCTCTATCGCCCCTTTGATATTGGCGATGTCGTTATTGTTGGCGGCGTCACCGGCAAGGTGGCCACCATGAATCTGGTCTCCACCAGCGTTCGCACCGGCGATAACCAACTGGTCATCGTGCCCAACGGCAAAATCTGGAGCGACATCATCACCAATGTAACCGGCGTCACCACGCGCCGGATCGACATGGTTTTTGGCATCGGCTACAACGACAACGGTGACCAGGCGCAGCAAATCCTTGAAGAGATTGTGGCCGCCCACCCCAAGGTACTCAAATCGCCTGAGCCCACCATCCGCCTGAATGAACTGGCCGACTCTTCGGTCAATTTCGTGGTGCGTCCCTGGGCAGCCCCATCCGACTATTGGGAGGTCTATTGGGACATCACCAGTGAGGTAAAAAAGCGCTTCGATGCCGCAAATATCGGCATCCCCTACCCACAGCAGGACGTGCATTTGCACATCGCTGACAAGGCCGACCTGGCCAATCTGACATCATAGGACGCACACCCCCATGCCTTTTGCAGCCATATTTGACCCTCAAAGAGCCCGCGTCAGTTTTTTACTCTTACTGACCCTGGGCATCACCCTTCTCTTTCTCGGTGTAGTGCAGGAGTTTCTCATTGCCCTTTTGAGTGCTGCGATATTGGCGGCTTTGGCCAGGCCTTTCTATTTGTGGATGCTACCGCGTCTCGGCAAAAGAGAGGGCCCGGCCTCCGCCATCACCGTACTCTTGATTCTCCTGGTGGTGATCCTGCCCATGATGCTGTTTACCGCCATTCTGGTCGGTGAAGCGGTCGGCATCAGTAAATCCGCCACCGCCTGGGTTGGGCAGAACATCCGCGAGCCCAGTGCCCTGCAAGCCCAGCTACAAGAGCTGCCATTTTTCGACAAACTTCTGCCCTACCAGGATGAGATCGTCGCCAAAGCCGGAGAGCTGGCCTCAAAAGCGGGCTCTTTTATCGCCAAGGCACTGGCTGCCGGGGCGAGAGGTACGGCATCCTTCATCATGTCCCTCTTCATCATGCTCTACGCCATGTTCTATTTTCTGCCCCACGGAGGCCAATGGCTGCGCCAGGCACTGAACAACACACCACTGACCGAGAACGATAAAAATCGCCTGTTAAGCACCTTCACCACCGTCACCCGAGCATCCCTAAAGGGCAGCCTCGTTATCGGTGTCGTGCAAGGGACCCTGGCGGGTATTTCTTTTGCCGTTGCAGGTGTTCAGGGTGCCGTCTTTTGGGGAACCGTCATGGCGGTGCTCTCCATGCTGCCCCTGGTGGGTACCGCACTGGTTTGGGTGCCGACGGTCATCTACCTGGCCCTCCATGGTCAAACCGTAGAGGCCATCGGCATTGGGATCTGGTGCGCCCTGGTCGTGGGCATGGTGGACAACGTGTTGCGCCCCCTGCTGATTGGCAAGGATACCAAGATGCCCGATCTGTTGGTGTTACTGACCACCATGGGTGGATTGAGCATGTTTGGTGCCATCGGCGTCTTTATCGGCCCCATCATCGGGGCGCTTTTCATCACCGTTTGGGATATCTGGAGTGTGGCCAACCAACAGCGATCAGCCGATACCCCCCTAGCTTTGGAATCAAAACCCGAAGGAGAAGAGAACCCCTGAGCAAACCAGGGATTTTCTCAAGCTATGCCAGACTAGTCTTTAACCTGAGCAGATTCGTCAGACTTCAGGAAGGCGTATTCCTCTTCGGTCAGCTCCACGTCATCGTAACCCGTCACCATGGGACGCACATGGGCAATGAAGGAATGCCCGGTGGTCAGCAGATAGACGTGAAGGATCACAAAAACCAGTACGGCAATAGCCGCCGTCGTGTGCACATCGGCGATGATCTCAAGACCAATGGAAGAAAAGACGCCCTTTAACCCAAAGCTGATCACCAAGTACATGATTCCCGAGATCCAGATAGAGGGGAAAATCACCACCTTGACCAACAGATAGGTCAGGGCCTGCAAAGGGTTGTGCTTGCGCCGATAGGTCTTGATATAGGGATGATGCTCACCTTTGAAAATACCAAAGGCATAGAAGCGGGCAACCGCCACCATATTCTTGGTCGTGGGCCAATAATGCCGCCATTGCCCCGTGGTAAAGAGCCAGAAAATGGCGAAGGCCCAAAGCAGCAGTAAGGTAACCGCTGCCACCGTATGGATACAAACCGCCAGACCGAAATCGATCAGGTGATGCACACCGTGAATGGCAAACCCTGAAAACAGGAGGGTGGCAATCAAAGCCATTTGGCTCCAGTGCCAAAGGCGCTCGAAGCGATGAAAAACAAGAATACGATGCAATGCCATCAGGCTTTTCTCCCTCTCGCGGCGATCCACCGCAACAACGCGTGACCCAGCACACCCAAGAGGGTGGCAAGTACCGCAAACAAACCAATACGATCCAACAAGGGGCTACTACCAGTACCTGGCATATAGAAACCGCTCAACTCTTTCAAACGACCATCTGTCGCGTGACATTCCACGCAAGAGAGCGCCTCTTCCTTAGGAGCCACCATGTGGTTGGTCGGCCAATAGGAGTAGGTTTCGACGTAGCCATACTCACCACTATAGGGCTTACCCTGCTTTGACATACCCGCGGTAATGGCCCGTTGCAGATCGTAATTCCCCCAAAGTGCATCCTTGTCATCGCCCCAGAGATACATGTAAACCAGGGTGTTATTGCCTTTGTCGTAGGGCTGAATGGTATTCATGCGTTTAAAGGGGTAGATACGGGAATCGGGATCATCATGGGCGCCACCAAAGCCATTGAGTTCGATCGGCGCCTGGCTGGGATCGAACTTGGTGTCTATGGTCGTGTAGGTCATGGTGCCATCAAACCAGCGGTAGACCGGTTTCACATTCTCCCCATAGATGAAATTGCCCTTGATCGATTTATAAGTGGCGCGGTGATGACCATCCCCCTGAGTGTACCCTTTGATCTTGTAGCCCTCACCGTCTTTCAAATCGCCCATGCTGCGCCAATTCCAATGGGTGATCGTGGCAACACCACCGCGGGCAAAAGAGGGGATATGGCAGGTTTCGCAGGCCACCTTCTGGGTATGGCTGTTGAGCTTGATACCGACAACACCATCCACGGGATGGGGTTTTTCACTATGGCAGCTGACACAGGTCGCCGTTTCTCTGGGCATCCCTGGTTTGTGATGAGCGGCCTTTTCATCCTGCACCGTCATCTGATAGCGGCTACCAGCCCAGTTATGGCCTTCGCCGACGTGGCAGGTGGTGCAACTGAAATTCAACCCCTTTGCATCCATGTGGACATCAACAGACTTGGGGGGATTGAGCAACACCGAGGAGAGATCACCGTGTTTGACATTATCCGCCCCACCGCCAAAAAAGTGACATTGGCCGCAATTCTGACGTGAAGGCTTGGCCACGCTTTGGGCCACCTTGGTCCAGTCGATCGGTTTCATACCTTCGAACATCACCAAACAGGCCTTATTGCCCTTGGTGGTCGGTGTTTTGTAATAGCTGCCGGTACCATCGTGACAGACCAAACAATCGATATTCTCCTGCTTGGTCAGATCGTAGTCTGGACTTGTTCGGTTATAGCCTGCATGGCATTGGGCACACATGCCCTCGTTGCCCCGGGCATTGGTACAGAACCCATTGACCAGCCGGTTTTTACCCAGTTTTTGTCCGGTCTTTGGATGGGTGTACTCCCAGGTCCAGTGCTTGTTTTTAACGAACTGATCGCCCGCCTTGTTGTGACAACCAAGACAAGCCCTGGTGACTTCCGGGCCGCTGGAAAAAGGTCCTTGTAGCTCTTCGAGTTTTGAGTGATCAGTGGTTGAAACACTCTTTTGGGCGGTGGGTTTTTGGGGTGTCGTTTCGTGGGCAGAATGTTCTGGCTGCTTATATTCGGACACACCGTGTTCTATAGGTGGTGTCTCGTCACTCAATACAACGGAATGCCAAGAGAGAACAAACAGCGGTAAAAACCAAAATAGCCAGCGCATGATGATAGACCCAGAAAGAATTGCCCGAATTGTGACAAAGGTTGAGAAGGGTGACAAAAAAACCCTGGGGTTACACTGACAAATGTCAAATTAGATATCTCTAAAATTAGACCACTCTAACATACTGATATTATTTAAATTAGCCGAAAGGAATACCTGTACTTCAATCTTCGTCAAATCCGTCAATTAAAAAAGATATCTCATTTTTTTGCCGATCAGGTCTATGATTAAAGGCACCATGAAAACGCCTGAAAACAGCTCACACAATGTCCTTGAATCCAATCGGTTGGCTGGTACCCGTCTTGAGCTGTTGCTGTTCAAACTGGAAGGACAGCAAACCTTTGGCATCAATGTCTTCAAGGTGCAGGAGGTCATCCCATATCAGCGCCTGACCCGTGTTGTCGGCGCCCATCCTCTGGTCAAAGGCATCGCCACGCTCCGGGGTACGACCATGTCCGTTATGGATCTCTCCGAGGCCATCGGCGGACGCCCCCTTTCTGACATCAACAACTCCAATATCGTCATTACCGAATACAACCGCTCTGTCCACGGTTTTCTGGTGCGCAGAGTCGAACGTATCGTGAATACCCAATGGGAAGAGGTCAAACCCAAACCCGGCCTCACCGGCAAAGACAGTTTCGTTAACGCCGTTACCATGATCGACGGAGAGATGGTAGAAATCCTGGATGTGGAAAAGGCCTTGGACCAAGTCGTACACGCCAGCACCCAGGTACCCGACGACTTGGCTGAGAAACGTCTGAACACCGACCAGAAAATCCTGGTCGTGGATGATTCCATGGTGGCCAGACGCCAGATCACTGAAGCCCTGGACCAAATCGGCATGGAGTGCATCACCGCCAATGATGGCCTTAAGGCTTTAGAATTGCTGGAATGCCTGCTTGCTGACGGCGTCGATGTTGAAAAACAGCTGTTCATGGTTATTTCTGACATCGAAATGCCGGAGATGGATGGCTATATGCTCACCTCTGCGATCCGCAATCACCCCAAGCTCAAAAACCTCTACATCCTGCTGCACTCCTCCATCAGTGGTGAATTTAACTTCGACATGGTCAAACAGACAGGTGCGAATAAATTCATTCAGAAGTATGATGCCGAGGATTTGGTGCGATCCGTTCTGGAATTGGCCAACAAATAACGCAGGAGAGGTGCCGGAGTGGCCGAACGGGACTGACTCGAAATCAGTTGTACCCTCAGGGGTACCGTGGGTTCAAATCCCACCCTCTCCGCCATACCTTAATATCTACTGAGTTCAAAAGTTATCTGAAATTGTAGATCGTCCTACCCACAACGATACCCCTTCGTTTACCGGGTCACGCCCAGGTTCGAAAGATCCTGCTTACATTTATCCAAACGGCTTTTCAGCTGCCGATCCAGGGCACGAAAGAGTTTGAATTGCGCCTTTTGATAGGGGGTTTCCGGATCATCGCCAATTAATGCCATGCGGGCATCGAAATAGGCCAGATCGGCTTCCAGTTCGCCAATGACCGCCATCGCCCGGCGACGCACCTGTTTCTCCCGTTCCTGGGTTGCCTTTTTCGTGGTCGTTTTTTTCTTGGCTATCGTCTCTGGTTTATCTTCTGCCATACAGCCCCCGCTCCCCTTGTGCTATCTTTCCCTATAATATGCATCCAGCCGCCAGATACCAAGCACAATGAGCGCCCTGATTGATCGATTCCGGGCTACTTCCCCATTTTTTGGTGGCAACGCAGCCTTTCTGGAAGAGCTATACGAGCGTTTCCTGCACGATCCTGACAGTGTTCCGCCAACCTGGCGTCAACGCTTTGAGGCACTGACCGAGGCAACCAGCGAAACGGCAGATGTACCCCACCGGCCCATTCAGGACAATTTCCGCCATCTGGCCCGGGAGAAACGTTCCAGGCTGGCTCAACCCCGTAGCCTTTCACCCGCCGGAGCAGAAAAGCAGGCGGCAGTCTTACGCCTGATCAACGCCTACCGGGTACGTGGCCACCAGTGTGCCCAGCTGGACCCCTTGGGTTCACAGCCCCCTGAGCGCATCCCGGATCTCGATCCCAACTACCATAATCTGAGCGAAGCGGACATGGATCGAGTTTTCCATACCGGCTCGCTCTATGGTCCGGATCGACTGCCTCTGAGAGAGATCATTGGTTTTCTTGAACGGGTCTATTTGGGATCAGTAGGTTCTGAATACATGCACATCACCGACACTCGGGAGAAGCGCTGGATTCAGAAACGACTGGAGGGCTACCAGGCCATTCCAGAGATCGATGAAGAGGGAAAACGGTGGCTTTTGACTCTGCTCACTGCCGGGGAGAGCATCGAAAAGTATCTACATGCCAAATACGTCGGCCAGAAACGTTTTTCCCTCGAAGGTGGGGAGTCCCTGATTCCCCTGCTGGACGAACTCATCCAGCGGGCCGGTGGCAAAGGTACCGAAGAGATCGTCATCGGCATGGCCCATCGGGGTCGACTCAATGTCCTGACCAACATCCTGGGCAAGCCACCCAGCGAGATCTTCGGGGAATTTGAAGACCGCCACCGCCAGCGCAATGCCCAGATGACCTCGGGTGATGTCAAATACCACATGGGTTTTTCCACCGATATTGAGACCTCCGGCGGTGTTACCCATGTGGCTCTGGGTTTCAACCCCTCCCATCTTGAAATCATCAACCCTGTGGTCGAGGGCTCGGTTCGGGCCCGACAACATCGCCGAGGTGATTTTGAAGGCGATAAGGTGCTGCCTGTGCTCATCCATGGCGACGCCGCCTTCGCCGGTCAGGGTGTGGTGATGGAGACCCTCAACCTCTCCCAGGCACGGGGCTTTGCCACCGGTGGCACCCTGCACATCATCATTAACAACCAGATCGGGTTCACCACCAGCAATCCGCTGGATTCGCGCTCAACCGCCTACTGCACCGATGTCGGCAAGATGGTTCAGGCGCCTATCTTTCACGTCAATGGCGACGATCCCGAAGCGGTCATCTTCATCACCCGGATGGCGCTGGACTTCCGCATGCAGTTCCACAAGGATGTCATCATCGACCTGATCTGCTACCGCCGCCACGGTCACAACGAGGCCGACGAACCGGCGGTCACCCAGCCACGGATGTACCACAAAATCCGTCAGCACACCCCGACCCGCGCCCTCTACGCCGAACGTCTGCTGAGCCAGGGCATCATTGGCCCGGATGACGCCAAACGCATGATCGAGGAT
Organism: Desulfobacteraceae bacterium; assembly: GCA_050291585.1. Lineage (GTDB taxonomy): Bacteria > Desulfobacterota > Desulfobacteria > Desulfobacterales > Desulfosarcinaceae > JASJCL01. The sequence goes on from JBNKKA010000148.1 coordinate 8,294, forward strand.
TACCGCCAGTCCATTGAACAGGGCCGCGTGGTTGCCCGCCCTATCCTCTGTGGGCTCAAATCCCTCTACGCGGTCAACTGGAAGCTCTTTGGCGACACGACTTGGGATCATCCCACGGACACCAGCATTGCGCTTGAGCGCCTGCAAAGTCTGGCCGCACGCCTCCATCAACTGCCCGAAGGTTTCGAGCTGCATGCCAGGGTGGAGCGCATCATCGAGACCCGGCGCAAAATGGCGGCCGGAGACCAACTGTTGGATTGGGGATTTGGCGAAACCCTGGCCTACGCCAGTCTGATTGAGGACGGCTATCCCATTCGCCTCTCCGGCCAGGACAGTGGCCGGGGCACCTTTTTTCATCGCCATGCCGTGCTGCACAATCAGAGCAGTGGCGAAACCTATACCCCCCTGATGCATCTGTTCGAAGGTCAGCCCAATGTCCTGATCGTTGACTCCCTGCTGTCCGAAGAGGCGGTACTGGGGTTTGAATACGGCTACGCCACCGCCGAACCTTATGCCCTGACCCTGTGGGAGGCCCAGTTTGGTGACTTTGCCAATGGCGCCCAGGTGGTTATCGACCAGTTCATCACCAGCGCCGGAGCCAAATGGGGTTTGCATTGTGGCCTGGTGATGCTTTTGCCCCACGGCTACGAGGGTCAGGGACCGGAGCACAGCTCAGCCAGGCCGGAACGCTACCTGCAACTCTGTGCCGAAGATAATATCCAGGTCTGCATGCCCACCAGCCCGGCGCAGATCTTCCATCTGCTGCGGCGCCAAATGCTTCGCCCCTACCGCCGCCCTTTGATCGTCTTCACACCCAAAAGCCTGTTGCGCCACAAGCTGGCCACCTCACCCCTGGAACAGTTCACCAGTGGCGGTTTTCAGCCCCTGATCGACGAGGTGGATGACCTGGACCCGGATCAACTGCAACGGGTCGTCCTCTGCAGCGGCAAGGTCTATTACGATCTGATCGAAGCCCGCCGCTCCCGCAGCATTCAGGACACCGCTATCTTGCGGTTAGAGCAGCTCTACCCCTTCCCCCGCGAGGCCATCCGTGAGGTCTTTGGTCGTTACAGTCAGGTCAATTGTTTCATCTGGTGCCAGGAAGAGCCACAAAACCAAGGGGCCTGGGATCAAATCAAACACCGCCTCTTCGCCCTCATGGACAGTGGCCAGCATCTCTATTACGTTGGCCGACACACTGCGGCAGCCCCTGCTGTTGGCAGCCACGGCGCCCACATAGAGGGTCAGAAAACCCTGGTGGAAGAGGCCATTACCGGCCATATTAACCCCATCATGAATCGAAGAGTCCTGCAATGAGCATCGAAGTTCGCGTACCAGCCCTGCCTGAATCGGTAGCCGACGCTACCCTACTCTGCTGGCACCACAAACCCGGCGACGCGGTAAAGCGGGATGACAACCTATTGGACCTGGAGACCGATAAAGTCGTTTTAGAGGTGCCCGCCCCTGCCGACGGCATCCTGACGGAACAGTGTTTCTCCGAAGGGGACGTAGTCAACACCGATCAGGTGCTGGCACGCATCGATCCTCAAGCCAAAGCCAGCACGACCCCTTCTACCGCCAAGATTGCGACAGACGCAAACAAAGATGATGATCCGGTCCTGACCCCGGCGGTACGCCGACTGGTTAAAGAGCTGGGCCTGAATCCCAGTCGCATCACAGGTACGGGCAAAGAGGGGCGCATCCTCAAAGCGGATGTCATGAAGTACCTCGACAACCTGGAGATCATCGCCCAAAAAGATCCTGAGGCCTCTGCCGCCGCTGGTGCCAACCTCCCTGACCTCCCCGGCGAGCGGCCGGAACAGCGGGTGCCCATGACCCGATTGCGCGCGCGCATCGCCGAACGTCTGCTGGAGGCCCAGAGCAATGCCGCCATTCTCACCACTTTTAACGAAGTCGATCTGCTTCAGGTGACAGAGCTGCGCAGCCGCTACCGCGACAGCTTTGAGCAGACCCACGAAGTCAAACTGGGTTTTATGTCCTTTTTTGTTCGCGCTGTGGTCGAGGCGCTGAAAAAATACCCGGTGGTCAATGCCAGCATCGATGGCGAAAATGTCATCTACCATGGCTACTACGACATCGGCATCGCCGTCAGCTCACCCCGTGGACTGGTGGTGCCCATTTTACGGGATGCCGATCAGATGACCCTGGCCGAAATTGAAAAGGCAGTAAAACACTTTGGCCGCCAGGCCCGGGAAGGCACCCTGAGCTACGAAGACCTGACTGGCGGCACCTTCAGTATCTCCAACGGGGGCGTCTTCGGCTCCATGCTCTCTACCCCCATTCTCAACCCGCCCCAAAGCGCCATTCTGGGCATGCACAACATCCAGCAGCGTCCGGTGGTGGTGGATGGCGAAATCTGCATCCGACCCATGATGTATCTGGCCCTCTCCTACGACCACCGTCTCATTGATGGCCGCGAAGCGGTCAGTTTTCTGGTCAACGTCAAACAGAACCTGGAAGACCCTGCGCGTTTGCTGTTGCAGCTCTAACACCACCACGCCACTACCTTCCTCAAGCAC
>JBNKKA010000149.1:0-10772 GCA_050291585.1 Desulfobacteraceae bacterium
CATCGGCAAGGTGACCGAGACCATCACGGAAATTTCTGAACAGACCAATCTCCTGGCCCTCAACGCCACCATCGAGGCGGCCCGGGCCGGTGAAGCGGGCAAGGGATTTGCGGTCGTGGCCAACGAAATCAAGGAGCTGGCCCGTCAGACGGCAGCCGCCACCACCGAGATCAAGACACAGATTGAGGGTATCCAGTCCACCAGCCAGGGAACGATCACCGAGATCGAAGGGATCACCAAAGTGATCGATGAGGTCAATTCGATCGTCTCGACCATCGCGTCCTCGGTTGAGGAGCAGTCCGCCACCACCGCCGAGATCGCGGGCAATGTCGCCCAAGCGTCCCAGGGCATTCAGGAAGTGAACGAGATGGCGTCCCAGAGCACTGCGGCTGTGGGGCTGGTTTCCGATAGCCTCAGCGAGGTCGATCGGACCACCACCGAGATGTCCACCAGGTCCCGCGAGGTACGCAGCGGAACGGAAGGGCTCTCGGAGATGGCCGCGCAACTCGATGGGCTGGTTGGCCGCTTCAAGCTGTAAGCGCTCTGCCCTTTTATACTATTTCGCCGGAGCAGCCTTGGAGTAATGCCCCAAAATAGCCTCTAAGCGAAAGAGAATACCGGGGGTTGCTGAAAAATCGTCGCTCTCCGGGAAGGATAGCTGGGGGGCAGCTTCAAAAAATAACCAGGGGCGCCAGATGTTCTGGCGGTAGCGGACCCTTAAGAGAATCCGGTCCAGTTGGTCGACGGTGCATAGATTGAATTCGTTGTTCCACTCGTAGCGCAGGGCGGCGCGCTTCCATAGCGGTTGAAAAAGGGTGAAGCGCAGATCGTAGCGGTAGCCCCAGCAGTCGGCCCTCAGCGCCTCCTCAGCCCAGACCCCCTCCAGGGACGACCGCCACAGGAAGCGCCCCAGCAGCATAAGATCCATGTCAATCGCGGTGGATTCCTGCCAGCCCTCGTCCGTGTACCAGACAACCCGTTGTTGAAAACGAAACGCCATGGGCATGTCTTCAGGATCGAAAGCGCGTCGATAACGCACCTCGGGGAAGCCCACCAGTTGGCTGTCACGAATACGGACCCCGGCCGAAAAACTCAGGTTGCGCTTGATATCATCCAGGGCGAAATAGCGCAGGGCGGCGCTGACCCCATCGGTATCCTCATCCGCCTCGAGCCCCGCTTCGGGGGCCTCGTCGATACTCTCTCCGAGAAGTTTGTCGTCTTCCTTGGGATCGCCGGCCAGGACCAGGTGAAGCCTGTCCTGGAAACCCGGTAGAACGAGCTTGAGTCGCGTCCCGGTGCCCAGTTGGGCCATCTCATCGGCCTCGGCAAAGAGGTCCAGAGTGAGTTTGAAGGTGGTGCGGTTCTCTTCGATCTCGGTCCGGGGGGCGTAAAAAAAACCGTCGATAGTCTCGGCCGTCTTCAGGATCCCACGAGAAATCGTTTGATGCAAACGATCGGTCAGAAGATCCTCGTTCGAGGCCTCTTCCGCGACTTCGGACGAGGCCTCTTCAGAAGTCGCGGGTGATGGGGCGATAACCCTTGACGGCGCATGGACACCCTCTGCGCCGGTGGCATGGGACGATATCCCCATAACCAGGCAGAACACCAGATATGGTAGAAGGTAGCGGTAGTGCATACCAGCGGCACCTTCTCCACCAAGATCCAGCCAGACCTTATCCGACATCAAGCGGGGCCAAGTGGCAGGTGAAATGGCGCAGGAAATCTGGCTGCCAGGTGATGCGATGCGGCCTCAGTTGGCCGCGCCGTTGCCAGACGGCCTCCAGCACTTCGATGAGGTAGTCGAAGTGGCTCTGGGTGTAAACCCGCCGGGGGAAGGCCAGGCGCACGAGTTCCAGGGGCGAGGGCAGCTCCTTGCCGCCGGCATCCCGCTGGGCGAACATGAGGCTGCCCAGTTCCACCGCCCGAACCCCCCCTTCGAGGTAGAGGGCGTTGACGATGGCGATGCCGGGGTAGCCGGCTGCGGGGATGTGGTCGGCGAAGCGCTTGGCATCTAGAAAGACGGCGTGCCCGCCCGGTGGTCGGACGATGGGGATGCCCAACTCTGTCAGGTGGCCGCTGAGATAGGTGATGGTGGCGTGGCGGTAGACCTGGTAGTCCACCTCCAGGGCCTCCTTTAATCCCACGGCGATCCCCTCCAGATCCCGGCCGGCCAGTCCGCCATATGTGGGAAAACCTTCCCGTAAAATCAGCAGGTTGCGAAAGCGCGCCGCCCACTCCGTATCTCTACAGGCCAGAAACCCGCCGATATTGGCCATACCGTCCTTTTTACAGCTCATGGTAGCCGCATCGGCGTAGGAGAACATCTCCTGGGCGATGGCCAGGAGAGATGCGTCGGCATAATCGGGATCGCGATGCCGGATGAAAAAAGCGTTCTCGGCAAAGCGGCAGGCGTCGATCACCAGGGGAATGCCGTGGGCCGCCAGGACCGCCTTGACCGCCTTCACGTTGGCCATGGAGACCGGCTGGCCGCCGCCGGTGTTGTTGGTCACCGTGAGCATGCAGAAGGGGATCTTCTCCGGGCCGTGGGTGCGGATGCACGCCTCCAGTGCCTCCACGTCCATGTTACCTTTGAAGGGGCTTTCGTCCTGGGTGGAGAGCCCCTCGGGGCAGAGATAGTTCTGGGCCACGCCGCCCACGTATTCGATATTGGCCCGGGTGGTGTCAAAGTGACTGTTGTTGGGGATCACGTCGCCGCGCTGCACCAGGGTTTCGCAGAGGATGCCCTCGGCGGCGCGCCCCTGGTGGGTGGGCAGGATGTGGTCAAAGCCGGTGATCTCACGAACGGTTTTTTCAAAATGCTTCCAGGAGCGGCTGCCGGCGTAGCTCTCGTCCCCCATCATCATGGCCGCCCACTGGGCCGTGGACATGGCCCCCGTGCCGCTGTCGGTAAGCAGATCGATACAACAGTCCGCCGCATCCAGTAGGAAGACGTTGTGATGGGCCTCCTCGAGTGCCGCGGTACGCTCCTGCGGTGTCGTCAGGCGAATGGGTTCCGTGGTTTTGATCCGAAAAGGTTCAATGACGGTACGCATGACGTCCCCCTCCTTATTTAATTCGGCGGCGCCAGCTCGAGGCACCGAAACTGGGCCAATTGTAATGATACCTTAGCAGAACGATCGATTAGGTGGTTGGCTGTGTCCTTTACTATAGACTGGCGTCGCAGGGCAACGCTGGAGATACCCCAAAAAGAAGACAACGGTATTCGCCCCAAAGTTGGGATTCGCCCCAATGTTGGGATTCGCCCCAATGTTGGGGTTCGCTCTGCCGCTGCGATCGAAGGGTTCAGGGCCCCTTGATGGGTCTCAGGGAAATAAGCAACCCCCAGGCAAGCATCGACATGGCGGCGATGATCCGAAAGGTGGCGGTGTAACTGCCGCTGAGGTCGAAGAGATAGCCGGCCAGAAAAGGTCCCACAGCGCCGCCGGTGGTGCCGAAGCAGCCCACGAGGCCGAAGATGGCCCCGTGGGACCGAACGCCGAACCACTCGGCCACCAGGGGTGAGATGGTGGTAAAGAGGCCACCGTGGGCCAGACCGTAGACGGCAGCGAAGAGATAGAGCATCCAGAACTGATTGGCGAACTGCAGCCAAATGAGGCCTAAAAGAAGCATCAGAAAACAGGCCGCCATGACGGATTTGCTACCACGGCGATCGATGGCCAGGCCGCAGATGAAGCGCCCCAGCATGCTCACTGCGCCGATGGTGGAGAGGACTCCTGCTGCCCGCATGGGGGAAAACCCCAGGTCACGGGCGTGGGGCACGATGTGCAGCATGATGATCATCAGACAGAAACCCATGAGGAAGAAGACCAGACAGATGGTCCACAATTGAACCGTCTTGAGGGCCTGGAAAAGGTCGAGGCTGGGGGTCGTTGCCGGCGTACGCGCCTCTTTTGGGATCGGTGCAGCCAGCCCCATGGCCGCCGGATCGCGTCGCAGAAATTGGGCCATAAGGGCCAGAATCAGGGTGGCGCCCAGCCCGATGATGATAAAGCTCCACCGCCATCCAAAGTGAAGAATCAGCCCGCTGGCCAGAAGTGGGATCACGAGTTGGCCGGCCCCGGTACCCACCTTGACGATACCGGTCATGAGGCCCCTGCGAAGGTCGAACCAGCGGGTCACGGTGGTCAGAGCGATGACGTCGATGGCGCTGAGACCGATGCCGAAGATGAGGCCGTAGAAAAGGTAGAGCTCCCAGAGGGTGGAAAGGCGGGCCATGAGGACACAGCCCAGCCCCATAAATATGGCCGTGATCGATAGGAGCGGCCGCGGCCCGAAACGGTCGTTGAGGCGGCCAATGAGGATCCCGAAGATGCCCATGATGAAGAAGGCCGTCGAGGAAGCGCCCGCAATGGCCGCCCGTGACCAGCCGAATTCCGCCATGAGGGGGTTGAAGAATATCCCGAAAGCGATATAAATACCGATGCCAAAAGCCTGGATGCTGAAGCAGATGGCGGCAATGAGGTAGGCGTAGGAAAAACGCAAGGGGGAATGCAGCGGCATGGGCCGTCCTTCACTGAACCCTCTTTTGCAACGCCAGGGTTGGCTTATCCAGAAAATCGAAAACCGACGCCAAGATGGCGTCGGCTCTGTGGGTGTCCTAGCACCTAGCTATTCGGCGTTAGGTCTAGGGTTCGATCCGGCTGCCCAAAACTTCCAGAAACTTGCGCATCCACTCGGGATGCCCGGGCCAGGCGGCGGCGGTGACAAGATGACCGTCCACATAGGCGTTGGATACCGTCTCGTTCACCTCGCCCCACTTGCCCCCGGCCCTTTCCACATCCGGCCTGACAGCAGGATAGGCCGTACAGGTTCTGCCTTCCAGAACATCGGCCGCCACCAGCACCTGCTGCCCGTGGCAGATGGCGGCGATGGGCTTCTGATCGGCATCGAAGCTGCGCACCATGGCCAACACCTTTTCATCCAGGCGGATATACTCCGGCGCCCTACCCCCGGGGATAACAAGCGCATCGTAGTCTTCGGCGCGGACCTCCTCGAAACTAGCGTTAAGGGCAAAGTTATGCCCTGGCTTTTCACTATAGGTCTGGTCGCCCTCAAAGTCATGCACGGCGGTGCGCACACTGTCGCCGGACACTTTGCCAGGGCATACCGCATGGACCGTATGCCCCACCATAGTGAGGATCTGAAACGGCACCATCGCCTCGTAATCCTCCACATAGTCACCCACAAGCATCAAAATCTTCTTAACTGCCATGGTTCCCTCCTCTTCCCGTTAGAATCGGTTGTGAATGATGTTACGGAGCCTGATAACAAATATGCACCCGCCATTTCTAAACACCTTTGCCAAAATAAGCAGGCTGTGACAGAATGCAACATCAAATCATGGGAGAGATGGAGGTATAACCATGCTGCTGAGCGGATACTCAAGGGAGATCTTTCGACCGGAGTGCAACCCTAGCTTCGAATCGGTGCACTGCCGCGCCACATTGAATGAAGACATAGGCGCGGTGCTGCCCTACCTCAACGCTGTCTTGGGTGGCACCCAATATTTCGACGACCCGCCGGAGGTCATGTTTCATCATCACGGACGCATCATTAAGGTGGGCGCTCGCGAGATCGCCATCAACGCCCTAAAAGATGATGTGGAAGCCGAGCGAATCCTCGTCTGGCTTCAAGAGGAGATCAACCTGGCCTGGGAGCGCCGCGAGGAGATCGTGCCCTGTTTTAGCGGCAAGACCAAACCCCAACTGATGACCGTGTTAAAGCTTCTCCCCAAGACAAACTGCAAGCGGTGCGGACAGCCCACCTGCATGGTCTTCGCCGCCCTGGTTGTGGAAGGGGGACGCGGGCCCGAGCATTGTCCGGAGTTGGATGCCGACAACCGGGAAGCGCTCGACCGCTATCTCTCAGGGTTCTATTTCGAGTAGAATTCGCACTGACCTCAGTACAACACACTGGAGCGTGGCGATGCAGTTTGAATCAGTATAGGGGAACCATGCGGCCCGAAAATCAGGCCCAAAATGAAAGTAAATCCAGATTCAGGAATGCATCGGTGCCGTTACCGAATCGTAACCACCGGACAGGGAGCATTCAGGATCACGTATTGAGCGGTCGAGCCAAACAGAAGTTTGCCGACTTTTGAGCGCCGCCGGATGCCCACGTAGATCGCAGAGTTCTGATTTCTCTCCAATTGCCGGATGATTTGATCGCCAACGGAACCTGATCCTACCAGAAGAGTGGTTTTGTATGAGACGTTTTCGTCCTTCATCAAGGCGTCAATCTCCTGGGTCAGTTTCTTTTCAAGATTGTCGACCTCGCGATACTCCAACTCCTGGCCATTCTCAACAGCCTGAACCACATCGATACTGGTATTAAATGCTTCGGCGTGGGTCCTCGCCAGGCCAATGGCGTCCTTGGCAACTTTTGAACCGTCATATGCAACCATGATACTCATACCTATCTCCTTAATATGTATTCGTTTTATGTCAATATTCCGAGTCCACCCCGTCTAAAAGTAAGGCCTACTATAGGATCCATCCGGAAATAGTCAATTTTTACGCGCTATAAATGTCCCGGTATGTGAACAAAACCTAATCTATGTTATCTTTTGGAGATTATTTCACCCAATGTCCAATGGCAACCGCCCGGAGCTCGACCCGGCCCATATTATCTCCGTGGGCAACCAGAATGACCCGACCCTGGGCGATATGGTCAGTTACCTGAAAGACGCGCACGATATCGCCGTCTACGCCAAAGGGCTCAATGATCTGGACGGCCAGTCCTTCAGCGCGGCTATTCGCGAAACCGTCATCGCCGGCAAGGACCTTTTTTTTCCATAAAGCGGGGCGCAACATGGAAGGCAAGTCCGCCACATCGGGGCACACGGCCTCGCTGGCCGGCGATTATAGGGTGTGTGAATTCTGCGTGCAGCAGACTGAGGGCATCGTCGTCCAGAATTTCTCCCAGTTCAAAGACCTGCTGATGCGCTCCCAGCGCCTGCGCACCCAAAGGCTGCGCACTTAGTGACATTCTGGGGAATCGTGTGATTACGTTTTTTTCACCCCCGGGGTTTCTACTGCCTGCAGAGTGCGCAAAAAAAAGCGCTTGAATGCGCACTTCAGTATTTCTTATTTTTTAATAGTATGTTATTTCAGTGCATTAAAGTATTGGTATTCTTATTGCTGTATCTGTTCATCATTAGTCCTAGTGGCTCCGATCCAGAAGGGTTGCTGAACCGTATGCCCTCTCTCTCCACCACTGCAGCTTAATTCCTCTCTGTATGCCTTAGGATCGAAAAACAGCGTCGGCGCAAACGCGCCCACGCAACTTCATCTGGTGCCTATCCAGAAATTGTATTTCCCGCCCAAGGCTGTGGATTGGGTGAGAGGTGCTATTCTGGAAGGACACTAACTATTCATTTTTAGGAGAGGAGAATTCCATGAGTGTATCGAGAATTATTTCCATTCTATTGTTCACGGTTCTTGTGGCAACGGGCTGTTCGGAACAAAACCGCACCGTCGGAGAAGTGGATCAGTCCAAGGAGCCCGAGCAGGCCATCACCCAGGCCGTTGAGGAGACCCAGCAGGGACCGACCGAAATCGCTGGAGTGGTTATGGAGACTGAAAAGGGAGTGTCCATCGTTACCGACACAGACACCTATCTTGTATCCGGCCAGGATCTATCGGGAATGATGGGTAAGCGGATCAAGGTCACGGGCACCATCACGGAAGTCGAGGATACTCAGGTCCTCGAAGTGATGACGGTTCTGCCACTGGAATAGAATCGAGACTTAGAGCAGTGGGTGCACCTTCCCGGGCGCCCCATACGGACGCCCGCCCAAATCAGGGCGGGCGTTTTGGGTCTGATTTGGTCATATATCCCTCCCCTATCCCCCTATCCCAAGCCACGACACCTAAAGATTATAAATTCATAGCCGAATTAATACTTGATATTGAACAGAACTCGCTTTCGCTTGCCCGTTCCTGGTCTAGATCCTAATAGCCAAGTAGTTTAAGGGTATAGATCTAATGTACAATTCATTTGTTTGAAGAGTCAGATGCCATGAGAGGTCATGCTTCATCCGATATTTTAGTGGTCGACGATGATCCTGGTGTTCAACGAATGCTGCGCCGTATTCTTGAGCGCTCGGGGTACAATGTTTTGCTTGCCAGTGGCGGCCAAGAAGCATTTGATAAAATCGACAGCAATCTTCCCGATCTGATCATGTTGGATCTTTCAATGCCAATGCTCGATGGGTTTGAGGTTTCAAGCCATTTAAAAAACAACCCGGAAACATGTGACATACCGATCATTTTAATTACCGGTCTTGACAGCAGTCACAACCATGTGAAGGCCATGGACCTCGGTGTGAATGATTTTCTGTCGAAAACCGCTAAACCCGAGGAAATTCTCGCCAGGATTCGTTCTCATCTGAAGATCAAGCATTTGAACGACCAATTGAGTGAATATCGGGCGTCTCTAGAAAAAATGGTTGCGCTCAGGACGGAGCAACTTAAAGATGCATCTCTTGAGGTTATCTGGCGGTTAACTGCGGCCTCAGAGTATCGGGACAATGAAACCGGGGCTCATATTAAGCGGATGAGCCATTATTCAGCCGTTATCGCCCAAAAGATGGGATTGGCTCAAAAAACAATTGAAACCCTCCTTTATGCCGCTCCCATGCACGATATCGGCAAAATCGGCATACCAGACGCGATTTTGCTCAAACCCGGCAAGCTGGACGCCAAAGAGTGGGACATCATGAAAAAACACACCACTATTGGTGGCAATATTTTGAAAGGCTCCAAGATTGGATTTGTGCGCATGGGGGCCAAGATCGCTATGACGCACCATGAAAAATGGGATGGCAGCGGGTATCCGCAGGGTTTGAAAGGCCGGAAAATTCCTTTGGTAGGCCGGATCGTCGCCTTAGCGGATGTATTTGACGCCTTGACTTCCAAACGGTCTTATAAAGAAGCCTTATCTGTCGAAGAATCCAACCGGATCATCTCCGAAGGCCAAGGATCGCACTTTGATCCGAAGGTAGTGGATGCCTTTTTTTCAAGTCAAGCTACGATTCTCCAGATCAAGGATCAGTGCCAGGGAAAAGGCGATGAAATTCAGTGGCCAACTGCAGTCCCAAATCATGGCTGAACGACAGGATGGATCTCGCAACCCCTTACAGCGTATTAGGAAACAACAGGCATCTACAGCAAAACCATCCCCTGCCCCCAGTTCTTGGTTTCTGCTTCCGTAGCGGTTTGAATAGTAATGCTCCCGCTTTTAAACTGGCCGACCCTCCACGTGGTCTTTGAGTTCGCGCCGAGTTTTCCAGTGGATCTAGCGTCAGTTGGCCTCCGGGAATCCTTCCTGAGTTCACACCCGATTAAGGCCCCCCAGCACCGATAAATTGGGTATCAGAAATGCGCCAAATTCGTGTCGAACCCAATGGTACCGCCAGTTCAGCGGTGATCGCCGGTTTCAAGTGATCCAGCCCGCATGCACTTGGCAGGGAGCCAGGCGGGTCTGTGCCCAGGATCATGGTAGCGCCAGGCACCAGGGCTTTTTACAATCTCGGGACGAAACTTTTGTCTCAGTGCGCGTTTCAGGCCCTTGGATCCTAGCTGACTTTCTGATACCTAAGTTAAACGAAAGTCGAACAATCCTTTCGAATCAAGCGATAACACACACGGAGGAGAATCATGTCCAAGAAATATCTACTGACCGCTTTCAGCGAGGATCGACCGGGCATCGTCGCCAGCATTTCACAGCTCATCTATGAAAACGGATGCAACCTGGAAAACTCGGCCATGACCAATCTTTCCGGGGAGTTTGCCATCCTGCTCTTGTTCTCCTCCATGTCGAATGGAGACAACGGCGATCTGTTGGAAAAACTGACCACCGAGTGCCGCCGCCTGGAGAGGGATAAGGGAATCACGGCCTATATTCGACCCATAGATGTTGACGAACAAAAGCCCAGGGCCGACATCGTGAAAAAGACCATTCACGTGGAGGGGTTGGATCAAGCAGGCATCGTCTATAAGGTCAGCCAGTTTCTGGCCGCCAACGAGGTCAATATCAGCCACCTCAACTCGTCAGTACGCATGTCACCCCAAAGCGGCGCCGCCCTTTACACCATGACGATTCAGGTTGAAATTCCGAATACACTTTCACTTCAAAACCTGGAGGACGGGTTGGGACAGATCGGCGATCAATTGAACGTGGATGTGACTGTCGATTGAAGCCTGTACCGATCAAAGTGCGGGTAAGATGAATCAAGGGCTTAGGATTTCTCATAAGCCCTTGGTTCAGAACCGGCACCGTTATTTCCGCTTACGTTTCAGATCATCTTTGACTCCTCTTTCAACGACTCGGTTATCCAGACAGCCGAGGTTTATCTCGCCATTTCATTTTCCTAAGGGGGAGATGATCAATGTGTTGCGACATATCGTATAGCTATTGGAACAAGTCGTTTCAATAGTAGTACGCGTCTATCTCCCCAGTGATTGTTTTCCACCCTCAAGTTGTTGAAAAGCGTCTCCAAATAAAAATTTGGGATAGCTGGTACACATCTTGATCTCAGGGATTGTCTATTCTCGAATGGCAATGGGATCGAGACAGACGGAAGACAAGCGACGCAGACCAGCAAGGAGGGTATAAATTGAACCTGAACTTCGTGGCTGAACAGCCCCAGGTCGATCTGTCGAAGCGTTTCGACGTGATCGTCGTCGGGGGCGGCAATGCGGCCCTATGTGCCGCCATGACGGCTAGGCAAGCCGGCGCCAGCGTGCTGC
>JBNKKA010000150.1:0-10754 GCA_050291585.1 Desulfobacteraceae bacterium
GCGTCAGCTTGGCCGTAAAGGGCGGCGGCGTCTCACCATTGAGGTGGGCCGTTATGGACCAGTACTCTTCCGGAATAAAGACCTGGATGGCGCGTTCGCGCTCACAGATGATGCGCACCGCCACCGATTGCACCCGCCCGGCGCTCAAGCCGCCTTTGACCTTACGCCATAAAAGCGGCGAGACTTGGTAGCCCACCAGGCGGTCGAGGATACGGCGTGCCTGCTGCGCCTCGTACTTGTCCCGGTTCAACTCCTCGGGATGGCTTATGGCGTGCACAATGGCGTTTTTGGTGAGCTCGTGGAAAAGCACCCGGTGAAAGTGGCGCCCTTTTTTTTTGAGCAGCTCGGCCGTGTGCCAGGCGATGGCCTCTCCCTCGCGATCCGGGTCGGGGGCCAGGTAGATGTCGGCGGCATTGCCCGCTTCACGTTTCAGGTTGGTTATGACCTTCTGCTTGCCCGGAATGGTGCGGTATTTGGGCTTGAAATTCTTTTCAATGTCGATGCCGATCTCTTTGGGGGGCAGATCTTTGATATGCCCCACCGTGGCAACCACGTTGAACTCCTTGCCCAGATATTTCTTGATGGTTTTGACCTTGGTGGGGGACTCCACCACGACTAAGGGTTTACTCACGCGAAGACCTCATTTTTATGCTGAACCTATTTGTTTGCATGCGTCATATTCAGATGGGTGCTGGCAACTGCGACTTTGGAATATAGCTTGGCGCATTTCAGTGTGATGCCAAACCGATTCTTCTAATCGACCCGCTGCGGGTTTGTCAATCCCAAGCTCAGCTTGGGACAATCTTCTCAAACTTATTTCCGGGCAACTGGCGGGCCAGGCCCTTCAGTTCGAGCTGCAACAACAATGCCGCCAACTCACCCGGGGGTGTCTTCAGGGTGGTTGTCAGGGCATCGATATGCAGGGGATACGGTTCCAGCTTGGATAATAGTTCCGCTTCCGCGGGCGTCAAGTCCGACGGCAGACCGTCACTAGATGACAGACGCGTTCCCTTTTCTGGCGCTTTCTGTTCACAAACGCCTTCTGGAAAGAACTCCTCCAGCACGTCCCCGGCCGTTTCGATGAGTTTAGCCCCCTGTTTGATCAGGGCGTGGGTACCCTGGCTCTGACGGGAACGAACACTGCCCGGCAGGGCGAACACCTCTCGGTTCTGCTCCGCCGCCAGCCGTGCGGTGATCAGTGAGCCGCTTTTCAGGGCCGCCTCCACCACCACTACCCCCACCGCCATACCGCTGATGATACGGTTGCGGGCTGGAAAGTGGCGGCCTTCCGGCCTGGCGGTGAGGGGGAACTCGGAGATTACGGCCCCCGTTTCGCTAATACGTTCATACAGATCTTTGTGCTCTTGCGGGTAGATCTGCAGTAGGCCACTGCCCAGGACGGCCACAGTGTACCCCTTTGCCGTTAACGCACCCTCGTGGGCCTGGCCGTCAATCCCCCGCGCCATACCGCTGACCACTCCGACCCCCCGTTCGGCCAATCCCTTTGCTAGGTTGTGGGCGGCATCCAACCCATAGCGGGTGGCTTTGCGAGAACCCACCATGGCGATATGCAGCGCGTCCGGATGGAGGTGACCATTGACGTAAAGCAGGGGAGGGGGATCGGGCAATTGCAACAGAAGATGTGGGAATGATGGATCGGTCTGGGTGATGATCCGGAAACCGTGGCGGGCGGCTAGCTCGAGCTCCGTGTGGGCATTTTCGCTATTTGGCGCCCGCTGACGGCGAATGGCGGCGGCGATGCGGGGGCTGATGCCCGACACCGCCAGCAGTTGATCGCGGGGTGCCGCCAGGACCGCCTGGGGAGTGCCGAAGCGATCCAGCAGCCGTTTGAAGATCAGGTTGCCCACACCCGGCACCCCTTTGAGGGTCAACCATGGCAGCACCGCATCCATAGGGGCCTAACGTTTTTGCCAGGCCAGCAGGATGGGGCTGGCCACAAAGATCGATGAGTAGGTTCCGATGAGGATTCCCACGAGCAGGGCGAAGGCAAAATCATGGATGATGCCGCCCCCAAGCACGAAGAGGGCGACCACTACAACCAGGGTTGTCAGGGAGGTGAGCAGGGTGCGCGCCAGGGTCTCGTTGATGCTCTTGTTGATGATGGTCGCCAGGGGGTCCTTGTGGTGCTTGCGCAGATTCTCGCGAATACGGTCGAAGACGATGATAGTGTCGTTGAGGGAATACCCGATGATGGTTAAAAGGGCCGCGATGATGGGCAGGGTAAACTCCTTGTCGAAAAATGAGAAAATGCCCACCGTGATGGTCACATCGTGAATTAGGGCCACGATGGCGCCCATGGCGTATTTCAGCTCCAAAAACCAGAAGAGCACGAGGCTGATGATGAGGGCCGCCAGGATCAAGAAGGGTACGCTGACATCAAAGATATTGAGTAGATAGACGGCCCCGGCCAGAGCCGCGGCCACCACACCGCTGAGCATCCACTTGAGCTCAAAGCGCCCCGAGATGTAGATGGTGATGAACAGGAGGGCGTAGAACATGGCGAAAAGGGCCTTTTCACGTAGATCCTTGCCCACTTGGGGGCCCACCATCTCCACACGGCGCACCTCGGTGCTGTTGCCGGTGGTCGCATCCAGAGCGGCCTTGACCTCATCGCTGAAGCCGCTACCCCCGCCCTGGGAGGCGCCGGTGCGAATGAGATATTCATTGCTGCCGGTCTCACCAAAGCTTTGCACAGTGACGTCCTTAAGCTGAATGGAGGCAAGGCCTGATTTGATTTTGTCGATCTCAGTAGGTGTCTCGAATTTGACCTGAATCAGCGTGCCGCCGGCAAAATCGACACCGTAACGCGGCCCATTTTTAAGCAGTAGTGAGCCGATGCTGATCACTATGAAAATAACGGAGACGACGGCGGCGACTTTGCGTCTGTCGATGAAATTGATGTTGATGCCCGGTTTGATAAACTGCATGACGGCTTCCTTATCTGTTTGGCACGAGGCCTTGCGCTTTATCGATGAAGCCACCCCATCGGGGTGGATCATGTATCCATGTATCTCGGCGTTCGCGTGGTAGTGACCGCTTTAGATGCTCAGGGTTTGCACATGCCGTTTGTTGAGGATGAACGCGAAAATGGTGCGCGACAGAATCAGGGCCGTGAACAGACTGGCGATGACTCCGAGGCTCAAGGTGACGGCAAATCCCTTGACCGGACCGGTGCCGAATTGAAAAAGCACTAGGGCGGCGATGAGGGTGGTCACGTTGGCATCTAAAATCGTCAGCGTGGCACGCTCAAAACCCGCATCCACGGCCGAACGGGGCGTCTTGCCCAGGAGCATCTCCTCACGGATACGTTCATAAATCAGCACGTTGGCGTCAACAGCCATACCGATAGTGAGGATGATACCAGCGATGCCCGGTAGGGTCAGGGTGGCACCAAATCCGGCCAGGCCGGCGGCAATCAGCAGGATATTGATGGCCAGGGCGGCATCGGCGATGACGCCTGAGCCCTTGTAGTAAATCACCATGAAGACCACCACCAGAACGAACCCGACCAGCATGGAAAACAGCCCCTTGTTGATGGAGTCGGTTCCCAGGGAGGGGCCTACGGTGCGTTCCTCGATCACCGTCACCGGGGCGGGCAGGGCGCCGGCACGCAGGACGATGGCCAGGTCGCGGGCCTCCTCGGTGGTGAAGCTGCCGGTGATGCGCGCCTCGCCGCCGCTGATCTTCTCCTGAATATTGGGGGCCGAGTAAACCGTGTTGTCCAGTACGATGGCAAGGCGTTTGTTGACATTTTCGGCCGTCACACGCTCGAAGACGCGGGCCCCCTTCTTATCGAAGCTAATGGAGACGTAGGGCTCATTGTACTGGGAATCGATCTGCACGCGCGCATCGGTGAGGGAGGCGCCCGTTAGGGCCGCCCGCTTGCGCACAACGAAGGGGGTTTTGGTGGTGCGCTTGGTGGAGGCATCCTTCTCCACCTGGTAGAGCAGTTCGCTGCCGGCGGGGACTTTACCCTTCTCGGCCTCGGTCGGGGAGACGGACTCATCCAGGAGTTTAAACTCCAGCAGGGCCGTGCGGCCGATGAGTTCCTTGGCGCGCTTGGTGTCCTTGATGCCGGGTAGCTGGATGAGAATCCGGCGTTCCCCCTGGTTGCGGATATCGGGCTCGCTCACACCGAACTGATCCACCCGGTTGCGGATGGTCTCGATGGCCTGCTCCACGGCCAGCTTCTTGATCCTGGCGACCTCCTCATCGGGCAGGTCCAGCACCGTCGTAAGGGTATCCCCGTCCTGGTTGCGAGAGGCCATACGCAGGTCCGGAAACTCTTTGTCCAGGAGTTTCTCGTAGGCCTCGATGTACTCCTGGCCGTTGACCTTGACCGTCAGGGCCACATTGCCACTTTGCTCGACGCCCGCATTGCGGATCTTTTCCGAGCGCATCAGGCTGCGCAGGTCCTGACCGATGCGTTCGATGGTGTTCTCCACCGCTTTCTCGGTCTGAACTTCAAGAACCAAATGCATTCCGCCCTGTAGGTCGAGACCCAGGTTGATCTTTTTATGGGGCCAGGTACCCGGCACAAGGGTGGGAATCACGTACACCACGGCGATGAGCAGCACCGCCAGAATCGCAACCAGTTTCCAGGAGATAGTCTTCAACGGTTTTTCCTCTTACCCTTATTTGGCTTTGTCATCCGATTTGCTCTTTTTGGTGGGCTGGACCGCAGGGGCCGGCTGTGCCAGGGCCGAAACGCTGGCGCGATTGACTTTCACACGCACCTTTTCGGCGATTTCCATCGTTAAAGTAGATTCGGACACGCCCGTGATACGTCCATGCATTCCGCCGGCAGTGATCACACGATCCCCTTTTTTGAGGTTGCCAATCATTTCGCGGTGCTCTTTGGTCTTTTTCTGCTGGGGGCGGATGAGCAGGAAATAGAAGATCACGAACATCAGGATCAGGGGAACAATACCGGCAAATCCACCGGCACCACCACCAGCCGCACCACCACCAGCTCCCATCGCGTATGCAATACCAGACACTTGCTTACCTCCTTAGAGTTAATACAGAAAACCGCCTCCAGCGAATACCCCAATGGGCCGACTGGCGCGGTATGCGCTGGGAACAGCCATACACCCCGCTTGGCTTGCTGCGCAAACGCGTGCTAGCTGTACCTTTTATAATGTCCAACCGGCAGGCCCTCGAAAGGCAGGCCGGGTGCCGACTTCGATGTGCGTTTTTTAGCTCGACGGCGCGCACGACAAAGCAGGCGAAAACGGCGCAGATATACTTTACTTGGCAAAATAGGTCAAACCCTAATAGTGGGAATCAACCTTGGCCCTGTGAGATCTGAGCGGCAAAGCGAGCCAGCCAGCCTCCGCGGCGCACATGCCAGGGCGCTCATTCACAGACGAACTATGGCTAGCCTTAGACGAACTGTGATCAATCACAGACGATTTCACAATCCCCGGGTATCATGCAAGGGTCGCCTTGAATAGTGATGTTCAGCTTGCGGCGCTGCTCAAGCTCCAAGATCTCACCGCGCTTGCGGTTCAGCACGTAATCGGCAACATCAAGGGGCACTTTGCCCCTCACTTGGGTCACCTCGGATTTGAGGGTCGCCAGTTTAAGCTTGCGCAGAAAACCCAGCACCAACGACTCCGTCGAAGGGATTTGACCTTTTCCCCGGCATATGGCGCAGCGCTCGTAGCTGCCGTATTCGATGGGTGGACGCATGCGCTGGCGTGACATCTCCACTAGGCCGAAGCGCGAGATGCGCCCCACCTTGGTGCGGGCCTTGTCCTGGCGCATGAAGCTGCGCATGGCCTTCTCCACCTTGGAGCGGTGGCCGCGGTCGCGCATATCGATGAAGTCGATGACGATCAGTCCCCCCAGATCACGCAGCTGCAACTGACGGGCGATCTCTTCGGCGGCCTCCATATTGGTCATCAGGGCGGTTTCTTCGATATCCTTCTTGCGGGTGCCCTTGCCCGAGTTGACATCGATGGCCACCAGGGCCTCGGTCTGCTCGATCACCAGGGAGCCGCCCGATTTCAGGCGCACACGACTTTCAAAGATGGTGGCGATTTGCTCTTCCAATTGGAATTTGCTGAAGATCGGCCGGTCCGACTGGTAGCGCTTAATGATCTTGAGGTGTTTGGGCGAGATGATGTGGATGAAGCTCTTAACCTCACGAAAGACATTTTCCTCATCGATGAGAATCTCGGTAACGTCGGGGGTGAAATAGTCGCGCATGGCGCGCACCGCCAGGTTGCGCTCCTTGTAAAGGGGGGCCGGCGCCTGGCTGTCCATGGCTTTCTTCATGATGCTGCGCCACAGGCGCATGAGGTAGCTCACATCCTTTGATAGCAAGGTCTTGGTGCAGCCTTCTCCGGCGGTACGCACGATCACACCGAAATCCTCCGGTAGATTGACCCCTTGGACGATTTCCTTGAGGCGCTTGCGTTCCTCTTCGCTCTCGATTTTGCGGGAGATGCCCCGGCCGGTGTTGCCCGGCATGAGTACCACAAAGCGCCCCGGCATTGAGATGAAGGTGGAGAGCATGGCACCCTTGGAGCCGGCGGGATCCTTGACCACCTGGACAATGAGCTCCTGGCCGCGTTTCAAGCGATTCTGAACCGCTTTGTCACCTGAAGCGGCGTCGAGAAAGTAGTCGCTGTGGATCTCCTGGATTTGCAGGAAGCCGTGGCGCTCCCCGCCGTAATCCATAAAGACCGCCTGGAGACTTGGTTCCACACGGGCGATGATGCCTTTGTAAATATTTCCGCGCGTAATTTCCCGGGCGGCGCTTTCGGTATGAAACTCCGCCAGGCGGTTCTCCTTGACTTTGGCGATCCGGCACTCTTCCGGATCGATGGCATTGATCAAAATTTTACTGCTCATTCAGCTGTTTTTCCTTACCGGCGCTTGGTTGAGAATTTTCCGGCAAACATATTAAAGGTTCTCAGTTTGTCATAGCTTGTGATGGATAGATGGCGGAGCGCCGCCTCGTCCGACCCCCGCCTGCATGTCGGTTTTTCTCCGCACTAGGGCTAAGCTCCGTTCAGCTTACAAGATACCGGATCCGTTTGTAATTGGGTGGTAGGTCACTGGTTGGCCGGAGAGGATCTGCAAGCGGGACGCTGCCACATGCTGGTGGACTGAATATGGAATTATTCCACGGAAGTCAAACCCTTTCTGGTTACAAACCGGGTTGCTATTTGATACCTCATATGGCATAGCAAATCCTCTGCCGGTGCCTTGTTCAGCTTCAAAGGCGAGACATTCGAGTTCAATTAGTCAACCTAAACTATATTACTATTTCTGGATAGATACAGGTATGTGGAGCCATGGACCCAAGATACAACCCCAGTGAGATCGAAACAAAATGGCAGCAGCGATGGGAGGCCGAGGGTCTCTTCCAGGTGAAGACCGACCCGAGTCGCGAAAAATATTACCTCCTGGAGATGTTCCCCTATCCGTCGGGCAAGATCCACATGGGCCATGTGCGTAACTATACCATTGGTGACGTGGTGGCGCGCTACAAGACCATGCAGGGGTTCAACGTCTTGCACCCCATGGGGTGGGACGCCTTCGGCATGCCCGCCGAGAACGCCGCCATCGCCAATAAGACGCATCCCGCCAAGTGGACCTACGCCAACATCGACGCCATGCGGGCGCAGCTCAAACAGATGGGTTTTTCCTACGACTGGGATCGCGAGGTTGCCACCTGCCATCCAGACTACTATCGTTGGGAACAATGGCTCTTCCTCAAGATGCACGCCGAGGGGATGGCCTACCGCAAGGAGTCCTACGTCAACTGGTGCGAGCCTTGCCAGACCGTTCTGGCAAACGAGCAGGTGGAGGCCGGCATGTGCTGGCGTTGCGGCAAGGCCGTGCGCCAGAAAAAGCTCTCCCAGTGGTTTTTCCGCATTACCGACTTTGCCGATGATCTCCTGGTTCATTGCGACCAATTGCCCGGGTGGCCCGACAAGGTCACCACCATGCAGAAGAACTGGATCGGCAAGAGCCAAGGCGCCGAGATTCGTTTTCCCGTTGAGAACAGCGAGGCGGTGATCTCCGTCTTCACCACCCGCCATGACACCGTCTTCGGGGCGACCTTCATGTGCCTGGCCCCCGAACATCCTCTGGTGCCTCAACTGGCCGAGGGCACCGAACAGGCGGCCCCGGTAGCGGCCTTCGTGGAGAAGATCGCCCGCCAGGACCGCTCCAGCAAGGCCTTGGAGGGCTACGAAAAAGAAGGTGTCTGGACGGGTGCTTATTGCATCAACCCCATGAGCGGCGAGCGCATGCCCATCTACACGGCCAACTTCGCCCTCATGGAATACGGTACCGGCGCTGTGATGAGTGTGCCGGCCCATGATCAGCGCGATTTCGAGTTCGCCCGCAAGTACGACCTGCCCATTGTTGTGGTGGTCCAGCAGGCAGATGAGCCCCTGGACCCCGCCACCATGGAGGCCGCCCAGCCGGCCGACGGGGTGATGGTCAACTCCGGTGTCTATAATGGTATGCCCAACCGAGACGCAATGCAGGCCATCGCCGAGTATCTGGAGGAGAACGGTCTCGGTCAGCCCACGGTGAGTTTTCGCCTGCGCGACTGGGGGATCTCCCGTCAGCGCTACTGGGGTGCCCCCATCCCCATGATTCATTGCGACGATTGCGGCATTGTGCCGGTGCCAGAGGCCGATCTGCCTATCCTGCTGCCCGAGGCGGTGGATCTGCTCGAGGGGGGGCGCTCACCCCTGCCGACCCTGGATGAGTTCAAACGGACCACCTGCCCCCAGTGCGGCCGTGAAGATGCCCGACGTGATACGGACACCATGGACACATTCGTGGAGTCCTCTTGGTATTTCGACCGCTATTGCAGCCCCGACTGCGACACGGGCATGTTCGCCAAGGCGGACGTGGACTATTGGATGCCCGTTGACCAATACATCGGCGGGGTGGAGCACGCTATCTTGCACCTGCTCTATTCGCGTTATTTTACCCGCGTCTTGCACCATTTCGGGCTGGTCAAGTTCAAGGAGCCTTTTACCCGTCTGCTCACCCAGGGCATGGTTTGCAAGGAGACCATGACCTGTCCCGAGCACGGTTTCCTCTATCCCGCCGAGGTGGTGGGCGAGGAGGATGCCTTGACCTGCAGCAAGTGTGACCTGCCGGTGACTCTGGGGCGCGTGGAGAAGATGTCCAAGTCCAAGAACAACGTCATCGACCCCCAGGAACTGCTCTCGCGATACGGGGCAGACACCACCCGGCTGTTTTGTCTCTTCGCCGCACCACCGGAGCGCGATCTGGAGTGGAGCGACCAAGGTGTCGAGGGCAGCGCCCGCTTTCTCAACCGCGTGTGGCGCCTGGTGAGTGCCTGGATGCCGCGCATCGAGGGGGCTGAATCCTATACTGGCGGATTGGCGGAGCTTCCTGACGCGCTGCGTCCGGTGTTCGCCAAGACCCACGAGGCAATCAAAAAGGTCACCAGCGATATCGAAGACCGCTTCCATTTCAACACGGCCATCAGCGCTGTCATGGAGTTGGTCAATACTTTGTATGGCGTGGATAACGACACAGAGTTGCCGGAAACGGAACCCGTGCTGCGCTTCTCCTTGGAGAGCGTCGTGCTGCTGCTCTCCCCTCTGGTACCCCACTTCTGCGAGGAGATCTGGGCCGCCCTTGGCAAAAGTGGCAGCGTCTTCAAAGCCGCCTGGCCCGTCCACGACGAGGCCGCCCTCCTAAAAGCCGAGACCACCATCGTCGTCCAGGTCAACGGCAAACTTCGTGGCCGCTTCACCGCAGCGATTGATGCTTCCGAGGAGGTCGTCCGCGA
Source organism: Desulfobacteraceae bacterium (assembly GCA_050291585.1). Classification (GTDB taxonomy): domain Bacteria; phylum Desulfobacterota; class Desulfobacteria; order Desulfobacterales; family Desulfosarcinaceae; genus JASJCL01. The sequence continues at coordinate 9,821 of JBNKKA010000150.1, forward strand.
AGCCGCTCTGGCGGATGAGAAAGTGGCCAAATTCATCGAGGCTAAAACCATCCGTAAAGTCATTGTGGTCCCCAACAAACTGGTCAACATCGTGGTGTAGGTCCATGCGAGCCTCTAAGTGGTACCCTATCGACACGCCTTTGGAGACAACCCTGCCCAAGGATTCTGCAAGCCCTATCTCAGTTACGAGCGGTCGCCTGGTTACCAGCCTTAGCTCGGTTACGAGCCCATATCTGGCGGACGGTTGGCGCCGTGGGGCGCTCTTTGGCGCTCTTCTGATCTGTATGCTTTCGGTGCTGAATGCCTGCGGCTACCGTTTTACCGGCGGTGGTAGCTTGCCGGGGGGGATCCAACGCCTCTACATTCCCACCCTGGAAAACCGCAGCGCTGAAACCGGCATCGAGACCATCGTCACAAATGCCTTGGTGGAGGAGGTCAGCCGCAACCAGAGTCAACTGGCCGCCACCGCCGAGGCGGCCGATGGCACCCTTGTGGGTGCAGTAACCCGCATCGCCACCACGACGGTATCGCGCAGCGGTGAGCAAACGGCGGCGGAGCGGCGCGTTGAGATACAGGTGGACCTGCGCCTCGAAAATGCCGCCGCTCAGGAGATCCGAAGGATCGATCAACTTCGTGCCGCTAGTGTCTACGATGTAATCGACGGGGACGATGCCGCAACCGAGGCCAACCGCCAGGAGGCCCTAAGCGAGGCCGCCCAGACCTTGGCCGAGCGAGTGTATCAGAGATTGACAGAAGATTTTTAAAAAAAAAGACGCGACCTAGTGGGCCACGTCTTTTCTCTATCATTCACAGGCGCAGAAAGTAAACGCTAGCCCATTACCACTGAGCGCCTTCGGCACCGGATATCTTTGTGGGTGATGCTGGGTATCACAAATTGGGCTTATGCGCTTACGCCATTAACCATCTTGGCAAG
>JBNKKA010000151.1:0-10738 GCA_050291585.1 Desulfobacteraceae bacterium
GATCAGCAGGATCGAGTCGAAATAGCTCACATGGTTGCAGACGATGAGGCCGCCCTCCAGGGTCCGTGCGCGCGGGTCGATCTGCCAGCGCCAACCGGGCATGAGCAACCGCGCCAAGCCGAAGAAACCCCGGCAGAAACGGCTGTTCAGGAGTCGGAAGCGCGCCACCCGGCCGACGTCGTTGGTCACCATCGCCGCCCAGAGATAAAAGGGGCTGAAAAAGAGCACGAAACCGGCGGTAAAATAGGTCCATAGGGCCAATGTGATCAAAAGGCTGACGATCCAGCGACCCGCCTGTCCGACACGCCCCCGAGGGTTGGCGCTGGCTGATCTCGTACGCATCTATTCGTCGAAGGCCTTGATGAAGAGGCAGGTGTTGACCCCGCCAAAGGCGAAGTTCTGGATGGCGGCGATGTCAATGGTGGCCTCGGTGACCGCGTCCAGGTGGCGAATCATGGTACAGCGTTCGTCGATATTCTCCAGGTTGAGGGTCGGCACCATGATGCCCCTCTCCATCATGTAGAGGGTCAAGGTTGTCTCGATGGCCCCGCAGGCGCCCATGGTGTGGCCCATGTAGCTTTTCAGGCCGGTGACCGCCGGCCCGTCGCCGTAGATGGCGCCAATGGCCTGGGCCTCCATGACATCGCCCGTCTTGGTCGCCGTGGCGTGGGCGCTGATGAAGTCCACATCCTCGGGGTTGATCCGGGCACAATCCAGGCCGGTGCGGATGGTCTGGGCGATGCCGTCCTTGTTGGGCAGGATCAGATCTCCGCCGTTGTTCATGCAGGCGAAGCCGATCACCTCTCCGAGGATGGTTGCGCCGCGCTTCTTGGCACAGTCATAAGCCTCCAGGACCAGGGCCCCTGCGCCCTCCCCCACCACCAGCCCGTCGCGGTCCCTGTCGAAGGGGCGCGGGGTGCGTTCGGGGGTCTCGTTGTACGCCGTGGAGCAGGCCAGCAGGTTGTCGAAGACGGCCACGGTGGTGGTGTCGTACTCATCGGCCCCGCCGCAGAGCATGGCGTCCTGGATACCGAACTTGATCGCCTCGTAACCGAAGCCGATGCTCTGGCTGCTGGTGGTGCAGGCCGTGGAGGAGGAGATCACCCGGCCGGTGATGCCGAACATCTTGGTGATGTTGACCGCCGTGGTGTGCACCATGGACTTGAGGTAGTCCACGGCGCCGATGCTGGTCAAGCGGGCGTCCGTCCCGCTGAAAAAGGTGCGGTAGATGTCGCGCTGCACCGTGGGGCTGCCGTGGGTCGAGCCGAAGGCCACGCCCATGCGGCCGGATTGGATGAATTCAGGTTTTAGACCGGAGGCTGCGATGGCCCGTTTGGCGGTTTCGCAGGCATAGTAGGCCACCGGCCCCATGGTCTTGCGGTCCCGGCGTTTAAAGTCGTAGTCGATGGGGTCGCTGACGGTACCGAACACCTTGCTGTGGATGTGGCCGGTGAGCAGGCCGTCGCTTTTGAGAGGTTCGACGCCCGAGATCCCTTTGGACAGATTGTCCAGGATGCCTTGACGGGTATGGCCGATGGGGGTGATGGCGGCAGTGCCGGTGATGACAACGCGTCGTTCCATGTGGGTGTCCATTGGTTATTATTACAGCAGGTTATGCGCGTTTGTCGGCCAGCGCCTCTACATAGTCGACGATTTGGTTGATGGTCCGGATCCCCATGGCGCTCTCTTTTTCCGGGCGCGTGAGGGTCGTATCCAGCATTAATTCGATTTCACGGATCAGTTCGATGGCGTCGATACTGTCGAACTCGTGGACCTCCCCCAGGTTGTCATTCGGGTCGGGGTCCTCAATCTCAAAATTACGTGCGAAAATCGTCAGGATTTTTGCCACGATCTCATCTCTGGTCATAGGTGTCCTTCATACGATCACAAACACAGATATATGCACAATTTCAAATCAAACCCCACTCTTTACTATATACGCGGGATTTTGTGAACGCCGAATTAGGCGTCATCCTCTGGCAGAAAAAAGGGGTCGAAGTGGTACCATTGCAGGGGATAGGCGCGCACGGCGGTCTCCAGGGCCGTGGCGTACTGCTGGGCGGCGGCCTGGATGGCGGCCGGACGCTGCTGTCGGTTGGCAGGTTTCAGGTAGTGGGGGGAGGAGGCGGTGAAGTGGTAGCGGCCCGGGCCGGTTCGAAAGGCAAAAAAGAAGACCAGGGGGGCACCCCCCATGAGGGCCAGGAGGTAAGGGGCCTCGGGCAAACGGATGGAACGATTCAGGAAGGTGGCCTCGACAGAGCGCTGGCCGCTGCGCCAGATGCGGTCGCCGGTGAGGGAGACGATGCCGCCCTCACGCAGGAAGCGGACCCCCTCCACGATGTCAAAGGGTGAGCCGCCGGCCTCGTCCACGGCCACGATGCGCACCCCGCCCGACTTGAGCGCCTCTTTCTGACGCTTTTCGATCTGCTGTTTCTGGGCCTGGCCCATGTAGAGCATCAGGGGGATTTCGGGCAGGTCCTTTTTAAGCATGTGGGCCGCCACCTGCCAGTTGCCCATGTGGGACATGAGCAGGACGCAGCCCGTGCCGCTGGCGTGGGCCTGCTGGAGGTGTTCGCAGCCGTCGAAGGTGTAGTCTATGGGGCGCCGGTCGCCCTCGACGGAGAGGTAGTGGTCCATGAAAAGATCGGTGAAGTTGAGAAACTGCCGCCAGGTGCAGGCGTAGGCGTGCGGCCAGCCTTTTTGAGGAAAGAGGTTCCCATAGAAGTCGACACTCGCCCGGCGACGTTCTCGGGCAAGCAGGAAAAAGCCGGTGGCGATGCCCCGGGCCACAAGGGCGAAGAGCCAGTCTCCGAAGATGATCGACAGTCGAACCAGGATGCGAAAGAAGTGGGTTTTCATGGCCGTGGGCGCTTTCGGTAGCCGGCTGGGCTGCGCCGCCAGAGGCTGGGGGTGAACACCCGGCGGGTGATCAGGTGATAAAAGGCAGCCGTATTGCGCAGGAAGTCGCGCCCGGGCCGAAAGTGGGAGATGCGCTGTCCCCCGGGCTGGTAGACCACCTCAATGGGGACCTCGATGATGGGGATGGCGGCCCAACTGGCCTTGGCGAGGACCTCGATCTCGTACTGGTAGCGCCGGGCGCGGATCTCCAGGGCGAGGGTTTCGGCCAGGGGGTAGATGCGGAAGCCGCTCTGGGTGTCGTGGAGCCAGGGGGCGCCGGCGACCCAGACCCAGAAGTTGGAGAACTCGCGGCCGGCCCGACTGGTCCAGGGGGCGTGGGCCATGAGGCGCCGCCGCCCCAGGACGATGGGCCGTTGGCCGGGCCTGCGGCCTTGGGGGATGGCGGCCAGCAGCTTGTAGGCATCGGTGGCCCGATGCTGGCAGTCGGCGTCCAGGGTGATGGCCCATGTCGCGGAGGATTGGGCGGCGGCCCGCATGCCGGTGATCAGGGCGGCGCCCTTACCAAGATTACGGCGGTGACGAAGGGCCGTAAATCCCGTGCAGGTCTTCAGGCGCTCCCAGGTGTCGTCGGTTGAGCCGTCATCCACGACGATGATGGGCATGCCGAGCCGGCGGGCATCTTCCACCACAGCCAACACTCGGCTGCCGTGGTTGTATGTGGGGATGACGACGGCCGTCCGTTGATCTATAGCGTTGGAGGTTTTGCTTGTCCTGATATCGTCTGGGTTCATGGGTCAGTTTTGCCCCATGCGGACGGCTTGGCCGGCCGGCAGGTTCATCGCCGAGGTGCCCGGTCCCATGTGAGCCTTTACGGTGAGGGAGAAGGGGGCTCGGTTGATGCCGGGCCGGCGGCTTTTTGAAGCTAGCTTCAGGGCTCTTATTGGGGAATCGGTTCGCTTCATCTCCGAGGTTCGCTTTCGCCAGACGGCGCGCTTTCAGCGGAGGGCTCCGCCAGCCACGCAACCGCCCAGGTGCCCGGTCCCATGTGGACCCCGGCGGTGAGGGAGAGGGGGGCCAGCACGATCTCGGCCGCGGGAAAATGTTCCTGCAGGGCCGGTTGGATCTCGGCCGCCACCCGCGCGCGGTTGTCGGTGTATTGCAGGAGGAGCAGGGGGTTGGTGGCCTTGAGGAGGGCATCGGCCAAGTGTTTCAAGGCTAGAGGGAGTTGCTCGCTGGTGCGACGCACCACACTCACCTTTTCCACCCCCCTGGGCGTTGGCGTAACCACGGGTTTTATCCTAAAAAGATCGCCGAAGAAGCGGCTGGTTTTTGAGATGCGCCCGCCGGCGGCCAGGTATTTGAGCTGATCCAGAAAGACCAGCTCGCCGCAGGTGTCGATGGCCTTTCGGGCGAAGGCGATGACGGCTTCCGCCGTGTGTGCCCGGCTGGCAAAGCGGGCCACCGCCTGTGAGATAAGTCCCAACCGCCCGGAGGCCGCCCCGGTATCGAGGACCGTCAGGCGCCCTTCGGGGTCCTTGGAGGCCTGCCACTGGCGGGCCGCGGCCACATTGCCGGTGTAGACCGAGCCCACGCTCAGGTAGAGGACGCGCTCAAAGCGCTCCAGGGTGGCGGCATAGCGCTGGTGGCGTTCAAGATTGGAGGCCTGGGCGGTGGAGGTGGCTTCCCCAACCCGCATGCGCTCATAGACGGTCTCGGGGTCGAGGAGGGTCTCCGGGACCGCCGCCCCGGTTCCCACCACGAAGCTGTCCAGGAGGGTCACCCCCAGCTGCCGGGCCTGGCGGCGGGAGAAGGAGCCGGCCGCATCGGTCATGATGTGGATGGGGCCCTCCGGCAATGGCTGGGTCGACATCCCTGGATCGTAAAGGGCCTCGCCGGTGAGGGTGTCGATGGTGCCCAGGTCGGCCAACAGGTCCGTGGCGGCCTGGAGGTCCCTGGCGTGGAGATGTACCTTTAGAGACCCCTCGTCGCCAAGGGCCACCACGCTGTCGCCCATCTTGTCGAGGCGGCGTCTCAGTTCATCCATGTCCGCACCTGGTGCAGGCCTCAGCATGGCGTTGACACACAGCTCGTTGGCGGCCATCTGCGAGGCGACTTTTGCCTTGGCGGGTCGATGCTGCGACACCTCGCCCAAGGCCTCCGGGAGGTGCCCCTGGGGCAGGGCGCGGCCATCCATTTCAGAAAAAAACCCCTCGAAAAACAGATACATGGCCAATGCACCGGCATCGATTAGCTTCGCCCGGGAGAGCGCCGGCAGCTGGGCCGTTGTTTCCCGGACGGCCTGAACCAGAGGGGGTAGGAGGCGGTCGCAGAATGGATGTGAACCCTTCGTTGCGGCCAGGCGGTCGGCCAGGGTGTCGAAGATGTCCAGCATGGTGCCCCCGCAGGGGGCGCCGATCGCTTGGCGGGCCCTAAGGGCGCCGGCGGCCGTCACCTGGGGCAGGGCGTCGATGGTGGTGGCCTTCAGAAACTCGGTCAGGAAGGCGGCGGCAATATTGCCCGAGTTGCCGGTGGCCGCGCGGATCAATTGATCCACGGTGGCCGTCAGGGGGCGGCCATCCATCTCCCGCAAGGGGGTTAGGCTGATGCTCAGATTGCGGCCCGTATCACCGTCTGCCACGGGGAAGACGTTGATCTCGTCGAGGAGCTCGGACCAGGCCGCCATGCGGGCATACCCGGCGGCATTTTGGGCGCTGAAGGCGTTGGCCGCTTCGGTGGGCACAGCCATCACGCCATCCCCAGGGCGCGGCGGATCTCCACGGGGATCTCGAACTCCAGCGCCATGTCGGGCATCTTGACGGCCACTTGTTCGCTCTTGGCCCGGGTGCACAACTCATCGTCGGTCCCACGGCGGATCTCGAAATCGATGGCGATCTTGTAGCGCGCCTCGGTGACCGTCGCCGTGCAGCGGAAGCGGTCGTTGAAGCGCAGGGGGGCGATATGTTTGACCGAGGTGCGCGTCAGGGGAAAGACGTATTGCTTCTCCAGCAGAAACTGGTATAAATCGATGCCCCGCTCCTCGAAGAGGGCGAAGCGGGTTCTATCGAAGTACTTGAAATAATTGCCATGCCACACAACTTGCATGGGATCCAGGTCGTGGAAGGGAACGGTCAATTCGATGGTGTGGCTGATCATGGCGATTCGGATTCCAATGTTGATAGTGAAGAGATTGAAGCGTTAGAATTTGGGTGGGGTCATCGGTGCGTCGCCGCCCGCAAGTGAACGGTTGACGCCGACCCCTAAAGCATCCGGACCCTACTCAGAACAGGCCGCGCATGTCAATAAAACTGCCCGACAATTTCTTCTCAGGGGCTCAAAAAGTGTAGAAAAAGCTTGACTCCACCTTGGCGCATTGCTAAATAGTCATCGATATTTCTATCTTTCAAGATAAGATTCGTTAATAAAAATCTAAAGTTAACCCAGATTTTGACGACTTTACCTTAAGGCAGATGCTGGCCATAGCACTTTGCCTTAAAAACTCTTGAAGGAGGTGGTGCCGGCCCTAGTCGCCAAGCCCCGCCGCGGTAAGCGGCAAGATGTATCAGGTTCGCCTGAATGTTCAGGCGCTCCGCCTGGTTTTTCAGGCACATTATTAGGTTGCAGTAAATTTTATTAGGTTGATTAACCGTTTTGGAGGAAAACAGATGAAAAAATTTTTGGTAGCACTCCTCGCAGTGCTCATGCTCTCCAGCGTCGCTTATGCAGCTTCCATCGAAGTGGATGGCAGCTACTACGCCCGCGGCCGTTACTTCAGCAACCCCCTCGTAGACCTGGAAGATGATTACGACGCCTACACCAACTACGACCACGAACTGGACCTCTGGGGTCAGATCAACGTGGACGACACCACCTTCGTTCGTTTCCGCATGGAAATTGCCGATGAGACTTGGCCTGGTGATCAGGACAATGGTGACGGAACCCAGGAGAGCGCTGCAAGTGGCGACGACAACCTTGAGCTCCAGCGCCTCTGGGGCGGCCACACCTTCGGCACCGGCACCAAGCTTGAGTTTGGCGCCATGTCTGGTGGTACCTGGGCCACCTCTTTCGGTGAAGCTGGTGGTGAGCGTTATCGTCTCAAGGTCACCCAGCCCCTGCCCATCGGAACCTTGCTGGCTATCGTTGAGAAGGATTATGAGAACGGTTCCAGCACCGAAGACTCCGAGAAGAATGACAAGGACGCCTATTTTCTGGGACTGGTCACCAAAGCCGGCGCCCTGAACATCAAGCCTCTGTTGGGTTATGTTCTCGACGGTCATGTTGATCTGGCCGATGACAGCTACAACACCACCACCTTGTTCCAGTTGGGACTGGATGGCATGTTCGGCATCGTCGGTTTCGAGTCCGAGTTCCAGTATTCCTCCCTCAGCTATGACGAAGGCACCAGCCCGGGTGGCGAAGATTCAGCCAGCCTGTTCGGTATCTACGCCGATGTGTACGCCAAACTGGACGCCGTCAAACCTGGTCTCTTCGTGGCCTATGGTAGCGTAGATGATGATGCCGGTTTAGCGTTCAACTTCGGCGACGACTTCGACGGCCACGGGGCCGAGATGATCGGTAACGAGTTCTCCTTCGGTGGCGCTGACGCCATCGGTGGCTCCACCTATGCGGGTGTCTACTGCGACTTCGCCGCCAGCGACGCCCTCTCCTTCTACGGACAGATCGGCTACGCCAAGGGCAACAGCGACCTAAACACTGCCACCGCCGCCGAAGACGACACCGCTCTGGACGTATCCCTACGCGGTTCCTACAAGATCACCGACGCTCTGACCTACACCATTGGCGGCGGCTATGCCAAGATCGACAAAGACCAGGGCGACGATCCCGATCCTGGATACAAATTGTACCACAAGATGGCCATCGCTTTCTAAGTTAGCCGCCACGCTCGTGGCAGCCGACTGATCGCTAAGCGAATATAAAAAGCCCGCCGTAAGGCGGGCTTTTTTTGTGTCATGCTTCATGGCCCATCGTCAACGAGGGGATTCCCCTGGGGCACCAATAGCAGTAATATAAACCCAAAGGCAGTTAAGAAATCCTTAATCTGTGTGTGTTGGGTTTTGTTTTTGGCGCATTGCAGGGGTTCCATTTAGGTTTGAATGGAAAGGTATCTCTCTTCTGCCTTTTCCATCAGATTGACGGCTTTTTCGTTGCCCCTCTGGGCCCAGATGAAAATATCGGTGTTAAATATCAGCATGCCACTTTAGGGTTCGCCTTCCCCTTGGTTAACAGAGCCACCAACCTAAGAATCCCCTAATCAATCAGTTTTTCGGCAAGCAGCTGGTTAACTAATTTAGGGTTAGCTTTACCCTTGGTGGCCCTCATCACCTGCCCAACAAAAAATCCGATCAGCTTTTTGTTGCCATCCTTAAAACGCGCCACTTCATCGGGGTTATCGCCCAACACCTGTTCCACGATAGCGGATATGGCGTCCGAATCATCCACCTGCTCAAGGTCTTTGGCGGCCACTATCTCTTGAGCGGTTTTACCAGTGGCGGCCATCTCCTCGAAGACGGTCTTGGCGATGGTGGTGCTGATGGTGCCCTTATCGACCAGTTTGAGCAGATCGGCGAGCGCTCCGGCGCTGATGGGAGAGTCGGCGATATCAAGGCCCTCGGCGTTGAGGAGCCCAAGCAGGCTGCCCATGATCCAGTTGCTGGCCGGTTTGGCTAAATCACACAGCTTGACGGTTTCCTCAAAATAATCTGCCAGTTCGCGACTGGTGGTAAGCACCTCGGCGTCGTAGGCCGGCAGGCCGTGTTCGCTGATGAAGCGCTGGCGTTTCTGGTCGGGCAGCTCAGGCAGGGCCCGGCGGGCGCTGTCGATCCACTCCTCGTCAATGGCCAGGGGCACCAGATCGGGGTCGGGGAAGTAGCGGTAATCGTGGGCCTCCTCCTTGCCCCGCATGGCGTTGGTCCGGCCAGTGCCGGGATCCCAGAGACGGGTCTCCTGAATGACACTGTCGCCGTCCATGATGCGGTCGCGTTGGCGGGCCACCTCATAGCGGATGGCCTTTTCCACATTTTTAAAGCTGTTGAGGTTCTTGACCTCGGCTCGGGTGCCAAAGGTATCGCTGCCCATGGGTCGAATGGACACGTTGGCATCGCAGCGGAAGCTGCCCTCCTCCATGTTGCCGTCGCCGATGCCCAAATAGCGTATGATGCTGCGCAGCTTGCGCAGATAGGCGCCGGCCTCTTCGGCGGTGCGCATGTCGGGTTCGCTGACGATCTCCATCAAGGGTACGCCGGTGCGGTTGAGGTCCACCCGGCTGACCGGCCGATTGGGGTCGTGGATCAGTTTGCCGGCGTCCTCCTCCATGTGGATGCGGGTGATGCCGATGCGTTTGACTTGGTCGTCAACATCGATATCCAGATGGCCGTGCTCGGCGATGGGCAGCTCATACTGGGAGATCTGATAGCCCTTGGGCAGGTCGGGGTAAAAGTAGTTTTTACGGGCGAAGCGGCTTTCCGGGTTCACGGCGCAATGGGTCGCAAGCGCCATACGCAGGGTGTACTCCACCACCTGGCGGTTGAGGACCGGCAGCACACCGGGCATGCCGAGGCAGACGGGACAGGTATGGGTGTTGGACGGTGCGCCGAATTGGGTGGAGCAGGCGCAAAAAATTTTTGTTTTTGTTTTGAGCTGGGCGTGAACTTCCAGGCCGATGACGGTTTCGAATTGCATTTTCAGTTTTTCCACTCTCCGGTAATGGTTTGATTCTGGGCGGTGGTCATTCGGGTAGATCCGCGGGTACCTGTCTCAAGCTGCATACGAGTTTAGTTAATTGCGTTTAGGTTGTGGGAGACCAGGTAGCTCTGTTGGCTGCCGATCTGTTCTGGCTGATTCTCCACCACGAGGTAGAGCAGTTCGGATTGACCGTTGCCGTCGGAATCGTCAAGAGCCATGTCGGTAATGTGGCCTGAGACCTTTGGCGTTTCCCATTTGGCAACGGGGCCGAGAGGCTGCCAGTTAAGGCAGGCGATGCGACCACTGGTAAAAAGGCGGGCGCGACGGAAAAGCCCCCCGGTGGCGTCTTTGTTGCGAACGACGAGCAGATCTTGAATACCGTCATTATCCAAGTCTTGTAAAAGCATACGAGGATGAAGGTAGAGGCGTTTGAGGGTCTCCTCTCCGACCTGCTTTAATTGCTTAGCCTGGTTTGGGGCGGTCTGGCTGTCATCCAGATAGACCGAACTGCCTCCATAGCCCTCTTCGCTGGTCCAGCGCAGGGTGTCGGGTGCCTGGTAGATCTGAATCTTTTTGCGGTGCGTGAGGGCAACAATGGTGTCACCAGCGCCACCGGGTGCAAAGGGACCAAGAATAAAATCATAAAGCTGTACCTGCGCAGGAAGTTCCAAGGGCGTGGTCGCTAGGTATTTATTTTCCCACTGCATGAGGGCCGGCCGTTTCCCGAAAAAACTATTTGATCCCATGGGTTGGCCCACCAGGTGCTCTCCCTCGTGAGGGATAGCGGTGATTCTGAAGTAGGTTGGCAGTTTTTCGAAGGTCAATACGAAGCGCTCTTCAGAGGAATTCCATTCCACCACAAAGGAGCGCGGTTGGCCCAACCGGGTATGAAAGGCGCTGACAAAGATTTCGGCGTGGCCATTGGCATTGATGTCTCCGGCATCAACGGCCACCAGGCGGAGATAGGGTTTTCCTTTGATGAGTGTCAGTTGGTTGAGATCGTCCCCATGACGCTTGTAGATCAGCAAGTCCTGGTCGTTGATAATGGCGATCTCTTGCCCCGGTGCCGGGGTAAGATCGGCGATGGCCATCCCTTTGAAGCCAGTTGGCATGCGTTGGGACTGCCAACTGACTGCCGGTGCAGCAGCCATGGGCTGTTCAGGGGGTGTCTGAATGGTTG
>JBNKKA010000152.1:0-10736 GCA_050291585.1 Desulfobacteraceae bacterium
AATTTTGGGAAGTATTCGGGGGGCGGTGTGATGAAGCCCCCTTCACCCTGGATGGGCTCGGCGATCACGGCCGCCGTCTGTTCTGCGGCCACCTGATTGATGAAAAAATCCTCAAGATGGTCTGCGCAGGCCGTTCCGCAGGAGGGATAGGCAAGCCCCATGGGGCAGCGGTAGCAGTATGCGAAGGGCATCCGGTAAACCTCCGGCGCCAGAGGGCCGAAGCCAAATTTATAAGGTTTCACCTTGCTCGTCAGGGTCATGCCCAGCAGGGTGCGGCCGTGGAAGGCGTTCTCGAAGCAGATCACCGCCGGACGCTTGGTGGCATAGCGGGCCACCTTGACGGCGTTTTCCACGGCCTCGGCGCCGCTGTTGGCAAACAGCGTCATTTTGGCGAAGTCGCCCGGCGCCAATCCATTGAGCCGTTCAGCCAAATCCACATAGGCAGCATACATGGCCACATGGAAGCAGGAGTGGATACATTTGCCCGCCTGATCCTGAATGGCGGCCACCACTTTTGGATGGCAGTGCCCCACGTTGTTTACACCGATGCCGCCGGCAAAATCGATGAGTTCACGGCCGTCGACATCCACCATGACCGCCCCCCGAGCTTCGCTTACAAATGCGTTGGTGGTGTTAAAGGGTCCCTGGGGGACGTGCTGATTACGTTTTTCGAGGAGTGCATCGTTTCTGCCTGGCATATGACCGGCTCCTTTTTCTTTTATGGTGGGCGCAACGAACGAGATTCGGATAACACTGCTATCCAACGAACGCGTTCGTCCATGCGGGAAGAGCAAATGCCGTACCATACCCAAATTGCACCATTTCGAGTCGGACGCGCATATGGCCCGCGTATACGGATTCAGTTGTTTTACGGTCGGAGAGCCAGGTTTTATGCCCGTCCGCAGAGTCGGCAGCGCTGAAGGTTTATTCAACAAGACCAGCATAATATTTCAATTCAACGATGCAATGTTGCATATTCAATGCATTTATGGATATACAGCTGCCATGAAAGACCGCCCTCAAAAAACAATAGCGCCATCCTTCGAACTTGATTCACCGTTGTTTTCAGACCCCCTTGAAGACAATGTGGATCGCAACTGGCGTGCATTTTCAAAGGCCCTGCTCGACGCCTCCGAAAATGCCATTTTCGTGGTGAACCGCTCAGGAACGGTGATGATTTCCAATCGCAGGGTGCAAAAGACCCTTGGCCTCTTTCCAGGCAGCCTGATCATCAGCACCCTGCCGGAGTTTTGGCCTCACGTGCGCCGAGTCCTGCAGAGCAAGCACCAATTGAGCGATATTGGGATTCAAGCCGACGAAATTTCCTACCTCGCACGTTTGGCACCTTTCAAATTCAAAGATACGATCATCGGCGTGCTTTGTGTGCTCGATGATCGTACGGAACTCGAGAATACCACTCGCAAGATGCTCTCCTATCAGGAGTTAAGCCAGGAACTCGACGCCATCATCGCTTCCTGCGATGACGGTTTATGGACCTGCGACGGCAACGGTACTATCCTGCGCATGAATGCCGCTTCCCTACGGCTCAACATGCTCAATGGCGCAGATGTCGTCGGACGTAACATCAGTGAACTCATCGATGAAGGCGTCATCGACGATTCAGTGACACTCAAGGTGATGAAGAGTCGCCAGCGGGAAACCATCCTTCAGCGGACGCATACGGGCCGGAAACTGATGGTTAGCGGCAATCCGGTTTTCAATCCGGCCGGAGAGCTGATCCGCGTGGTGGCCAATGAGCGCGACATCACCGAATTAGATGCGTTGCGTAAGGAACTCGAAGAACAGGTCGCCATCAAAGATCAGATGCGGCATCAAATGCTGGAGATGCAGTTGGCTGAACTGAACGCCACCCACATCATCGCCCGCAGTCCCAGCATGATCAAAGCACTGGGCCAAGCCCTTAAACTCGGCCAGGTAAACACCACCGCCCTGATTCTGGGCGAATCGGGAACCGGCAAAGGCGTGATCGCCGATCTTATCCACAAGCACTCCAGCCGCGCCGATCATCCCATGATTAAGATTAATTGCGGCGCCATTCCCGAAACACTGGTGGAAACCGAGTTGTTCGGCTACGAAAAAGGAGCGTTCACCGGGGCCGATCAAAAAGGCAAGCCCGGCTACCTGGAACTGGCCAACCACGGGGTTCTGTTTCTGGATGAGATCGCCGAATTGCCCCTGCCTTCACAGGTGAAATTGCTGCGGTTCCTGGAAGACGGTCATGTCTCACGGGTCGGCGGCACCCGCATTCGTCAGATAGATGCGCGTATCCTGTGTGCCACTCACCGGGATCTTCCCAAGATGGTGACCGACGGCAGTTTTCGGCAGGATCTGTTCTACCGCCTCCATGTGGTTCCCATCCGGGTGCCGCCCCTGCGTGAGCGCAGGGAGTGCATTCTACCCTTGATCCGCCATTATCTAGAACATTTCAGCAATCGGCTGGACCGCAGTAAACCACCGCAGGTTTCACATGAGGCCATGGATGCCTTGATGACCTACCCCTATCCCGGGAATGTGCGCGAGCTGATAAACCTCTGCGAGCGCATGGTTGTCATGTCCGAGGAGGAGCGCATCAATCTGGAGCATCTGCCCGCCAGCCTTATCACAGCTTCAGGTGATGCCATCAACGGATATTCGGGCGAACTTAAGCAGGGGGCCACTCTGACCCAGATGCTTGACGCCGTGGAATGCCGCATCCTGAGCGAAGCTCGACAACGCTGCGACAACCAGGCCCAAATGGCTAAATTGTTGAGCGTGAACCAATCCACCATCGCCCGGAAGCTGAAAAAACATGGATTGGGTTGATTAAAACCATCAGACGATGGCAGACCGAACTAAGCTGGATCCAAGTTCGCACCCAATATGCATCTTTGCATTAAATATGCGCTTTACGCTTAGCGCCTGGATGATGGCCGCAACTTCAACCAAGGCAGCGGCATGGGTATTGAATCCCATTCAGTATCTATCAGGGGCTAAAAAATTTCTTGACAGCATGGAATTAATTGAATATGCAGTTAATTAGTGGCAAGCATCTCCCACCGCGATGACGACCCAAAAGCGCGTCTAATCAAGATGGATGGTTATCGCGGTCCAAGCGCAACACCTTAGAACCTATCAAGAACAGAACAGGTCATGCGGAAAAACCAAAGCGCGGCGCTCAGAAAACCCGATATCCTGGAGAGCTATTACCAAGTGCTCATCAAAGAGGGACTTGAAGGCGCCTCCATCAGTAAAATAGCCAATCGCATTGGCATTCATCCCAGCCTGATCATCCACTACTTCAAAAACAAAGAAAATCTGAAGCTCGAACTCGTTGAGCTGTTGATTGAAAAATATAAATCTCCAGCCATGATCAATGTCGACCACATTGTGGATGATGAAGAGCGCTTCAACACGCTTATCGATGTGCTCTTTTCATTTCAGTGGAGTCGAACCGTGGATCCGGGCGTTCATTTCGGTTTTTACTACCTGAGTTTAAGAAATGAAAAAATACACGCGCGCTTCAATGTCATGTTCAAATGGTTGCGGAACTACCTGTGTGAAAAGTTGATCGATCTAAACGCAAAGGGCGTTATCAAGGTAAAAGACGAGGCTAAGGCTGCCGATTTTTTAGTCACCTTGATGGAAGGCCTTGAAATTCACGCCCAATTTTTAGCTGATGGCAAGCCTTTCGATGAATTCGCCCAGGCGGCCAAAAAAATCGCGCTCAATGCCTTAATAAACGGCAGCGTTTAACGCTTCCGCAAAGCCAAGTCCAAATTATCAAAGAGGAAGATCAGGGACCCAATACCCCTAAAAATTATGGTCATCAAAAATTAAACGAACGTTCAAATAATTATCTTAAGGAGGGGACATGCAAAATTTCCAGGAAGCGCTCGAGTATTCCGCCAGATGGTTGGAGATCATCAAGCAGGATTCGGCAAGCCCTGATGAAACGACCGCAAAGTGGATCTCGCTAGAGACCAAAAACAATTTCGTGAACCACTTCAATGCCGGCTGGGTCGAATATCGCAAATCGATGACCGAAGCCGGTGATTACGGGGCCGTCGAATGGCGGGGGAAGGGCGCAAAGTTCTACGACAACTTCGGCAACGAATACCTCGACTTCCTCGGTGGTTATGGGGCCCTGGACCTGGGCTGGTCCCACCCCGAGGTGGTCGATGCCGTAAGGGCCCAGGCATTACGGTCAGGCATCCCCAGCCAGGAGTTGATGGACCCCCTACGCGGCGTGCTGGCCAAACTGATGGCCGAGATCACCCCCGGAAACATCGACCACGCCTTTTTCGTGGCCAGCGGTACCGAAGCGGTCGAAGGGGCTCTCAAAATCGCCCGGCTGCACACCGGCAAGCACAGCTTCATCTCAACGGTCAAAGCCTTTCACGGCAAGACCTCGGGCTCCCTCAGCATCATGGGTAAAAAAGACTTCCGTGCCCCCCTGCAGCCCTATGGCGCGCAAACCTTTTTCGTCCCCTTTGGCGATGCCGATGCCTTGGAACAACAGCTTGAGATCTGCGCCACGATCGGCATCGAGATCGCCGGTTTCGTTGCCGAACCCATCCAGGGGGAAGCCGGGGCCATCGTTCCGACCGCCGACTACTGGCCACGAGTTCGCGAGATCTGCACCAAATACGGCGTCCTGATGATCTGCGACGAGGTTCAGACGGGCCTCTGCAGGACCGGCGCGCTCTGGGCCGTTGACCACTGGAATGTCGAGCCCGACATCCTCATGACGGCCAAATCCCTCGGCGGCGGCGTGATGCCCATCGGCTGCTTCTGCGGCAGCGGCGAGATCTGGAAAGCCTTTGAAGAGCCCAACCCCTTTATCCACACCACCACCACCGGGGGCAACCCCATGGCCTGCGCCGCGGCCATCGCCACCATCCAGGTGATGCTAAGGGACAACCTGGCCCAGCGGGCGACCGAGCTCGGTGACTATTTCATGGGTGAGTTGAACAAGTTGTCTGCAGAATTCCCCGGCGTCTACGAGAAAATCACGGGCAAAGGTCTTCTGATTGGACAGCATTTTGTTAATGACAAGGTCGGATACAAGGTGGCCGCCGGTCTGTTCAGGCGGAAGGTCCTCGTGGCGGGGACCCTGATCAATGCCAAGGCGATCCGTTTTGAACCCCCGCTGGTGGTAACCCAGGCAGAGATCGATACGGTCCTTGAAAGACTGCGCGACACCCTCAAAGAGGTCACAAAAAGCGCATAAACCACTGGGATTTCATGGGTCGAAGACCATATGCCGCCGTAGATGGCGGCATATGGCGATCAAGGTGAAAGCATGTAAAACGTTGCAATGAATCGTCTGAGGAAAGGATGACCATGAAACTTATTCGCGTGAATATGAGTGATCAATCGATCAACGTCGAGGAGACACCGGAAGCATACAAAGCTTTAGGTGGACGTGGTTTGACCTCAATCATGATCAACTCCGAGGTTCCCGCCACCTGCGATGCTTTAGGGCCTCAGAACAAACTTATTTTCGCCCCGGGGTTCCTCACCGGCACGCCGCTGATCAACACCAGCCGTTTGTCTGTGGGGGCCAAAAGCCCGCTCACCGGGGGGATCAAAGAGAGCAATGTGGGGGGAACCGTGGCCTATGCCCTGGCGCGCCTCGGCATCAGGGCGGTGGTCATAGAGGGGCAGGCCCCCGCCGGCCAATACTACACCCTGGCGATTGATGCCGACGGGTCCGCCGAGTTGACCGATGCACGCGATCTCAAGGGGATGCGGACCTATGCCCTGGTGGAGAAACTCAACGCAACCCAAGCCGAATCTTGCAGTATCACCTGCATCGGGCCGGCCGGCGACTTTCAATTGTCATCCGCCTCGGTCCAGACCACCGACCTGGACGGGCGCCCCTGTAGGGCGGCCGGTCGCGGAGGCCTGGGGGCGGTGATGGGGTCCAAGGGGCTCAAGGCGCTGATCGTCAGCAGAAAGGGAAAAACACCGGCTCCGCTGGCCGCGCCGGACGCCTTCAAAACCTGCTCCCGCGACTATGCCCAGGCCGTCAAGGCGGACGAATTCAGTGGTGAAATACTGCCCGCCCTGGGCACCGCCTGCCTGGTGGAGGCCATCAACGGGGCCGGTGCCTTCCCCACCCGCAACGCCCGCGAGGGTCAGTTCGAAGGGGCGGAGAAGATCAGCGGCGAGACCATGGCCAAGGTGATCCAGAGCCGCGGGGGGAAGACCACCCACAAGGGATGCGCCCAATGCATCATCGACTGCTCCAATGAGTTTGTCGACCCCCAAGGCAACTATGTCACCTCTTCCCTCGAATATGAGACCATCTGGTCCATGGGCGGCATGATCGGCAACAACGACCTGGACACCATCGCAAGGCTCGATTTCCTCTGCGACGACATCGGGCTGGACACCATGAACACCGGCGCAGCCATCGCCGTGGCCATGGACGCCGGCTATAAGGCCTTCGGTGACGGCGCCGCGGCCATTGAGATGGTGGAGGCCGTGGCCGAGGGGACCGCGTTCGGCAAAATCATCGCCAGCGGACCCGATGCGGTCGGCAAACATTTCGGCCACGATCGAGTGCCCACCGTCAAAGGGCAGAGTATCGCGGCCTACGATCCCAGAGCTATCCAGGGCATGGCCGTCACCTACGCCACCTCCCCCATGGGGGCCGATCATACCGCCGGTTGGGTCGTCGATCAGAACCTGGAGGACTTTGGCGGCACCATCGACCCCCTCGGTTCCGAAGGCCAGGTGGAGGCCTCCAGAGATACCCAACTCCACATGGCGGCGGTGGACAGCGTCGGCATCTGTGATTTCGCCCAGTCTGGCCTGGCCTCGGAGGAGGGAATGGCCAACGTATTGAAAATGGTCAGCGCTAAAAGTGGTCAACCTTTCACGGAAGATGACTGGGCCGCTCTGGGGCTGCGGGTGCTAAAGGCGGAACGCGAGTTCAACCGCAAGGCCGGTCTCACCAACAAGGACGATCGTCTACCGGAGATGTTCTACAAAGAGGCGCTACCCCCCCACAATGTGGTCGTGAAGGTCAGCGATGCGGAGATGGACACCACCTTTGATTTTTAAGGGGAGCCGATGTGAAAGCGCGTGTGAAGCTCTTGGGAACCCTGCCCGCTCACTATGACGGCGGCTATTCGGCTGAGGGAATAGAGCTCAGTCTGCCGGAGGATGCCACCCTCATCGATGTGGTGGAGCGCATCGGTATTCCCCGAGAGCGACTGGGCATCATCACCATCAATGGAAGTCTTGCCAAGGCCCCAGATGCGGTTCCCGAGGGTGCCGAGGTGAAATTCTTCCAGAAGATTGCAGGTGGTTGATTCGATTTGGAACGATGGGTTTACTTTCACCCATGCTAACTTCAATATTACTGCAGGTTAAGGGGGAGAAGGAGAGCAAATGCAAAGTACTTATCAGTACGCGAACTGGGTGTTGATCGGCTTGGGAATCTATATGGTCCTCATGCTGTTTATCGGGTGGTATGCGTCTAGAAAGATCAACACCACCACAGACTACGTGGTCGCCGGTCGGCGGCTGGGTATCTTCTTCTGCACGGGCACCCTCTTCGCCACCTGGTTCGGGTCGGGCACCTGTATGGGGGGCGCGGGGAACGCCTACATTTTCGGCAACCAGGGGGTAATCTTCGACCCCTGGGGCGCCGCCGTATGCCTGCTGCTGACCGGCTTTTTCTTCGCCCGCCTCATGCGCCGCGGACGCTTCATCACCCTAGTGGACCTCTTCGAGCTGCGCTATGGCAAAACCATGGGCCTCTTCTCCACTGCCTCTTTGAGCATTGCAGAGATGGGCTGGGTGGGCGCTCAGCTGGTGGCCTTCGGCACCATCATCAACTACTTCAGCGGTATCCCTCTGGGGATGGGCATCACCATCTCCACGGCCATCCTGGTGGTCTACACCTATCTGGGGGGCATGTGGGCCGTTACCCTCACCGATGTCTTTCAGATGATCATCCTCATGGTGGGTATGACGGCCATGCTTGCCGTGGCCATCCCCCTTGCCGGCGGCTGGGACGCGTTATTCTCCAACGCTCCCAATAACATGATGGGCATCAACCAGTGGTCATTTATTCCAACTTCGGCGGCGGCGGCCAATGCGGAGATGGAGAACGCCGGTTATATGTACTACACCGGTTATGTGGGCTGGTTCTATTGGCTGGCGGCCTGGCTGGCCATCGGCTTCGGCAGCATCCCCGCCCAGGACCTCATGCAGCGCGTTTTGTCGGCCAAAGACGAGAAAACCGCCTCCTACTCGAGCTATCTGGCCGGCCTGCTCTATGTTACCGTCGGCATGATGCCGGTGCTCATCGGTATGATCTACTTCCACGTTAACCCGGACCTGAGCATCGACGACGCTTTGAACAAGATCCTGCTGCTCATGGCGGTCGAGCACCTCCACCCCGTCTTCGCCGTCGTCTTCGTGAGCGCCTTGGTGGCGGCCCTGATGAGCTCCTCGGACAGCGCCATCCTGGCGGCCGCATCCATCGTCGGCTACAACGGCTATAAATATTTCAAACCCGCTGCCGACGAGCACCAGACCCTGAAAATGACCAAGATCATGGTGCCCATCGTCACCCTAGTATCCCTGATGCTGGCCCTTTACTTTCAGGCGATCTACAACCTCATGGTCATCGCCTGGTCGCTGCTTTTGGTGAGCCTCTTCGTCCCCTACGCCAGCGCCTACTTCTGGAAGAAGGCCAACAACTATGGAGCCCTGGCTGCCTTCTGGGGCGGATTGGGCGTCTGGCTCATCTCCTATTTCATCTATCTGCCCATGACCAAGGCGGCCAATACGGATCTGGGCCTGAAGGGCGCCGAGACCGGGCTTTACTTCGATTGGGCCATGTGGGATTCGCTCTACATCAGCTCTGTATGGGCCCTCATCGGTTCCTTCATCTTCATGGTGGTGGTCTCCCTGGCCACCCAAAAAATGGACACGCCCAAACCGCTGGTTGATATCGATGGCCAACCCATGCCCTTGGTCAACTGGATGGGGTGGTTTAAAAAAGGGGAGACGGGCGCCGAGGACAACGATGTCGTGCCTGTGACCGAGAGGTAAACCCCATCGTCGTGGTGGGCGATTCGCCAACGGATCGGATCGCCCACCCGTTTCCATGGATCAAGCATACACTTGAATCGATGCTCGAGGAGCAGTCAGATGACGCACACACACAAGGGAAGCCCCGTGGATGCGGGCTTTCGAATGCCGGCCGAGTTTGAGCCCCACAGGGGCTGCTGGATGCTGTGGCCCGAGCGGGGCGATACCTGGCGCATGGGGGCCAAACCGGCCCAGGCCACCTTCGCCGAGGTGGCCGGGGCGATCTGCGCTTTCGAACCCGTGACGGTGGGTGCCAGCCAGCGCCAGTGGGAGAACGCGCGCCAATCACTCCCCGAGCAGATCCGGGTAGTGGAGATCGCCAGCGACGATGCCTGGATGCGCGATGTGGGCCCCAGTTTCCTAACCAACCAGGCGGGGGCCCTCGCCGGTGTCGATTGGCAGTTCAACGCCTGGGGCGGGCTGACGGGCGGCCTCTACTTCCCCTGGTCCCAGGACAGCCTGGTAGCCGCAAAGGTCCTCGAGATCGAGGGCGTCGAGCGTTATCGCGCTCCCCTGGTCATGGAGGGCGGCTCCTTCCACGTGGACGGCCAGGGAACCCTGATCACCACCGCAGAGTGCCTGCTCAACCCCAACCGCAATCCAAAAATGACCAAGAAGCAGATCGAAGATTGTCTGCAAGCCTATTTAGGTGTGCAGAAGGTGATCTGGCTCGACAAGGGCGTCCATCTCGATGAAACCGACGGCCATGTGGACAATCTGTGCTGCTTCGTCAGACCCGGCGAAGTGCTCCTCACCTGGACGGATGACGAGGCCGATCCCCAGTTCGAAATCTCTCACCAGGCCTACGAAACGCTCTCTTCGGCAACCGACGCCAAGGGTCGCGCACTGAAGGTCCACAAGATTCACCAGCCCGACCCACTCACTATTTCGGGCGCGGAGAGCAGTGGCCTGGACGCCAGCGAGACCGCCAAACCCCGCCGCGCCGGCGACCGCCTGGCCGCTTCCTACGTCAATTTTTACATCGCCAACGGTGGCCTCGTCATGCCGCTGTTTGGGGATTCCCATGACGGGGCTGCCATGGACCTGCTGAAACGCCTCTTCCCCCATCGAAAAGTCGTCGGCGTCAACAGTCGCGAGATCCTGTTGGGGGGCGGCAACATCCACTGCATCACTCAGCAGGTCCCATTAGGTGGGCTGCAACCCGATCCGCCCCCTGGGACACCCTAACTATTGTCACGCCCATACGGTCACCTAACAGGAAAACTGCTCCCAGCATTCGTCGATTCTCGACCGCTGGGCGGCAGAATCAAGTGGTAGATAAAGGGAGGAAAACATGTCGGACATCCTGCAAGTCGTCAAAGAGAAAGATCCCGCCCAGCCCGAGTTTCATCAGGCCGTCAGCGAAGTGGCGGCCTCCATCAAACCGGTCCTCGACCAGAACCCCGAGTACCGCGCGGCCAAGATTCTCGAACGCCTGGTGGAGCCCGAGCGCGTGATCATGTTTCGCGTGCCCTGGGTGGACGATCGGGGCGAGATTCAGGTCAACCGCGGCTTCCGCATCGAGATGAACAGCGCCATCGGCCCCTACAAGGGCGGGCTGCGTTTCCACCCCTCGGTGAATCTGGGGATCTTGAAGTTCCTGGCCTTCGAGCAGGTCTTCA
>JBNKKA010000153.1:0-10722 GCA_050291585.1 Desulfobacteraceae bacterium
GTCAGGCTCAACTGCTGGCCGCTCGTCCTGATTTACAGATTCAATCCATTCGCGGCAACGTAGGCACACGGGTGCGCAAAGTGCTGGAGGGCAATTACGATGCGGCCGTACTGGCTGCCGCCGGCATCACCCGTCTGTGGGGCGCCGGGAAGTCTCTCCAGGGCGTTGAACTCACCGATCTGGCCGATGCCGAGGGCAAGCGCACCGCCCTTGCTGTTGACACCCTCGTACTGGCCGCCGGGCGTTTCCCGGAGATGGTCTTTGTGCCTGCGGAAACCGGCGACCCTGCGGCGTCTGAGGAGGAAGCTACCCCAGCAACAACCGAGTTGGCCTGGGAGGCCTATCCGCCTTACAAACAGCCGGCCTTCAGCGATGAAACGGGGCTCTTCTCCAAGGGCGACCAGATGACGGACTACTCCGGGGCCATCAAAGCTATCGGTGGTGGCCGCCGGGCCGCTGCCTCTATCCACCGTAGCCTCTACGGCATCGACCTGGATATGCCGGACGGTGTGTTGACCCCCGAAGTCTACGTCCAGAACGTGGATCATGTGGAGGCAGTCAGGCCGTATCCGCGTCGCATCATGCCCGTGGCAGACAGCCGTGAGCTGGCCACCGGAAGTGAGTTGGAGAAAGGCTTTGACGAGCATACCGCTCGGGCAGAGGCCGGCCGCTGCCTGCGCTGCGGACTGGTTTGTTACCGCCATGATGCGGGCAAGGATAGCGACAAGGTTCAGATCGAAGCGGGGGTTGTTGGCTGAATGCCGGCGGCGTGAATGCCAAGTCATAAAGCGCAAGCCGCTGACAAGGGGCGTTTGGGTCCTTATAGTTTGTTGGTGTACGAAGCAGAGATCGCCAATGCGCGGGCGATTGGGTAAATCGTGTTGACAGCCTGCCGTTCACCTTTGGATTGCGATCCCAGAGGCGGCGGGTTTGCCCCTGCGGTTACAACGCAAAGGGGCGGCCCCATTGGGGGGCCCTTTTGGGGCATAGGAGTGGTTCCATGGCTACAGAAAGAGGTATTGTCATTCGCCTGGGCGCGCCGGATTCCGGGGTGGCCTGGGTTCAGACCCAGCGCACCAGCGCCTGTAAATCCTGTTCATCGCGTCACAGCTGCAGCGCCGGTGAGAGCGGGGGGCAGGATATGGAGGTCGAGGCCCTCAACAAAGCAGGGGCCATGGTGGGAGACGAGATTATTCTCAACCTTGACACCGCCCCTCTGCTAAAGGCCACCTTTCTGCTCTATGTCTTCCCTATTTTGTGCATGATCGCTGGAGCCGTGGTGGGCCATCGCTGGGCCCTGAGCCTTCAGTGGGATCCCTCAGGCCTGTCGGCGGCGCTCTCCCTGGGAGCCCTGGCCGTCTCCTTTGCGGTGATTCGCTTTGGGGGACGCAGACTCGCCACCCATGCCAGCTACAAACCGCAGATCATCCGCATTGCCAAGCCAGCCTTAGGGCGGTCTGCGGCATTGGCCCACCCATCGGCATGAGTCGGCTGCCAGATGACAATTATAGACAGTTTGACACAGATCCAAGTCGCCCCGTAATATGGGGGCATTGGCTCAGCATAAACCAAGCGCATCAAGGGGTGCGTGGTGGGCAGAATGGCAGGCAACAGCCAGCTGACAACAGAATTCCGGGTGGAGGGTAGATGGACGTCAGGGTCTATATTTCCCAAAAAAATACAGCGACCTTTGTGTGCCCCAATTGTGAGAATACCACCACAGCGGATGTGACGCGTTACGCCAAGATGGAAAAGACGGTACGGGTCAACATCAAGTGCCGTTGCGGGCAGGCCTTTACCGCTGTCTTGGAGAAACGTAGACGCTACCGCAAATCCACCCGTTTGCCCGGCACCTACACCTATGAGCGCCCAGACGGCAGCCTCGATAAGGGCATCATGCGGGTGGAAGATATTTCCAGCATCGGCATGAAACTCAAGCTAAACGTGGGCCGGGCCTTCAACGTGGGCGACCAGCTCAAGGTGGAGTTCAACCTCGATGATCCCCAACACACCCTCATTCAGAAGCGGGTCATCGTTAAAAACATGACCGACAGCCATGTGGGCGTGGCTTTCACCGGGCGCGATGGGGACGATCCCAGCCTGGGTTTCTATCTGCTTAAATAAAAAATCAATCGCTACAAAGCGCGCATGGCAGGCGGGAGCGTCCGATCCCCTATGTTGCGAGGATGTTATGACGAAAAATCTCCGCTGCCGCCAATTATTTGACCCCCCGTTTTACCCTGGCCCATTCCTCGAGACACCATAAAAATAGTTATATAATTAAGTATTTGCGTTTATTGCTTGAATGGTTCGGCAAGGGCGCCGGTCCACGTTGATTCTGCCCTATGAGTATGGCACCATGCTTGCTTGTATGCCTCTGATATCTTGTCCATTTTGGTCCTGAACCTATCTTACATTTCCCTTTTCTTTCATTTGGAGGTATCACCTATGCGCCATTCCCGAAACAGCTCATCCGTCTTTTCAAACCTGATCCTCTTGATCGCCAGCCTTTTCATGCTGACGTCCTTGTCATTAGTCGCTTGCAGTAGTGGCGGTGGTGGCAGCGACGGCGATGGAGGGACGCAAAGCGCGAACAATCTCCTCAATGGTGACTATCAATTCGACCTGATTGCAGATTCCAGCGGCGATTTCTGGAACCAGATCAATACCACCACCTTTGACGGAGACGGCGCTTTGGACTCCCAGATTTCCTACGATTCCGAAGACGACAGCGGTTCATTCTCAGGAACTTATTCGGTCAGCACCGATGGCGGTGTGACCTTGGCGAGCACTGACATCGTCGGTATTGTTTCCGCCGATGGCATGCTGATGGCTGTGACGGATACTGACCCGGATGGAACCGACAGTGATATCTCCCTCGGAGTTGCCCTCAAGACGGGAAGCGGCATGAGCGCCGCTAGCCTGAACGGGACATACATTATCTGCCAGGTGCGGCATGACAGCGAACGCGTCAAGGCGTCCCGGATGCGGTTTGTTTTTGACGGCGCCGGTGCCGTCAGCGGAACCATCCTCGAGGATACCGACGGGTCTACCGGAGCGCTCTCAGGGACCTACACCGTTGCCGCCAATGGGACGCTGGAATTGGATATCACCGGATTGGCCAAGGATTTTGAGGGCAATGTGGCTTCGGATGGCAGCCTAATCCTCATTATGGACACCGATGACGACGGCGAAGTGCTCATGATGGTAGGTGTCAAAACCGCTACCGGTTTGGGCGCTTCCAGTCTGAGCGGCGACTATCAGATGAACCAGTTCGGCGCAGACGAGACCGGCTCCTGGACCACCCGCATCGATATGACCGCCGATGGCGCCGGTAGCCTGAGTGCCGATATCCTTGCCGACTCAAATGACGATCTGACAGATCCCCCGGCCATGGACTATTCAGTAGACAGCGACGGCACCTTTGTCATCACGGGCAGCGACAACATAGGTCAATTGTCAGCTGATGGTGAGATTTTTGTGATTGTTGATTCAGATACCTCCGGCGACGGGGATGTCATGCTCACGGTCGGCATCAAAAAATCTTAGTCTCTTGACGCTCCGCCATAGACGAAGTGAACTTGATCTCCAATAAGAGCCGGCGCTCCGGCGTAATCTCGCCTGAGCGCCGGCTCGGGTCTGCCCGCCCAACCCGGTTTCAACCGGTGACCTATCCAGGCAAGTCGCTCCTGCAACACGGTTGCAGGAACGCCAAAAAAAGATCTTTTGCCCATGACGGCATTGTGAAAATTCGTGGCATCGTCTAAAGTGATCTCCAGTTTCGCTAAGCCTGCCATCAAGGCCACAACCAAAAGGGTTTGAAGATGCCAAATCCCAACCGCTGCGCCTGGCCGGGAAACGACCCCCTCTATATCGCCTACCACGACCACGAGTGGGGGGTACCCCTCCATGACGACCAGCGCCTTTTTGAATTCCTGATCCTCGACGCTTTCCAGGCCGGCTTGAGTTGGCTGACCATCCTGCGCAAACGCGACAACTTCCGAAGGGCTTTTCACTACTTCGACGTCACTAAGCTTGCGACCTATACGGATGCCGACATCCAGCGCCTGATGCTGGACAAGGGCATTGTGCGCAACCGCCAGAAGATAGCCGCCACCATGGACAACGCCAGGGCCTATCTGGAGGTCCAGGCCCAGTTCGGCAGCTTCGACACCTACCTTTGGCAGTTCGTGGATGGTGCGCCCATCCAGAACCATTGGACCAATGACGCCCAGGTACCGGCCACAAGTCCGCGCTCCGAGGCCATGAGCCGGGACATGCGCGCGCGGGGGTTTCGCTTTGTGGGCCCCACCATCTGCTACGCCTTCATGCAGGCCGCCGGCATGGTCAACGATCACACCACCACCTGTTTTCGCCACCGCGAGGTAGCCGCCATGGCCGCTGAGAAAACGTCTGGCCCAACGATTTGAACAACAGCCGTCGGGGTGAGGCTGTCCACCTGGCGTTTGCCGACCAAAAATCAAGCTTTGGGAAGGTCCTGACCATAGGCCTTGACAGCCGTTCAGGGTCAACCACGCATCTCCACCGCTTGGGAAGGGAGTCTTATGGCCTATTGCGAATACTGCCGCAAGGAACACAATGTCGGGTTTATCTCCACCCGCTTCGCGGGCACCGACGGTGTCTCGCTGGAGACCGAAAAGTGGGCCGAGGTTTTCGAGAAGGAAGGTCTGAGCTGTTACTACTTCGCCGGCGAATTGGATCGCCCTGTGGAGCGCTGCTATCTGCTGCCCGAGGCCCACTTCAATCACCCCGATATCCGCGAGATCAATCAGAGGAGTTTTGGCGTCACCAAGCGCCCCCGGGAGGTCACCCAGCAGGTGTATGCCCTCAAGAGTTTGATCAAGGATCACCTGCACCGATTCATCAAAAGGTATAAGATTGATTTGCTGGTGCCCGAAAACGCCCTCACCATTCCCATGAATATTCCCCTGGGGATGGCCATCACCGAAGTGATCTCTGAAACCGGCATGAGCGCTATCGCCCACCATCACGATTTCTTCTGGGAGCGTCAGCAGTTTCTCCTCAACGCTTGCTGGGAATTCCTCAACATGGCCTTCCCGCCCAACCTGCCCTCCATCAAGCATGTGGTCATCAACTCTTCGGCCGACAACCAACTCAGCCTGCGAACGGGCATTTCGGCAACGGTGGTGCCAAATGTGATGGATTTCGAGAACCCCCCCAAACCTCTGGACGACTACGCCGCCGATGTCCGTGAGGCCCTGGGCCTGAAAAACTACGAGCTGCTGATTCTGCAGCCCACCCGGGTGGTCAAGCGTAAGGGTATCGAGCACGCCATCGAGTTCGTACACCGTCTTGGGGCGCGGGCCAAACTGGTGATCTCGCACGCCTCCGGGGACGAGGGCTTCGACTATGAGCAGCGTGTTCAGGATTACTCGACCCTCATGGGGGTGGACACCCTCTTCGTATCTGACATCATCGGTGACCGACGCGGCACCACCGACGATGGCCGCAAAATCTACACCCTGGAAGACATCTACCCCCACGCTGACCTGGTGACCTATCCCTCCACTTATGAAGGTTTCGGAAACGCCTTTCTAGAGGCCGTCTATTTCCGCAAGCCCCTCGTGGTCAACAACTATTCGATCTACGCCACCGATATCCGCCCTAAAGGCTTCTCGGTCATCGAGTTCGACGGCTATGTCACCAGCGAGGCCGTGGCACTGGCCAAGAAGGTCCTGCGCGATCCCGATCTCTGCCGTCAGATGGTGGACCTCAATTATGACATCTCCCTGCGTAATTTTTCGTACAAGGTGTTGCGCCGAAAGCTCAAGGTGCTTATTGATGATTGTCTGGACTGCCGTTATGGCGTTCACTAAAGCAAGCTTTATAAACGGTGGTTGACGATGTTGGCATTGCCCCAACCCATGCAGCAGACGCTTACCGACATCTCTGTGGAGATCGACCCCGAGACGGTGCTCCTGACCCTCAACCGGGGGCGCAGCATCCCCCGCATGAGTGCTGGTATGCAAACCGCCGTAGCGCAGGCCCGCGCGCTGATAAAGCCGGCGGCGGCGCTGGCCTGGGTTCGGGTGGACAAGGTGGATGGCCAGTGCGTGTCCATCAGTTCTGAAGTCGCTGGAGGCACAACAATCTCAGCGCTTCTGGAGCTGGGGCCCCACGCCGACCTCATGGCGCCAGCCAGCATCGCTCTTATCAGCGTGGGCACCATCGGTGACGATCTGGACGCGGCGGTGATGGACCTCAACCAGAAGGGCGACTTACTGGAGGGCTATTTTCTGGACAGTGCCGGTGTGGTCGCTCTGGCAGAGGTGGGCCGGGCGGTGCGGGAGACGGCCGAAACGACGGCGGCCGGCCTCGGCTGGGGAGTCAGCCCCTCCCTTGGGCCGGGAACCCTGGCTGGCTGGCCCCTCACGGGACAGCGCGAACTTTGGGATTTTCTGGACGGCGATAGCGTTGGGATCGCTCTCAGCGAAAGCGGCGTACTCAAGCCCCACAAATCGGCCACGGGCCTCATCGGTTTGGGGAAGGCTTACGGCTCACGGCGGGTGGGTTCGGTGTGCGGCTTCTGCCAATTGCGCGCCACCTGCTGGCGCAGGAGAGAGAGTGTCTCTGGGGAGAGTGTCTCTGGGGAGAATGTCTCTGGGGAGGGGGGCTCGGAAAAAGGCGCCTCGTTATCCCATTCGCCTTATTAATTGCCAATAATGTTATTTTGTGGCAAAAAAATCAGATCGACGATACTGCGCCCGCACGACGGTGATCTGCCGCTGAAGTTGACCGCGGGCGCCTTTGCAGATATAGAGCTAAGATGATGAAATCAGATCCGATCACCCCCCCGGCGACCGTCTTTGGCAAACGCTCTCCTTGGGGAGCTTGTTGCCCCACCCTGAATCCTTTCCTGGGTTGTGTTCTGCTAATCAGCTTTCTGCTCATAAGGAGCCTGCTTCTGCCGACGATCTCCTGGGCCGACGACCTCGATGAACAGTTTCCCTTTCAGCCGGGTGAGCGACTGACCTATGAATTGAAATGGACCGTGATTCCCGCCGGTCAGGCGGTCCTTGAGGTGCAGCCCATGACGTCCGTTAACGGCGTAGCGGCTTACCACTTCGTGCTGACGGCCAAGTCGACCCGCTTCATCGATCGCATCTACAAGGTCCGCGATCGCATCGAAGGCTTTGTGGATACTGAGATGACGGGGTCGATGCTCTACAAGAAAAAGCAGCGCGAAGGCTCGGTCAAAAAAGATGTGCTGGTGGTCTTCGATGCCGATAGCAACCAGGCGCGTTACTACAAATCTGGAAAAATCCACAAGGAGCTGCCCATCTCCGTGGGCACCTTTGACCCCCTCTCAGCCTTCTACTACTCCCGGGTTCTCGATCTCAAAGCGAACAGCGTCATCCAGAAACCGGTCTCCGACGGTAAGCGCTGGGTGATCGGCAAGGTCCACGTGGTGCGGCGCGAAATTATCGCCCTGGCCAATGGGGACACCTATGACACCTACTTGATTGAGCCCGACCTCAGCCATGTGGGGGGTGTTTTCGAGAAGTCCAAGGATGCCAAACTGCAGCTCTGGGTCACTGCCGATAAGCGCCGCATTCCGGTGCGCATCAAGAGTGCGGTGCCCATCGGCAGTTTCACGGGAGAGTTGGTGGCGGCCCAAGGGTTGACTGATGCGGATCGATCCGCCACTGAACCATTGGCGAGCTCGTCGTCTTTTCCCTATCCCACGGTGCCCATGGAAGAAAGCGACCTTTAAGAAATGACGGGCGAATACCAAGGCTGGCTGTGGCAGCAGCGGGCGGAGGCCTGTCTTACGGCCCTGCGCAAGAACGAGTTCGAGGCCCATGCGGTGGCGGATACGGAGGCGGCCCGCGAACTGCTCCTGGACCTGAGCCGGGGTTTTACGAGCTATGGCTTCGGCGGTTCGGATACCACTCGCCAATTGGGCCTCATCGATGCCTTAAAAGCCCGGGGTAAAACGCTATTCGACCACTGGCAGGCCGATTTGAGTCCCGCGGCGGATCTGCAACTGCGTCTGGACCAGGGGCAGTGCGATTGTTTCTTCTGCAGTGCCAACGCCATCTCCACGAGCGGTGAGATTGTCAATGTAGACGGCATTGGCAACCGAACCAACGCCATGACCTTCGGTCCCCGCAAGGTATTCATTGTTGCGGGGATGAACAAGGTGACCACCAGCCTTGAGGCTGCCTTACAGCGGGTTCGCGAGGTGGCCGCACCCATGCGCGCCAAAAGCCTCGATCGCAAGACGCCGTGTGCCCAGACAGGCCTCTGCCAGGATTGCAAAAGCCCCCAGCGTATCTGCCGGGTGACGGCCATTTTACACCGCAAACCGCTGTTGACCGACATCACCGTAGTGCTCATCCACCAGGCGCTCGGTTTCTGATTGCCGCCGTTGGCATCGCCCTGTGCGTAGACGTTTCATGCGTTTTCGCTTTTTACGTTCAGGAGTCGTTATGCAAGGTCTAAAAATGATAAGAAGCTGCCCGCCCCTGGCTATCGGATGGCTGCTCTTGATCTGCCTAGTTACGCCAAACCCTTTGCACGCCGAGGACGATGGCAATATGGTGGCCCTGGTAAACGGCGCCATCATCTACCAACGCGATTTAGCGAATGCCGTGGTGCGCTACTACCATCCGCTTGGTGGTGCCCCTGTTGCTGGTGAAGAGGCCGCTCAAGATTCCCAGAAAATCAAACAACAATTGCTGGAAAATCTGATCGATCGGGAATTGCTCATCCAGGAGGCTCGGCGCCAGGGTATGACCATCGGTACGGCTAGGGTCCTGCGGCGCATTGAACGACTGCCGGAGCAAATGCGTCCCGAAGCGGCGGTCGCTAAGGCGGCGGTCGCCAAGGCGGCGGTTGCCGGATCTGCGGTAGATGCGAGTGGCGCACCCTCACAGGGTGTCGCCTCTGGCGAGGATGCCTTTTTTCGCTATGTCCACGAAGGCCTGTTGATCGAACGGCTTCTGGACAAAGAGCTGCCTAAGATCCCAGCGGTGTCCGAGAAACGCGCCCGGGCTTACTACGAGCAGAATCCCGGCCTTTTTATGCACCCCGAAGAGGTCCACTTGCGTCACATCCTCATCCAGGCGCCGCCGGAGATGGCGGCTGATGCGCGCCAACAGGCCTATCTACAGATCCAAGCCCTGGCGCAGCAACTGGCCGAGGGCGCCAACTTCACCGCGCTGGCCATCGACGCCTCCCAGTGCCCCAGCCACGCCCGCGGTGGTGACCTGGGCTACCTCACCCGCCAGCAGCTCTATCCCTCCCTGGCCCAGGCCGCTTTCGACCTGGCCCCAGGGCAGGTGAGCACCATCGTCGAGAGTCCGGAGGGCTTCCATCTCCTGTTAGTGACCGATCGGCGACCTGCCCGGCAATTGTCTTTTCTGCTCGTGCGCGACGACCTGCAGAAACAGATGCGCACCAAACGCCTGCATAAGGCCGCGCGCAGCCTCATCCGACAGTTGCGCGAGAAAGCCGCCATCGAACGCTTCTTACGCTAAGGGCGCGGTGGCTACCGCTGTGCGCTGACCTTCCAGCAAGGTCGGCTTTCGTCTAACTTCATGGCGGGTATGTGCCGGTAATCAATGGCATCGATACCATCCGGTAGCAATAGATACTTCACCCAATCAAGACGGTTATTTACGGCACACCTTTTGGGGCTTTATACTGGCCTCAAGCATGCCCCCCCTCTCTTGGATTGTCCCGCAACCGCCTGAGGATTATCCCCGCGAACCGGTCAATATTCCTCCAATACACTGGAATTAAGCCCATTTTTTTTCTTGACGTGGAATAAATTCTAGAAGTATTTATTAATTGAGCAAATATTTGGCGTCCTCCGTCAGGGTTCTGCGCAGGGGCATTTGCTCAAAATTCATAGTTTTTGGGGGTAATTTTTAAGGTACAGGAGGGTAAGCTTTGGCAACCGGTACAGTGAAGTGGTTCAATGACAGGAAAGGGTATGGCTTTATCAATGAGGAATCAGGGCGCGACATCTTTGTCCATTTTTCTTCCATTGAGATGCCGGGGTTCAAAACCTTGACAGAGGGCGAGGCGGTCAATTTCGAAGTGGAAGAGAGTGACCGGGGGCCTGAAGCAAAGAGTGTTGTGCGAAGCGTCTAGCCCAAAGTCCCAAGACCAATTTCAAAAGCGTCTCAGCCACTGTCTGGCTGAGGCGTTTTTTTTACTCTTCCTGGCGATCACTCGCCAATAATTTTCACCAGCACCCGTTTGCGCCGTCGGCCGTCGAACTCTCCGTAGAAGATCTGTTCCCAGGTACCAAAGTCCAGCTGTCCTTCGGTGATCGCCACCACCACCTCACGGCCCATCACCTGGCGTTTCATGTGGGCGTCGGCGTTGTCTTCGCCTGCATTGTGGCGGTATTGGTCGATGGGGGCATGGGGGGCCAACCTCTCGAGCCACTTCTCGTAGTCATGGTGGAGGCCGGATTCGTCATCGTTGATGAAGACCGAGGCGGTGATGTGCATGGCGTTGACCAACACCAGACCTTCCGCGATGCCGCTCTGGCGCAGGCAGTCGTTCACTTCGGGGGTGATGTTGATGAAGGCCCGCCGGGTGGGGATATCGAACCAGAGCTCTTTGCGATAGCTTTTCATGCGCACTTTGTCCGTTTCTCCAATGGTTTTAATGGGTCAACAATCATCAATGCTAAAGACATAACCCGTTCTTCAGGAAAAGTTA
>JBNKKA010000154.1:0-10680 GCA_050291585.1 Desulfobacteraceae bacterium
GGAAAAATAAGGAACATCGTCATGGGAAAACCGACCGGCTTCATGGAGCATGATCGGGAACTGCCTGAAAAGCGCCCGGTTGAAGAGCGTGTGGGTGATTTCAGAGAAATCTACCTGCCCTTTCCCAAACAAACGCTTCGCGATCAGGCCGCCCGCTGCATGGACTGCGGCGTGCCCACCTGTCACGCCGGCTGTCCCCTGGGCAACCGCATACCCGACTGGAACGACGAGGTCTACCACCAGCGCTGGCAGGCGGCCTACAGACAACTCAACGCCACCAACAACTTTCCCGAGTTTACCGGCCGCCTGGGAGGAGGCCTGCGTCCTCTCCATCAACGCACCGGCGGTGAGACCATCGAGCAGACCGAAAAAACCATCGCCGAGCATGCCTTTGATCAAGGAAGAGGGCATCATTTTCAGAACCGGGGTCCACATCGGTGTCGATCTCTCCGCCAAATCCCCATTTGCCGACGTCGACACGTGGTCATCTGCACCGAATGTCTTCGCCGCCGGTGACGCGCGTCGGGGCCAGTACCTCATCGTATGGGCCATCTCCGAGGGTCTTGAAGCCGCCCGAGCGGTGGACCGTCACCTCATGGGACACAGCCTACTGCCACAGAAGCCCTGCTGCGACCTTCCCAAGGGCCGATATTCCCGCCTGATATATTTGTGCCAACACCGCCTCAAGCGTCGCTGTCATCATGGATGACAATGGTCTGGGGCTCTACCTTCCAAATATCCCGACAGTATTCGAGGATGGCGCGGTCCGAGGAGAACTTGCCCATGCGGGCCACATTGAGGACCGACATGCGGTGCCAGCCCTCCGGATTCAGGTAGGCGGTCCCGACCTTTTCCTGGCAGTCGATATAGGCGGCGTAGTCGGCCAGTAACATGAAAGGATCATGGGCCAGGAGGCTTTCGACCAGAGGTTTGAATAGATCGGGCTGTTTGGGTGAGAAAACACCCTTATGGATTTGATCCAGAGCCCGCTTCAATTCGGAAACGCTGTCATAAATTCCGCGGGGGGTATACCCCTTCGCTTTCACGTCAGCCACCTCGGCGGCAGTGAGGCCGAAGAGAAAGAAGTT
The DNA here is from genome assembly GCA_050291585.1 of Desulfobacteraceae bacterium. Lineage (GTDB taxonomy): Bacteria > Desulfobacterota > Desulfobacteria > Desulfobacterales > Desulfosarcinaceae > JASJCL01. Next base: position 1,089 of record JBNKKA010000154.1, read on the forward strand.
CTCGGCTCCCACCTCCTCGCGGATCTCGATATTGGCCCCGTCCAGGGTGCCGATGGTCAGGGCACCATTCAGCGAGAACTTCATGTTGCCCGTCCCCGAGGCCTCCATGCCCGCGGTGGAGATCTGTTCGGAGAGATCGGCGGCCGGATATATCCTCTGGGCGTTTTTAACATTGAAATCGGGCAGGAAGACCACTTTCAGACGTTCATTGACAGCAGGGTCATTGTGGATGGTGTCCGCAACCGCATGGATCAGCTTGATGATCAGCTTGGCCTGTTGATAGCCGGGGGCGGCCTTGCCGCTGAAGAGGCAGACGCGTGAGGGCGCTTTCAGAGCGGGATCCCGACGCAGGCGATTGTAGAGGGTGACGATGTGAAGCAGATTGAGGTGCTGACGTTTGTACTCGTGTATGCGCTTGACCTGGATATCGAACAGTGCCGCCGGGTCCACCCGCACCCCCGAGCTAGACTGGATCAGGGCGGCCAAATCGACCTTGTTCCGGTATTTCACCGCCGACCAGGCCTTAATGAAGGCCGGATCCTGGGCATAGGGCTCCAGCTGGCGCAGCTCTTCCAGGCGCTTCACCCACCCGTCGCCGATCTTGCTACTGATCAGCTCGGCCAATCCTGGGTTGCTGAGAAGGAGAAAACGGCGCGGAGAGATCCCGTTGGTCTTGTTGCTGAACTTTTCGGGGCTGAGTTCATAGAAGTCCTTGAGGACCCCCGCCTTCAGCAGATCGGTGTGCAGCCGGGCCACCCCGTTGATGCTGCGGCTGGCCACACAGGCCAGGTGGGCCATGCGCACTTGGCGTTCGCCACCCTCCTCTATGAGGGACATGCGCGCCACCCGATCGGTTTCTCCTGGGAACCGGGCCTTCACCTGATCTAGAAATCTGCGGTTGATCTCGTAGATAATCTCCAGGTGACGCGGCAGGAGGCGGCCGAAAAGGGAAAGCGACCACTTCTCCAGGGCCTCGGGCATCAGGGTGTGATTGGTGTAGCCAAAGCATGCCTGGGTGATGTTCCAGGCCCTCCCCCACCCGAGACCGTGTTCGTCCACCAGAAGGCGCATAAACTCCGCCACGCCCACGGCGGGATGGGTGTCGTTCAACTGGATGAAGAATTCCTCCGCAAAGCTGCTTAGATCCTCGCTATTCTGGAAGAAGAGTCGGATGAGATCCTGGAGGGCGCAGGTCACGAAGAAGTACTGCTGTTTCAGACGCAACTCCTTGCCCTCGATTTGTTCGTCGTTGGGGTAGAGCACCTTGGTGATGTTTTCCGATTTAACCTTGTCGAGCACTGCTCGGTAGTAGTCGCCGGTGTTGAAGAGCTGGAAGTCGAAGTCCTCCACCGCCACGGCCCGCCACAATCGCAGCAGGTTAACGGTGTTGACGCCGTAACCGGCGATGGGGGTGTCATAGGCCATGCCGCGCACGACCTCTTCGGGGATCCAGCGCACCCGGTAGCTGTCACCCTCAAGGACGGTTTCGGTGTGCCCGCCGAACTTGACCTCGAAGACGATCTCCGGCCGGGGGATCTCCCAGGGATTTCCCAGGCGCAGCCATTTGTCGGCCTTCTCCACCTGCCAGCCATCCACGATCTCCTGGGCGAAAATCCCGAACTCATAGCGGATCCCATGGCTGATGGAGGCGATCTCCAAAGAGGCCATGGAGTCCAGATAACAGGCCGCCAGCCGCCCCAGCCCCCCGTTGCCCAACCCCGGCTCCTGCTCCTGTCCTAGAATAGTGTCATAATCCAAGCCGAGCAGTTTGAGGGCCTGGCGCACCTCCGCCGCTAGATTCAGGCTGAGGAGGTTGCTGCTCAGTTGAGGGCCCAGGAGGTATTCTGCGGAGAGGTAGCACACAGACTTAGTGCGCCGCCGATAGTAGGTCTCGGCCGTCTGAGTCCAGCGGTGAAGGAGTCGATCACGCACCGCGTAGGCCACGGCCATGTAGTAATCATTGGGGGTGGCTACGGCCGGAAAACGGGCCTGGATAAGATGCAGATGATCCCGAATGGACTGGGCGATGCTGGCCGGACTCTCGCCTGTACGAATCGGCTCACAGTCGGGTGCCGACCGATCGCCGGGCTCTGGACCCAAAGAAGCACGGTGTGATATCATGGTGAGCCCCCTGCTGCGGGTAGGGTTATGGCCACCTGCGGCCGGTGAATACTAAAAGGATGGGGATTTGCTCAACTAAAAGAGAGTATGGCAACAAGACCTGGGCGTGTCAACACGCAGGCTGTCGGTGCAAGACGCGCTGCTGTCCTGCGGCTGGCCTGGCGATCGGGCCTTGACGGCATTCAGGGAGAAGCACCGAAGTGATCCCAGCCTGTGTCCCTTATCTCCATGGCCTGCCCGTCAGCGGCGACCAGCTCTATTGCCCCTACCCCGCTTGCTGTGATCTCTCCGATGGGAAAAAGGGAGGCGCCAAGAGTTCTCTCGTAAGCGGCCATCACCGCCTTGACCTGGTGAGAATCCACGGCACACAGCAGCACATAGTCCTCTCCGCCGGCCACCGCGAATTGGACCGGATCGAATTCAAAGGAGTGGCAAAAGGCCTTAAGATCCCCGGAGATGGGCAGTCGATCGGCAAAGAGGCGCGCGCCCACGGCGCTCTGCTTGAGGATGTGGGCCAGATCATTGCCGAGCCCGTCGCTGACGTCCATGGCCGCATGAACCGCACCTGAAGTGGCTAAGAAACGGCCTTCACGGAGGTGGGGTTGTGGACGCCGGTGGACGTCCAAGAGGCGACGGAATCCCGGCGTATCTGCCGGGATCTGGTTCAGGATCAGATGCAGACCCGCGCGGCTCTCACCAAGGGGGCCCGTGGTGACGAGGAGGTCGCCGGGGCGGGCACCGTCGCGCCGCAACAATTCCGCCTCATGGACACGGCCGGTGACGGCCACATTGATGATCAGGTCCCCTTTTGAAGCCGTGGTGTCGCCCCCCAATATATTGACTTCAAACTCGGTGGCCAGTTTGGTGAGCCCCTCATAGATCCCTTCCAAATAAGCAAGGTTGCAGTCTGCCGGGATGGCAATGCTCACAAAAGCCTCCCGGGGGCTGCCCCCCATGGCGGCGATATCGCTGAAGCTGACGGCCAGGGCCTTGTGCCCCAGGTCGTTACCACTGATGGATTGGCGCAGAAAATGGACCCGCTCCACAAGTAAATCAGTGGTCAAGAGGGTCACCCGATCGGCGCTGGAGACAAAGGCGGCGGCATCATCACCGATGGCGCGCACCACCCCCTCGGGGCGGATCAGACAGCCCTGGCGGATCCGATCGATAAAGCCAAATTCCCCTATCTCTTTGAGAGTCATGCCGCCTCTGCTGGTAAATGAGAGCTTTCAGTATGGGGTCGCCTTTTTTAGAGCAACCTTATCTCTCTATTTATACTGCATTCCGGAGCGCTTGTCTCGATATCACTGACCCATCGTATGAATACGGTGAGACTTCAGGATCAGACAAATAGCAGGGACTTTTCTACCCAGTACGCCCCAACAAAAATATTACGCAATTATATCATCATGTTATAGCATTTGTTGGATAGAACACCTAGGGCATTTTTCCCCAAGCCCTCGTTTAAACTCAAAAAAACAGCGCCGTCTTGTTTAATATCTTTCCGCTATCACACGCTATTCTTTTATAAATCTTCCGTTGTAAAATTGTGGCGTAATACTTGCTGTCTTTAACATGCCAAATATGACATATACCATGTTTGACATATAAATTCGGATGCGATAGTTGAAATAAACGCCACCGAAAACCCAGATGATTTACAGGTATAATGGTCCTGTAGAAGGCATCGAGCCCCTCTGAAAAAGAATGGCGTGATCATGAAATTTGAGCCTTATTTGACAGAAAAGACATTTGATAAAAGCAACAAAACGCCATCACCGCCCCTGGATAAACGCCTTGAAAAATCTTCCCAGACAGGAATTTTCGCCCCATTGAAGGTTCGTGGAAGAAAACACAGTCTTTCCGATTCCCCCGCTGCCAGTGCGGAATTGAGATCTTGGCCGGAGACCCAACGGCCAACGCTTTCTACAGGCGAACAATTACCAAATCTACGCCCCCTCCAATGCCTTTCGCTCGCGGATCTCAACGAGAAGTTGAATCAGCTCCACCTCCGAACAAAGGCCACGGAAAGGATCCTCTGGCAACTATTGGCGCAGGTGGATCGTTTTCGAAAGGAGGGCGGCGAGGCATATTGGTTGACGATTATGAGGATGGCAGAGCTGGCCCTGCTCACCGCAGGGGGATACGCCGACTGCTGTGAGCCTAGAGCGGCTGGAGATCTGTTAGCCAATCCCGCCCGAGTCTTGATCCACCTTAAGGGGCGCAACAAACCAAAAGTCAAACCACGGCACACAGCACTTTCCGTTGTTTTGAAAAAAGAGGCTTGTCCCGACATGCCCTTTATGGACTGGTTTCGTCGCCATGTTCTGCTGGAAGTCACCCAAAAAGCACTTCTGCCCGAGCTTATCGACAGACTGTCCGACTGCACACCATCGGCCGGAGGCATCGACTTAGGTCGGTTTCTGGAGGGGTTGCATGCCCGCATGCAGGCGGTGGCGGATACCATTGCCTTTCTTTCGGTGTGGCAGGTCGGCACAGCAGCGGAACTTCATGCCAGAATGCGGACCGGTTCGCCGGACACACGCCGATTCATCAAAGCCAATCTGTGCCGTTTCAAAGATAGCCAATTCATTCGGATGGGCACCAAGATCCGAAGTATGGTGAATAGCCATAATCCTTAATTGTTTGGTAGCAGCAAGGCGTTCATCGCATCGATGAACTGATTTTTTACCCCTGAACGTGGATCGGAGAGCAATAGCAATGCTGCAGGAGATCGCGGTAAAAGACGCCGTCGGCATGGTTCTGGGTCACGATGTGACCCGCATTATTCCAGGACAGGAAAAGGGGCCGGCCTTTCGGCGCGGCCACATCATCCGTGAAGACGATGTGGGCGACTTTCTGGATATCGGCAAGGAGCATGTCTACGTATTCGACTTGGACGATGGTTATCTCCACGAAGATGAAGCCGCCCGCCGTATCGCCACGGCGGCGGCTGGAGCGGGTATTCGCCTGACCCCACCCACCGAGGGGCGCATCAATCTGGAGGCCGAAATCGACGGCCTGCTCAAGATCGACACCGACGCCCTGGCCCGCCTCAACGGATTAGGTGAGATCACCTTTGCCACCCTGCACAGCAACCACCAGGTCAAAGCCGATCAGCCCATTGCCGGCACCCGCATTGTGCCCCTGGTCATGGCGACCGAAACCGTGGCGCGAGCTGTGGCTCTCTGCCGCGAAGCGCCGCCCCTCATTCAGGTAAAAGCCTTCAGACCGCTGCGGGTGGGTATGGTCACCACTGGCAGCGAGGTCTACTCCGGTAGAATCAAGGACACTTTCGGCCCGGTGGTCGAGAAAAAATTTGCCGCCCTGGGCAGCCAGATCATGCGCCAGGTCTTTGTTTCCGATGAAGTGGAGATGACCCGCGACGCCATTCTCGATCTCATCAAAGCGGGGGCCGAGATGGTGGTGGTCACCGGTGGTATGTCGGTGGACCCCGACGACCGCACCCCTTTGGCCATTCGTGAGGCCGGCGGCGAGACCATCAGCTACGGAGCCCCCACCTTTCCCGGAGCCATGTTCATGCTGGCCTGGATCGACGATATCCCGGTGATGGGGCTACCGGGCTGTGTCATGTACTACAACGCCAGTGTCTTCGATCTCGTGGTACCGCGCCTGCTTGCCGGCGAGCGCGTCAGCCGTGATGAGATCGCCAGCATGGGACACGGCGGCTTCTGCGCCGGATGCAGCGTCTGCCGCTATCCGGTGTGTGGTTTCGGCAAGTGTTAACAGGTGGATAAAGTGCAACCCAATTTTAATAATGCAGTACTATTAATGTAAGGAGGAAAAGCGAATGTTAAAACGTACCATCGAAGTAAATGGAGTCAGCCGGATGGTGGTGGCCCCAGCGGACGAGTCCCTGGCCAACGTCCTGCGCACCCAATTGGGCCTGACGGGCACGAAAGTCGGTTGCGGCCAGGCCCAGTGTGGCTGCTGCAACGTTATTCTCAACAACAAACTGGTGCGCTCCTGTGTCACCAAGATGTCACGCGTTGAAGACGGTGCCACGGTGACCACGGTGGAGGGTGTGGGTACGCCCGATAGCATGCACCCGGTGCAGCTGGCCTGGATCATCCATGGCGGTGCCCAGTGCGGTTTCTGCACCCCGGGATTCATCGTCTCGGCCAAAGCCCTTTTGGACGCCAACCCGGACCCCAGCCGCGAAGATATTCGTGAGTGGTTCAACACCCATCGCAACGCCTGTCGCTGCACCGGCTACAAACAGCTGGTGGATGCCGTCACCGACGCGGCCAAGGTCCTGCGCGGCGAGATGAAGGCCGCGGACCTCATGTATACCCTCCCTGCAGACGGCAAAGTCTTCGGCAGCAGCCACCCGCGCCCCACGGCCGTGGCCAAGGTCACCGGTACCCTGGACTACGGCGCCGACCTGGGCCTCAAGCTGCCCCCGGGCAGCCTCCATCTGGCCCTGGTCCAGGCCAAGGTCTCCCACGCCAATATCTCTGCCATCGACTTCAGTGAAGCGGAGAAGATGCCCGGCGTCAAAAAGGTGGTCACCCACAAGGACATCAAAGGCAAAAACCGCATTACGGGCCTGATCACCTTCCCCACCAACTTGGGCGACGGCTGGGACCGCCCCATCCTCTGTGAGGAGAAGGTCTTTCAATATGGCGACGCCATCGCCATCGTCTGCGCCGAGACCCTGGCCCAGGCCAAGGCCGCTGCCGACGCTGTCAAAGTGGAACTGGAGGAGCTGCCGGCCTATATGAGCGCCCCCGCTGCCATGGCCGAAGACGCCATGGAGATCCACCCTGGTACGCCCAACATTTACTATATTCAGAACATCGCCAAAGGGGCGGACACCAAGCCCATCATCGCCGCTGCCGACGCAGTGGTGGAGGACGACTTCTTCGTGGGACGCCAGCCCCACATGCCCATGGAGCCTGACGTGGGGTTCGCCTACCAGAACGCCGATGGCAAGCTGTGCATCCACTCCAAGTCCATCGCCCTCAACCTGCACCGCATGATGATCGCCCCGGGCTTGGGAGTAGAGTTGGACGACATCATCGCCGTACAGAACCCCACCGGAGGCACCTTCGGCTACAAGTTCAGCCCCACCATGGAAGCCCTCGTGGGCGCCGCCTGTCTGGCCACCGGCAAGCCCGTCTTCCTCAACTATGACTACCACCAGCAGATGACTTACACGGGCAAGCGCTCCCCCTTCTTCGTCAATATGCGCCTGGCCGCCGACAAAGACGGTAAACTGCAGGCCATGGAGACCGACTACAGCGTGGATCACGGCCCCTACTCCGAATTCGGCGACCTGCTCACCCTACGCGGCACCCAGTTCATGGGCGCCGGCTATGACATCGCCAACATACGGGGTCAGGGAAGAACCGTGTGCACCAACCACGCTTGGGGATCTGCCTTCCGCGCTTACGGCTCGCCCCAGGCCGAGTTCTCCTCCGAAGTGCTCATGGACGAGCTTGCCGAAAAGCTGGGCATGGATCCCCTTGAGCTGCGCTATAAAAACGTCTACCGTGAGGGCAGTACATCCCCCACCGGTCAAACGCCGGAAGTGCTCTCTCTGCCTGAGATGATCGACATCCTGCGTCCCAAATACAAAGCCGCCCTGGAGAAAGCAAAAGCCGGATCCACAGAAGCGGTCAAAAAAGGGGTCGGTGTCTCCATCGGTGTCTACGGCTGCGGTCTGGACGGTCCGGATACCTCAGGAGCCCGCATTGAACTCAACGAAGACGAGAGTTTTACCATCTACACCACCTGGGAAGACCACGGCCAGGGGGCCGACATGGGCACTCTGGGGACGGCCCACGAGGCCCTGCGGCCCATGAAAGTCGCTCCCGAGCGCATCCGCTTGGACTTGAACGACACGAGCAAGTCACCAGACAGCGGGCCTTCCGGCGGCAGCCGCCAGCAAGTGGTCACCGGGCGGGCCATCCAGAACGCCTGTGAGCTGATGGTCAACGCCATGCGCAAGGCCGACGGCAGCTACCGCACCTACGCCGAGATGCAGGCCGAGGAGATCCCCACGGTCTACGATGGTACGTGGAGCGCACCGGCGGCCAACTGCGACGAAAACTCCCAGGGCAACCCCTTCTCCGTCTACATGTATGGCGTTTTCATGTCCGAGGTGGCCGTCGAATTGGCCACCGGCAAGACCACGGTGGAAAAGATGACGTTGGTGGCCGACATCGGCAAGATCAACAACAAGCTCGTGGTGGACGGTCAAATGTATGGCGGCCTGGCCCAGGGTATCGGCCTGGCCCTCAGCGAAGATTTCGAGGATCTCAAGAAGCATACCACCCTCAAGGGCGCTGGCTTCCCCTACATCAAACAGATCCCCGATGACATGGAGCTGATCTACGTCGAAACGCCCCGGCCCGAGGGTCCCTTCGGCGCCGGCGGAGTGGGCGAACTGCCCCTCACCAGCCCCCATGCCGCCGTGATCAACGCCATCACCAACGCCTGTGGCGTGCGCATCACCAAACTGCCGGCCCTGCCGGAGAAGGTGCTCGCCGGGCTGAAGGCAAAGGCTTAATAGCAGTATCCAACATCAACCTTCAGACCAGGTGCTGCCATTGGCAGCACCTGGCCTGAGCAGACGTTAAGATCGGCATATCGACCGTGGACCAAAAGGAGTTGCGCCGACTCGAGAAGAAGTGCATCCAAGAGGAGGCGCCTGCCTGTGAGGCGGCCTGCCCCCTGCATGTGGACGCGCGCGCTTTTGTGGACAGGATTGCCAAGGAGAACTGGGAGGGGGCCTGGAAAGTGCTGCGCGGCAGCATGCCCCTGCCCGGCATCCTGGGGCGCATTTGCGATGCCCCCTGCATGACCCAATGTAAACGGGGCGAGGTGGGCGCTCCCATCGACATCGGCCGACTGGAACATGCCTGTGTCGCCGGGACGACGCCCCCCGCCCTCAAACTTCCCCCCATGCCCTCGCGTAACCAGAAGGTGGCCGTCTGGGGCAGCGGCCTCAGCAGCCTGACTGTCGCCTGGGACTTGCTGCGCAAGGGCTATGGCCTGACCCTCTTCGAACCGACGGCCGCCCTGGGAAGCAAACTCCTGGCCGCCCACCCCCAAGATCTCACAGCGGAGATCATCGCCCACGAAACGGAGATCTTTGAGCGATTAGGCCTATCGATCCATCTGAACAGCTCCGCTTCCATAGAAAGCTTCCTCAAGGAACAGCAAACGAACTTCGACGCCCTCTACCTAGGTCTCGATCTCCTCGGTACCGTGGCGAAAACCCGGGCTAACGGCATGGAACACCTCTTTACCGGCGGCGCCACACCCGAGAGCGCCGCTTCACCGGTGTGGCAGGCGGCGGAGGGGCGTTGGGCGGCCACCGCCATCGACCGCTACCTGCAAAAGGTCTCCCTCACCGCCGGACGGGAGAAGGAGGGCCCCTATGCCTCCCGACTCTATACCAATTTAGAGAATATCGCGCCCCTGCCGGCCGTCCAACCAGAAG